>NZ_JBXAQX010000005.1:0-208405 GCF_058807655.1 Caulobacter sp. GW821-FHT12A07
CGAGATGGCCGGGCCGGTGTTCGTCTATCCGCTGTCGCTGTCGCTGGCCGAGCGGATCACCGCGCCGCGCCCGCGCCTGCCGCCCCGGCTCCGGCCGCTCCGGTCGCCGCCGACGGCTCGCGCGTCTTCGCTTCGCCGCTGGCCCGTCGCCTGGCCGCCGCCGCCAGCCTCGACCTGAAGTCCATCAAGGGCTCGGGTCCGCACGGTCGCGTGGTCAAGTCCGACGTCGAAGCCGCCAAGAGCGGCGGCGCCCCGGCCGCCAAGGCCGCGCCGGCTCCCGCCGCCGCTGCTTCGGCCCCGGCCGCCGAGCCGCGCAAGGTCCAGTCGCTGGAGCAGATGGGCATCCCCGCCGGCTCCTACGACCTCGTGCCGCTGGACGGCATGCGCAAGACCATCGCGCGCCGCCTGACGGAAAGCTTCCGCGACGTGCCGCACTTCCCGCTGACGATCGACATCGAGCTGGACGGCCTGCTGGCCGCCCGCGCGAAGATCAACAGCCTGCTTGAAGGCCAGGGCGTGAAGGTGTCGGTCAACGACATCGTCATCAAGGCCGCCGCCGTGGCGCTGAAGCGCGTGCCGGAGGCCAACGCCTCCTACACGCCTGAAGGCATCGCCATGCACAAGCACGCCGACATCGCCGTGGCCGTGGCCATCGACGGCGGCCTGATCACCCCGATCATCCGCGCCGCCGAGACCAAGGGCCTGGCCCAGATCTCGGCCGAGATGAAGGACCTGGCCGCCCGCGCCAAGGCCAAGAAGCTGAAGCCCGAGGAATTCCAGGGCGGCACCTTCTCGGTCTCCAACCTCGGCATGTTCGGCATCAAGGCCTTCTCGTCGATCATCAACGAGCCGCAAGGCGCGATCATGAGCGTCGGGGCCGGCGAGCAGCGTCCGGTCGTCAAGAACGGCCAGCTGGCCGTGGCCACGGTGATGACCGTGACCCTGACCTGCGATCACCGCGTGGTCGACGGCGCGGTCGGCGCCAAGTTCCTGGCGGCCTTCAAGCCGCTGATCGAGGAGCCGCTGACCCTGATCGTCTAAGGGCGGCCTTTGCCTTGAAATCCTCGCCCCTCGACCAAACGCGGGGCGGGGATTTCGAAAGCGGCCGGGCAGGGTCCCATCCTGGATTTTTCAGGACGGGGACGGCCCCCGGGGAGAACACGCGATGTCGGTCTACGAATTCTCGGCCAAGACGCTCGAAGGCAAGGACGTCAGCCTGGCTGACTATCGCGGCCAGGTGCTGCTGATCGTCAACACCGCCAGCAAGTGCGGCCTGACCCCGCAGTATGAGGGCCTGGAAGCGCTCTACAAGGCCAGCAAGGATCGCGGCCTGACCATCCTGGGCTTTCCCTGCAACCAGTTCGGAAGTCAGGAACCGGGTACGGCGGAGGAGATCGGCAGCTTCTGCTCGCTGACCTACGACGTGACCTTCCCGATGATGGCCAAGATCGACGTCAACGGCCCCTCGGCCCACCCGCTCTACGCCTATCTGAAGAAGCAGCAGAAGGGCGTGCTGGGCACCGAAGGCATCAAGTGGAACTTCACCAAGTTCCTGATCGACCGCGACGGAAACGTCGTCGAGCGTTTCGCCCCGACCACCAAGCCTGAAGAGCTCCAGGCGGCCGTCGAGGCGCTGTTATAGATTTCCCAGGCCGGCCCCGCGGGGCCGGTCGTTCGACGCCGCCGCTCCCCCGTGCGACGTCCAAGCTAGGGTAAGACTACCATGTCCACGGAATTCGATGTCGTCGTCATCGGCGCCGGTCCGGGCGGCTACGTCGCCGCCATCCGCGCCAGCCAGCTGGGCCTGAAGACGGCGATCGTCGAGCGCGAGAACCTGGGCGGCATCTGCCTCAACTGGGGCTGTATCCCCACCAAGGCGCTGCTGAAGTCCGGCGAGATCTTCGAACAGCTGTCGCACCTCGACAGCTACGGCCTGGCGGTCGAGAAGCCTTCGTTCGACTTCAACAAGATCATCGAGCGCTCGCGCGGCGTGGCCAAGACCATGTCGGGCGGCATCGCCTTCCTGATGAAGAAGCACAAGATCGAGGTCATCGAGGGCGAGGCCAAGCTCGAGAAGGGCGCGCCCGCTCCGAAGGTCGTGATCGCGCTGAAGGCCGGCGGCAGCCGCACGGTCCAGGCCAAGAACGTCATCCTGGCCAGCGGCGCCCGCGCCCGCAACATCCCGGCCATCGGCGCCGTCTCCGACGGCGACAAGGTCTGGACCTATCGCGACGCCCTGGCGCCGAAGTCGATGCCCAAGTCGCTGGTCGTGATCGGCTCGGGCGCCATCGGCATCGAGTTCGCCAGCTTCTACCGCGCCCTCGGCGCCGAGGTGACCGTCGTCGAGGCCGTCGACCGCATCATGCCGGTCGAGGACGCCGAGGTCTCCAAGGCCGCCCAGAAGGCCTTCGAGAAGCGCGGCATCAAGTTCCGCATCGGCGCCAAGGTCACCAAGATCGACAAGACCGCCACCGGCGTGTCGGTTTCGGTCGAGGTCGGCGGCAAGGCCGAGCAACTGACCGCCGAGAAGTGCATCGTCGCCATCGGCATCGTTCCGAACACCGAAGGCACGGAAGCGGTCGGCCTGACGCTCGATCGCGGTCACGTGGTCACCGGCAAGCACGGCGAGACCAACGTGCCCGGCCTCTACGCCATCGGCGACGTCGCCGGCGCGCCCTGGCTCGCCCACAAGGCCAGCCACGAGGGCATCCACGCCGCCGAGTACATCGCCGGCTACAAGACGCCGAACGTCCACTCGCCGATCCCGGGCTGCACCTACGCCAACCCGCAGGTCGCCTCGGTGGGCTACACCGAAGCTGGCGCCAAGGCCGCGGGCCTTGAGGTCAAGGCCGGCCGCTTCCCGTTCAAGGTCAACGGCAAGGCCGTGGCCGCGGGCGAGACCGAGGGCTTCGTGAAGACCGTGTTCGACGCCAAGACCGGCGCCCTGATCGGCGCCCACATGATCGGCCACGAAGTGACCGAGATGATCCAGGGCTTCGTCACGGCCATCACGCTGGAAGCCACCGAGGAAGACCTGCACGGCATCGTCTACGCGCACCCGACCATGTCGGAAGCCATGCACGAAGCCTCGCTCGACGCCTACGGCCGCGTCCTGCACATCTGATCCGGCGAGGGTTCCGGAGTTTGTCCGAACCCGGATGAACTCCCGTTCCCGGGGCTCTCCCAGACACACTTTGTCACGGGACAGCAAAGGCCCGGTCGCTATGAAGACCCGCCCGACAGGCCGTCGGGCGGGTCTTCTGCATTCCGGGTGACGATCTTGCGCGCCTCCATACAGCTCCCGCTGGCGACCCTCGTCGCCGGCCTTTGCCTCGCTGCGTCTTCAGCCCAGGCCCAGGATGGGTCGCTGGGCGCCGAGGACGCCGCTGCGCTGCGGGCCGAGATCGCGACCCTGAAGGCCCAGCTCCAGCGGATGGAGCAGCGGCTCGACGGCGCGACCGGCGCGCCCCAGCGCACGGCCCCGCCGACGGCTCCTCCGGCGACGGTCGCGGCCGCCAAGCCCGGGTCGCCGACCGAGATCGCCTGGAAGGGCTCGCCGCAGTTCACCGCCAGCGGCGGGCGCAGCTTCAAGGCCAAGGGCCGCATCCAGACCGACGTCGGCTATGTCGGCCGGCCCGACGGCTCGACCGATCGCGGCCTGGGCTACGCCGCCGAGATGCGCCGCATCCGCCTGGGCGGGGAGGGCGGCCTGGGCGCCGGCATCGGCTACAAGCTGGAGCTCGAGCTTTCCGACAACGGCGTCGACCTGGTCGACACCTTCGTCACCTACAAGACCGGCGGCTGGCAGTTCGCGCTCGGCAACCAGAACCAGTTCCAGTCCCTCGACGAACTGACCGGCGACACCTCCGGCTCGGTCATGGAGCGCGCGGCCTTCACCGACGCCTTCAGCTTCGAGCGCCGCTTGGGTTTGGCCGCCCAATACGAGAAGTCCGCCTGGCTGCTGCAGGCCGGCCTGTTCGCCGACGACATCACCGCCCTGTCCAACGACAGCGACGGCGCCAGCGGCGGCGACGAGAACAACAGCTACGGCCTCGACGGCCGCGTGGTCTATGCGCCCAAGCTCGGCAAGACCCAGCTGCACCTGGGCGGCTCGGCCCACTGGCGTGACCTCAAGCGCGTGGGCGACGCCGGCACGCGCTATCGCCAGCGACCCTACGTCCACACCAGCAACACCCGCCTGATCGGCACCTCGACGCTCGCCGTCAGGGACGAAGCCCACTTCGGCCTGGAAGCCGCCTTCGTGCGCGGCCGCCTGCACGGCGCGGCCGAGACCCACTGGCTGGAGAGCGACCTGGCGTCAGGCCCGGACGCGCGTTTCTTCGGCGGCTATGCCGAACTCGGCTGGTTCCTTACCGACGACACCCGCGGCTACAAGTCCGGCATCTTCGACCGCGCCAAGCCCAGGAAGCCCTTGGGCGGCGGCGGGATCGGCGCGGTGCAGGTCAACGCCCGCTACGACCATCTCGACCTCAACGACGGCCCGATCGTCGGCGGCCGCCAGGATGCGCTGATCGCCGCCCTGATCTGGCAGCCGGTCGAATATCTGCGCTTCAACCTCAACCACGCCTACCTGGCCTACCAGGACGCCACGCCCCTGGCCGACGGCGATCGCGACTATGGCGTCCACGTCACCGGCGCGCGGATGGAGCTGGATTTTTAGATCTGGAACCTCCCCCTTTGGGGGAGGCGGCCGAAGGCCGGTGGGGGGATGTTTTCAGCTTCCGAGACGCTGGCCGATTTTGCAGCCGCTCCCCCCACCGATCGCTTCGCGATCACCTCCCCCAGAGGGGGAGGTTCCTCGGATTTACGGCCGCTTGCGCACCTGCGCATCCACGCTCCATTCCCCCGGACCGGCGAACACCAGGTAGAGGAAGATGAAGCTGAACAGGATCGCGGCCTCGCCGCCGTTCAGCGCCGGCCAGAAGCCCTGGCTGAAGTGGGCCAGGAAATAGGCCACGGCCATCTGGCCCGACAGCAGGAAGGCCACCGGCCGGGTGAACAGACCCAACACCAGCAGGCCGCCGCCCACGACCTCCAGCACGGCCGCGGCCAGCAGCAGCGGCGGTAGCGGATCGGGCGCGCCGGGCTGGGCGGCCGGGAAGTGGAAGAGCTTCATCAGGCCGTGCTCCATGAAGAGCAGGGCGGCGATGATGCGCAGCAGGCTCAGCACCCGCGGGGCCCACACGTACAGTCGTTCCAAGGCTTTCTCCCGTTCCAACGCTTCGGTTCACGCGATCGACCGCCGCTCTTTCCGCAAAGGATCGGAGCGACGGCCGCAAGCTCTACTGAAACGCCCGGGGAGGGGCGAAAGTTCGTCGGGCCATCAGGCCGCCTGGCTGTCGGTCTCGGCCATGCGCTGGATGGCGACATAGTCGGTCTTGCCGCTGCCCAGCACGGGCACCTGGGTGACCTTCAGGATCTTGCGCGGCACCGCCAGCTCCGGCGCGCCGATGGCTTGAGCATGAGCCACCAGCGGCGCGGCCGTGGCGGTCTGGCAGTCGGTGACCAGGATCAGCTTCTCGCCCTTCTTCTTGTCGGGCATCGAGATCACGGCGTGGCGGCCGTTGGGCCACACGGCGACGGCCAGGTCCTCGGCCGCGGTCAGCGACACCATCTCGCCGCCGATCTTGGCGAAGCGCTTCACCCGGCCCTTGATGGTGATCCAGTCGTCGTCGGTCATGGTGACCACGTCGCCGGTGTCGTGCCAGCCGCCCTCGGGAGCGTCCAGGCCGCCGTCCTCGCGCAGATAGCCCGACATGATGTTGGGGCCACGCACGTAGAAGCGGCCGCCCTCGGCGATGCCTTCGACCGGCTCGAGACGGGTCTCGATGCCCGGCAGCAGGCCGCCCACCGTGCCGGCGCGGTTGTCGGTCGGCTTGTTGACCGCGATGACCGGCGAGGCCTCGGTCGCGCCGTAGCCTTCCAGCACCGGCACGTCGCCGAAGCGCTCCTTGATCAGGGCGTGGGTCTCGTCGCGCACCTTCTCGGCGCCGCAGACGATGAACTGCAGACCGCCCAACTCGTCGGTCTCCGAAGCCCGGGCGTACTGGTTGACGAAGGTGTCGGTGGCCAGCAGCAGCGAGGCCTTGCTGTCCTTGATCAGCGGCGGGATCTGCTTGGTGTGCAGCGGCGAGGGATACTCGAACGCCTTCATGCCCTGCAGCAGCGGCAGGATCACGCCGGCGGTGAGGCCAAAGCAGTGGAACACCGGCAGCGGGTTGAACATCACCCAGGCCGGATCCAGCGGAATGTGGGCGGCGATCTGGGCGGCGTTGGAGACAAGATTGGCCTGGCTCAGCACCACGCCGCGCGGCGCGCCGAAGCTGCCCGAGGTGAACAGCACCACGCCCTTGTCCGAGGGCTTGGCCGGGCTGCGGAACTGGCGCGGGAAGGCGCCGGCCGCGGCCGCGAACAGCTTGTCGGTGAGGCCGATCGTCTTGCGGACGTCTTCCAGGTAGACGACCTTGGCCAGGTCGTCGATCGCGTCGACCACGTCGTGCAGCTTGCCCAGCTCGATGAACTTGTGGGCGGTCAGCACGTGCTGGACGTTGGCCAGCTTCACCGCGGCCTTGATGTTCCGCAGGCCCGCCGTGAAGTTCAGCATGGTCGGCACGCGGCCGAAGGCGTGCAGGGCGAAGAACACCACGACCGCGCCGACGCCCGAGGGCAGCAGCACGCCGACATGCTCTCCGGGCTTGGTCATGGCCGCGATCTTGCGGCCCAGGGCGAAGCTCGCCCGGATCAGGTCGGTATAGCTCAGAGGATTGCGGTCCTGGTCCTCCAGGATCGGCTTCTTGGCTCCGAACTTGTCCTTGGCGTCGATCAGGGCGTCGAAGAGCGCCTTTTGGCCGTCTTCGGCTTTAAAAACTACCGGCATGCCGGCGAAACCTCCCACAAAGGCGCGAGTTCCGCCCTCGTTCGATTGAGCAGGGAGCCTAGCGATCCCGGCGGGGTTTGCAAAGATCGGTCACGTTTCGTGATCGAACCCCGTTCTACAGGTGGGATGCAAACCCTTGCGGCTCAAGGGCTGGCGACCGATCGGCGGCCGGCGCCGCGCACGGTCTGGATCACGCCCTCCAGCCAGGGGCCTCGCACCGAATCCCGCTCCAGGTGCAGCGCATGGCGCCCGCCCGGCAAGCGGGTTTCGCGGCAGTCCGCCAGCGCCTTGCAGACGCTGGCCTGGGCCGAAGAGGGCGTCACCATATCGGCGTCGCCGGCCAGCAGCAGGGTGGGGATCTTCACGCCGCCCAGGTCGTGGGCGGCAGCGTCCAGCACGTCGTAATAGGCCGCGTAGAGGCCAAGGCTCGGCGCGCCCATCCGCAGGTCCGGATTGGCCGTCTGCCAGGCGTGATTGACCGCGCCGCGCACCGCATCGCCGGTCAGGCCCAGCGCCTTGTCGTCGGGACCGTCGCGCCGCCAGTCCTGGGCCGTCGGCCAGGCCAGGAACGACAGCCTGGCCTGTCGCGCCAGACGGGCGGTCTTGATCAGCTGGGCCTTTGGGGCGGGCAGGGCGTTGAGTTCGAAGGTCGGCGCCGACAGCACCAGGGCGTCGGCCATCAGGCCTTCCTCGGCCGCGCGCAGGGCCACCAACCCGCCCTGGCCCTGGCCCAGCACCGTCAACGGCAGGCGGCCGTCGGGACGGATCACCGCCTTGACCATGGCCTTGGTCGCCGTGACGTCGGGGGCGTAGCTGAGCACGTGGCCGCGATCGCGCTTGCCGGCCAGCCGCTCGGAGCCGCCCTGGCCCTGGCGCTCCAGGATCCACACCACCACGCCCTTGGCGTTGAGATCCTGAGCGGTCTCGAACCAGGTCTCGGCGCTTTCGCCGTAGTCGGTCAGGATAAGGATCTGGCTGGTCGGCGCGCCGTGCGGCGCCGAGACGCCGTAGCGCTGCACCGCGTCCTCGCCGACCTGCACATAGCCCCAGGCCCAGCCGTTCGGCGGCAGGAAGCGGCGCTCCAGGCCCGGCGGGGTTCGGCTGTCGGCGAAAGGCGCGCGCGATCCTTGCTCGCCGCAGGCGAAAAGGGGCAGGGCGAGCAGCAGGACGAGCACATGGCGAAGCATATAGGCCACTCATTTCGCGCCTTTGCGCCGCATGCAAGATCGAGAGCTTGATCCGGAGGCCAAGAAGGCCGATCTAGGCCCACATGGTCACGTTGATCGATACGCTGAAGGCTCGCGGTCCCGAGGAACGCGCCGTCCGCCACCCCGAAAAGCAGAATCGCCCGGATACGCCGGTCCTGCGCAAACCCGATTGGCTGCGCGTTCGCGCGCCCGGTTCGGGCCAATACAACGAGACCAAGGGCATCGTGCGCGAGCACAAGCTGACCACGGTCTGCGAAGAGGCGGCCTGCCCGAACATCGGCGAGTGCTGGAGCCAGAAGCACGCGACCATGATGATCATGGGCGAGATCTGCACCCGCGCCTGCGCCTTCTGCAACGTCACCACCGGCCTGCCGACCCAGCTGGATCCGGACGAGCCGCGCCGCGTGGCCGAGGCCGTCGCCAAGATGGGCCTCAAGCACGTCGTGATCACCTCGGTCGACCGCGACGACCTGATCGACGGCGGCGCCCGCCACTTCGCCGAGGTCGTCACCTCGATCCGCGCGATGTCGCCCGGCACGACCATCGAGATTCTGACGCCGGACTTCCTGCGCAAGGATCAGGCCGAGAACGTGGTGATCGACTCGCGGCCCGACGTCTTCAACCACAATCTGGAGACCGTGCCGCGGCTCTATCTGAAGATCCGTCCCGGTGCGCGCTACTACAACTCGCTGCGCCTGCTGGACCGCGTCAAACAGCGCGATCCCTCTCAGTTCACCAAGTCCGGCCTGATGGTCGGTCTGGGCGAAACGAAGGAAGAGGTCATGCAGGTGATGGACGACATGCGTTCGGCCGGCGTCGACTTCATCACCATCGGCCAGTACCTGCAGCCGACCCGCAAGCACGCGGCCATCGACCGCTTCGTGACGCCGGAAGAGTTCAAGGCCTATGAGGCGATCGCCCGGGCCAAGGGCTTCCTGATGGTGTCGTCCAGCCCGCTGACCCGCTCGTCGCACCACGCGGGCGAGGATTTCGCCAAGCTGCAGGCGGCCCGCCGCGCGCTCGACGCCAAGGCTCGCTGATCCTTGCACCGCCACGTCGTCACTCGGGTGCTGCCCTACGCGCCCGAACAGCTCTTCGCGCTCGTGGGCGACGTCGAGGCCTATCCGTCGTTCGTGCCGTGGATCACGGCCATGCGCACCTGGAACGCCCACGAGGCCGGCGACGTCTCCAGCCTGGACGCCGAGGCCCAGGTCGGCTTCTCGTTCCTGCGCGAGAAGTTCGCCACCCGCGTCCGCCGCGACAAGGCGGAGCTCAGCGTCGGGGTCAGCCTGCTCTACGGGCCGTTCAAGCGGCTGTCGAACCAGTGGCGGTTCTCGCCGCATCCGGACGGGACCACCGTCGACTTCGCCATCGACTTCGCCTTCAAGTCCAAGGTGCTGGACGCCCTGCTGGCGGCCAACATGGACCGGGCGGTCGACAAGCTGATCGCGTGTTTCGAGGCGCGCGCGGCGCAGCTCTACGGGGCCAAGGCCTAGTCCCGCTTCCCCGCCGTTTCTTCCACACGGTCGGCGAAGTCTCCCAGATTCGCGAACAGGTTTTCCACGGCGAACACCAGGCCGAAGGTCCGCGCCGCGTCGTCGAAGGCCAGCTCCCGCGTCGCGCCGACGTCGCGCATGCCCTCTACGGCGTCCTGGAAGGTCTGATGGCCGGCGGCGAAGGCGATGCGGTCAGGCCGGGCGGTTCCCGACAGGCTCTGGGCCACGCCGCGCAGATAGGCTGACGAGGCCGACAGCATGGCCGCCGTCGGCGGGCCCAGCGTCGGGGCGGGTAGGGCTTCGCGCAGGGCTCGGCCGATCATCACGCAGTCGTTGCGCAGCCTCCACAGGGTGCGGGGCAGGGCGTCCGACACCGAGCGGTCGGAAAGCTTGCTGGCCGTCTCGCGGTCGGCCTCGGTCATCGCCGTCTGCAGCTTCGACAGCGCCTTCAGGGTCTCGTCATAGTGCTCGCGCGGATCCAGGGTGGTCGGCGCCCCCTCCAGCTTGGCGGCGTAGTGCGACAGCAGGTCGGCCAGCAGTCCGGCCGCCTTCTGGCTGCTCGACACCACCGACTGGTGCGCCCGCGCCGGGAAGATCAGCAGGGTGGCGGCGACGCCGACCAGACTGCCGACGGTGATCTCGGCCACCCGCAGGAAGGCCGCCGTCAGCGGGTCCATGTGGGTCGTGGTGCCGATCAGCATGATAACGGCGGTGATCGGCGCGACCTTGAAGGCCGGGCGCACGGCGGCGAGGAAGGCCAGGGCCGCGGCCGTGACCGCCAGGATCGGTCCGCCCCATTCGGGATGACGGCTGTGCAGCCAGGCCGCGACGGCGCCGCCCGCCGCGCCGACCACGGTGCCCATGAACCGCTCGATCGAGGCGGTGATGGTCGCGCCCAGGCTCGACTGCACGACGATGACGGCCGTGAACACCGCCCAATAACCCTGGGGCAGATGCAGCAGCGTGGCCAGGGCATAGGCGACGACGACCGCCGCCGACACCCGCACCGCATGCCGCAGTTCGCTCTTGCGCTTGGCCGCCGCGCCCAGGGCCGACCGCGAGAAGCCCGCCCCGACGAACCGCCGCCAGTCGGAGGGCGCGCTGTCGGGCATCAGGCCACGGCCTCGCGCAGCATCTCCAGCGCCGTGCGGATCGCCGCCAGCTGCACAGCCTCGCGGGTCTGGCCGTCGAAATGCTCGTGGCGATGGACGACCGAATGGTTGGCGCGGGCGACGGCGAAGTGGACGGTGCCGACCGGCTTCATCGGCGTGCCGCCGCCGGGACCGGCGATGCCGGTGATGGCCACGGCCACGTGAGCGTTGCTGTTGGCCAGGCCCCCTTCGGCCATCATCCGCGCCACCGGCTCGGACACCGCGCCGTGGTCGGCGATCAGGTCGCCCGGCACGCCGACCATCTCGCTCTTGGCGCGGTTGGTGTAGGTGACGAAGCCTCGCTCGAAGACGTCCGACGCCCCCGAGATCGCGCAGATCGCGCCGGCCACCAGCCCGCCGGTGCAACTTTCGATCGCCGTCAGGCGCAGCTTCTTCTCGCGCGCCTCGTCGATCAGCAGTCGGGCCAGGGTTTCGATCTCGATGGGAAACATGCCGCGACTCCTTTGAGCGTCACTCTAGAGGGGCGTCTCGACCGTCGCCACCGCCTGGGCGGCGAGGCCCTCGCCTCGGCCGGTGAAGCCCATCTTCTCGGTCGTGGTCGCCTTCACGCTGACGCGGTCGAGCGGCAGGTCGAGGATCTGCGCCAGGCGCGCCCGCATGGCCTCGCGGTGCGGCTTGATCTTGGGTCGCTCGCAGATCAGCGTCACGTCCACATTGATCAGGCGGCCGCCGCGCTGGCGGACCAGATCGACGGCGTGGATCAGGAACTTGTCCGAGGCCGCGCCCTTCCACTGCGGGTCGGTCGGCGGGAAGTGGTCGCCGATGTCGCCATCGCCGATCGCGCCGAGAATCGCGTCGGTCAGGGCGTGCAGGCCGGCGTCGGCGTCCGAATGGCCGATCAGGGTCTCGTCGTGGGCGATCTCGACGCCGCACAGCCACACCGACTCACCCGGACCCCAGCGGTGGGCGTCGAAACCCTGGCCGATGCGGGTGATGCGGGCCGCGCCCGCCAGCCGTTCGGCCATGGCGAAGTCCTCCGGATAGGTCAGCTTGGTCAGCAGCGGGTCTCCCGGCGCGATGGCGACCTTGCCGCCGCCGGCCTCGACGACCTGGGCGTCGTCGGTCGGTTCGGTCTCACCGCTCCAGGCGGCGTAGGCGGCTAGGAGGCGGTCGCGGCGGAAGGCCTGCGGGGTCTGGGCGCGCCAGAGGCCGTCGCGCGACGTCGTGGTCGCCCCCGACTCGCCGCCGCGCTTGCCAACGTACTTGAGCGTGTCGGCCACGGGCAGGGCGGGGACCACGCCGTCGGCGTTTTCGAGGGCGGCCAGCACGCCGTCCACGACGGCCTTGGTCAGGAAGGGGCGGGCGGCGTCATGCACCAGCACCGGCTCGTCGGCCGGGCGATGGGCGAGGGCGGCCAGGCCCGATTGCACCGACAGCGCCCGCGTGGCACCGCCCGGCGCGAACCGCCAGCCGTCCAGGCCGGCCAAGGTTTCGCCCAGGATGTCCTGCATGGTGGGATCGGTAACGATTACGAGATCGGCGGCCCCGGCCGCCAGCAAGGCCTCGACCGACCAGCGCAGGACCGGCTTTCCCGCCAGATCCCGCCACTGCTTGGCCTGGCCGGGTCCGGCACGGGTTCCGCTGCCTGCGGCGACGACGACGGCTGAGAAGGTCATGGCCCGTGTCTAACGTTGTCGTCGCGCATGTCCAGCGAACGGAGGGCTTTACTGCGCTGCACAATGTGCCTAAAAACACAGCGGTGGGGATGATCATAAAATGAGCAAGCAGCTCGCAGTCGGCGCCGTCACGGTGCCCGGACGGGTGTGGATTGCGCCTATGACAGGCGTTTCCGACCTTCCGTTCAGAGAAACGGCCACGCGCCTCGGCGCTTCATACGTGGCCACCGAAATGGTCGCCTGCGCGGAATTCGCGAAGGGCCGGCCCGACGTCGTCCGCCGCGCGGCCGTCGGCGAAGGCCTGCCGCTGATGGTCGTACAGCTTGTCGGCCGCGATCCGGAGCATATGGCGCACGGCGCCCGCCTGGCGGCTGAAGCCGGGGCCGAGATCATCGACCTGAACTTCGGCTGCCCGGCCAAGGAAGTCACCGCCGGCGCCGCTTCGGGCTCGGCCCTGATGCGCGAGCCCGACCTGGCCGAAGCCCTGGTCGCCGCCGCCGTCGAGGCCGTCGACGTGCCCGTCACCGTCAAGATGCGCCTCGGCTGGGACGACGCCAGCCGCAACGCCCCCGAGATCGCCGCCCGCGCCGAAGCCGTCGGCGCCCGCGCCATCACCGTGCACGGCCGCACCCGCTGCCAGTTCTACAAGGGCGAGGCCGACTGGTCCGCCGTCGCGGCGGTCAAGAACGCCGTCTCCGTGCCCGTTCTCGTCAATGGCGACATCACCGACGCTGACAGCGCTCGCCGCGCCCTTGAGCAATCGGGCGCCGACGGCGTGATGATCGGCCGGGGCGTCTATGGCCGCCCGTGGATCGCCCAGGCCATCGAGGCGGCCCTGGACGGTCGCGACTTCGTAGAACCGGGTGTCGACGAGCGCCTGGCGATCGTCCTGACCCATTTCCGTCGCAGCCTCGCCTTCTACGGCGATCGCCTGGGGCTCAAGATGTTCCGCAAGCATCTGGCGTCCTACATCGAGGCCGCGCCTTGGCCGGAGAGCGCCGAAGCGCGCCGCCAGGCGCGCGCCAGCCTTTGTCGCATAGAGGATCCGGTTGTTCTGGAGGCGGCCCTGGCCGATCTCTGGCTCGCCGGCGGAAGGATCGCCGCATGACCGACCGCGCCCGCGCCATTACCGGTCCCGCGCTGGACGCCCTGAAGGCCGCCGCCTTCGAGCTGAGCCCCGAGCCCGCCCTGGTCGTCGACCGCGACGGCGCCCTGGTGGCCGTCAACGAGGCGGCCGAGGCCCTGTTCGGCCATGGCCTGTCGCTGCTGGCCCGCGGCCGCTTCCGCGCCGCCTTGCCGCCCGGCTCGGTGCTGGTCTCGCTGATGGACCGCGCCGTGTTCGAAGGCGCGCTGGTCCGCGAGCACGGGGTCGAGGTCAATCTCTTCGGCCAGCCGCCGTTCGAGGCCGACGGCGCCGCCTCGCCCCTGGGCGACGGCTCGGTGCTGCTGACCCTGCACGTCAAGGGCGCGCTCGGCGTCGAGAACGCCGCCGACGCGGCGGGCCTGCGCTCGGTCGTCGGCCTTGGCCGCATGTTGGCCCACGAGATCAAGAACCCGCTGGCCGGCATCCGCGGCGCGGCCCAGTTGCTGAAGACTGGCGCCAGCGCCGCCGACCAGCCGCTGGCCCAACTGATCGTCGACGAGACCGACCGCATCCGCCGCCTGGTGGACCGCATGGAGGCCTTCTCCGACCAGGCCCCGACCCCGCGCGAGGCCGTCAACATCCACCAGGTGCTCGACCGCGTGCGGGCGCTGGTGGTCAATGGTGTCGCCGACGGCCTGCGCTTCCGCGAGCAGTACGACCCCTCGCTGCCGCCGGTCTGGGGCGACGAGGACCACCTGATCCAGATCTTCCTGAACCTGGTGAAGAATGCCTCCGAAGCCGCCCACATGCGCGGCGACGGCCGTGGCGAGCTGGTCATCCACACCGCCTGGCGCCCCGGCGTGCGGGTGCGGGGCGTGGACGGCAAGCCCGCCTCCAGCGCGCCGATCGAGATCCGCGTGCAGGATAACGGGCCGGGCGTGCCCCAGAGCCTGCGCGAGCACCTGTTCCAGCCCTTCGTGACCACCAAGGCCAACGGCACCGGCCTTGGCCTGGCCTTGGTCACCAAGCTCGTGACGGCCCATGGCGGCCTGATCGATTTCGAATCCGAGCCCGGCCGCACCGTGTTCCGCGTGCTGCTGCCTGTGGCGCCCGAACCCTCCTTGGGAGACGCGTGAGTAGATGAACGCCGCCAACAAGAAGATTCTGATCGCTGACGACGACTCTTCGGTTCGTCTCGTCCTCAGCCAGGCCTTCACCCGTCTGGGCTACCAGGTCCGGGCCACCGGCAACGCCACCACCCTGCTCAAGTGGGTCAGCGACGGGGAGGGCGATCTCGTCGTCACCGACGTGATGATGCCCGACGAGAACGTGTTCGACGTGCTGCCGCGCATCCGCAAGGAGCGCCCGAAGCTGCCGATCATCGTGATGAGCGCGCAGAACACCCTGCTGACCGCGGTCAACGCCGCCGACGCCGGGGCCTTCGAGTACGTCTCCAAGCCGTTCGACCTCGACGACGTCACCGCGGCCGCCCGCCGGGCCCTGTCGCGTCCGGCCGACGCCGAGGCCTCCAAGGCCCAGGCCCGCGCCATGCGCGACGAGCGCCTGCCGCTGATCGGCCGCTCGGCGCCGATGCAGGAGGTCTATCGCACCATCGCCCGCCTGGTCGGGGCCGACCTCACCGTGCTGATCCTCGGCGAAAGCGGCACCGGCAAGGAGCTGGTCGCCCGCGCCCTGCACGACCTGGGTCGCCGCCGCGACGGCAAGTTCGTGGTCCTGAACCTGGCCGCCGTGCCGCGCGAGCGGGTCGAGACGGAACTGTTCGGCCGTGGGGAAGGGGACTTGGGCCGCCTGGTGGAAGCCGATGGCGGCACCCTGTTCCTCGACGAGATCGGCGACATGCCGCTCGACGCCCAGACCCGCCTGCTGCGCGTGATCGACGGCACCGAGCCGGTCGTGAACCCCAAGACCGGCCGTCGCCCTAACGTCCGCATCATCGCGGCCACCAACCGCGACCTGCGCGGCCTGATCCAGCAGGGCCTGTTCCGCGAAGACCTGTTCTTCCGCCTCAACGTCGCCCCCGTGCGCCTGCCGCCGCTGCGCGACCGTTCGGAGGACATCCCGGACCTGGCCCGCACCTTCCTGCTGCGCGCCAACCGCGAAGGCCTGCCGGCCAAGACCATCGACCAGAGCGCGCTCGACCGCATGAAGAGCCACTCCTGGCCTGGCAACGTGCGCGAGTTGGAGAACCTGATCCGGCGGATGTGCGCCCTCTACGCCGAGGAGCTGATCACCGCCCGCATCGTCGATCGCGAGCTGCAGGACCATTCGCCCGCGCCCCGCGCCGACGAAGGCCCGGTCACGCTTGCGGCCCTGGTCGAGCGCCACCTGGCCTCGCACTTCGCCGAACAGCCCGACGGCGTCCCCGCCGCCGGTCTCTACGACCGGGTGCTGCAGGAGGTCGAACGTCCGCTGATCCAGCTGACCCTGTCGGCCACGCGCGGCAACCAGGTGCGGGCGGCCGAAATCCTCGGCCTTAACCGCAATACGCTGCGCAAGAAAATCCAGGATCTGGGCGTCGAGATGAGCCGCGGTCGCCGCTAGGCGCTCAACGGATTTTGTTGCTGACGCTTTTTCAGCACATGGGTGTTGAGTTTGGGGCACACCCCGCCCTAAACTCAACCCGATGTCGTCGATCCCGTCAGTTTCGGAATCGGAAGACCGCCCGCGCCGCTTCAGCCGGCTCTGGTGGCGTGAGCTTCTGAGGTCACGCTACGTCCTCGGCGGCGGTTACGCCCTGGCGGCCGTACTCACGGCCACCGGCGTCGGCCTGGCCTCGTCGCCGCCGACCACCGGACCGATCGGACCGGCCAGCACCGTGATCCTGGTGGTGCTGGGCTTCAACCTGGCCCTCATCCTCTGCATCGCCGCCATCGTCGGCTGGCGGCTGCTCGACCTGATCGACGCCCGCTCCAGCGACGCCGGCGCCCGCCTGCACCTGCGCTTCGTCGGCCTGTTCTCGGTGGCGGCCGTGGCCCCGGCGGTGATCGTGGCCCTGTTCTTCGGGGTGCTGGTCAACCGTGGCGTCGACGGCTGGTTCAGCAAGCGGGTGACGACCGTGGTCGAGAACTCGGCCACCGTGGCGCGCTCCTACGTCTCCGAGCAGACGGCCTATATCAGCCAGCACATGGGCCCGATGGCCGGCATGCTGAACACCGCCGCCCCGGCCATGGCTGAGTCGCCGGTCGCCTTCGGCCACTTCCTGAAGAACCTCGCCGACGACAACGGCTTCTCGGCCGCCTACGTGCTCGACCGCGACGGCCGGATTCTCGCCCGGGCCGAGGCCGAGAACGCCCCGCCGTTCCTGGCCCCGCCGCCCTCCAGCTTCCGCTGGACCGACACCGGCGAGATCACCTCGCAGCGCTTCGTGTCCGAAGACCTGTTCCGGGCGCTCTACAAGCTCAAGGGCTTCGAGGACGGCTACCTCTACATCGCCCGGCCGATCGACAAGGGCATCCTAGCCCACCTGATCGAGTCCGAGGAGTCGCTGATCTCCTATCGCGACGCCGCCGAGAACCGGGCCCGCATCCAGGCGATCTTCGGCCTCAGCTACGCCGAGACCGCGCTGCTGGTGCTGGTCGCCGCCGTCTGGGTCGGGATCGCCGCCGCCAACTCGATCGCCGCGCCCGTCTCCGGCCTCGTCCAGGCGGCCGGCCGCGTCTCGGCCGGCGATCTGGATGCGCGGGTCGATGTCGAGCTCGGCCCCGAGGAGATCCGGGCGCTGTCCAACGCCTTCAACATGATGACGGCCGATCTTCAGGCCCAGCAGGCCGCCCTGAAGGCCGCCAGCCTCGACGCCGAGTCGCGCCGCCAGTTCATCGAGACCGTGCTCTCGGGCGTCAGCGCCGGGGTCATCAGCCTGGACGGCGCGGGCCGGATATCGGCCCTGAACCGCCGCGCCGGCGCCCTGCTGGCGCTCGACGACGAGGCCGTGGGTCAGGACCTCGTCGAGGCCGCCCCCGAGTTCGCCGAGGTGCTGGAAGAGATCAGCCAGGGCCGTCCCAACGCCGAGGTCGAGATCGACGTCGTGCGCGGCGGCGAGACCTTGCGCCTGCGCGTGCGGGCCGCCGGCCACGCCGCCGAGGGTCAGGTCCTGACCTTCGACGACGTCACTCGCCTGATGGCCGCCCAGCGCAACGCAGCCTGGAAGGACGTCGCCCGCCGCATCGCCCACGAGATCAAGAACCCGCTGACCCCGATCCAGCTGTCGGCCGAGCGCATCCGCCGCAAGTACCGCAAGGACATCACCGGCGATCTCGAGACCTTCGACCGCTGCACCGACACCATCATCCGCCAGGTCGGCGACATCGGCCGGATGGTCGACGAGTTCTCGGCCTTCGCCCGCATGCCCGCGCCGCGCTTCGCGCCGGCCGACGTGGCCGAGCTGCTGCGGGCCGGCGTCTTCGCCCAGCGGGTGGTCGACGTCGAGACCGACGTCGTCATTGACGAGCCGGGCGGGGCGGTCTGGGTCAATTGCGACGCCCGCATGATCGGTCAGGCCCTGACCAACATCCTGAAGAACGCCGGCGAGGCCGTGGGCGCGCGACGCCACGCGACGCCCGAGCCGCGCGGCCACATCGACGCGACCCTGGTCTCCGACGACGAGAACCTGTGCATCGTCGTCGAGGACAACGGCGTCGGCCTGCCCGCCAAGGACCGCGACCGGCTGGCCGAACCCTATGTGACCACCCGCGAGAAGGGCACGGGCCTTGGCCTGGCCATCGTCAAGCGGATCATGGAGGACCACGGCGGCGAGCTGGTCCTCACCGACGCGCACGGCCACGCCGGCGCGCGCGTCGTCCTGAAGTTCCCGGCGTCGGCGCGGCTCGCCGCCGCGCCTTCCGTCCACGGCGTAGAGGAGATGACATGAGCGCCGACGTGCTGGTGGTCGACGATGAAGTCGACATCCGCGATCTGGTGGCCGGGATCCTGGAGGACGAAGGCTACGCCGTTCGTACGGCCGCCGATTCCGACCAGGCCCTGGCGGCCATCCGCGCCCGCAAGCCGGCCCTGCTGATCCTCGATATCTGGATGCAGGGCGGCGGTATGGACGGTCTCGAGCTGCTCGACATGATCAAGACGCTCGACGCCGACCTGCCGGTGATCATGATCTCGGGCCACGGCAACATCGAGACCGCCGTCAGCGCCATCAAGCGCGGCGCCTACGAGTTCCTGGAGAAGCCGTTCAAGTCCGACCGGCTGCTGCTGGTGGTCGAGCGCGCGCTGGAGGCGACCAACCTCAAGCGCGAGAACCGCCGCCTGCGGGCCCAGAGCTTCGCCTCCGACGGCCTGATGGGCAAGTCGCAGGCCGCCCAGGCCCTGCGCCAGATGATCGCCAAGGTTGCGCCGGCCAACAGCCGCGTGCTGGTCGCTGGTCCGCCCGGCTCGGGCAAGGAGCTGGTCGCCCGCCTGATCCACAGCGCCAGCGCCCGCACCAAGGCCGAGTTCGTCGCCGTCAGTTCGGCCGGCATGGCCCCCGAACGCCTCGACGTCGAACTGTTCGGCGAGGAGGGCGAGAACGGTCGTCCGCGCAAGATCGGCGTGTTCGAACGCGCCCACGGCGGCACCCTCTATCTCGACGAAGTGGCCGACATGCCGCGCGAGACCCAGAGCCGCATCCTGCGGGTGCTGGTCGAGCAGCGCTTCCGCCGCGTCGGCGGCGACAATGATGTGCAGGTCGACGTCCGCGTGATCTCGTCCACCTCGCGCGACCTGCGCGAGGAGATCGCCGCCGGTCGCTTCCGCGAGGACCTGTTCCACCGCCTCAACGTGGTGCCCGTGCGCGTGCCCGGCCTAGCCGAGCGGCGCGAGGACATCCCCGAGTTGATCAGCTATTTCGTCGAGCGGATCTCCGAGGCCACCGGCATGCAGCGCCGTCGCCTCGGCGAAGACGCCCTGGCGACGCTTCAGGTCCAGGCGTGGCCCGGCAACGTCCGCCAGCTGCGCAACAACGTCGAGCGGATGCTGATCCTGGCGGCGGGCGAGCCCGGCGACCTGATCACCGCCGACATGCTGAACGCGGCCGACCAGCCCTCCAGCGGCGGTTCGGGCGCGATCGGCGCCGAGCGGATCATCGCTCTGCCGCTGCGCGAGGCCCGCGAGCTGTTCGAGCGCGAATATCTCAACGCCCAGATCCTGCGGTTCGGCGGCAACATCTCGCGCACGGCCAACTTCATCGGCATGGAGCGCTCGGCCCTGCACCGCAAGCTGAAGTCCCTGGGCGTGGCCGGCGGCCGCGGCGAGGAAGAAGAGTAAGGACCCCGATGTCGCGTTTCGCTTACGTCAACGGCCGCTTCGTGCGTCACGGCCAGGCCGCCGTGCACATCGAGGACCGCGGCTACCAGCTGGCCGACGGCGTCTATGAGGTCTGGGCGGTGTTCGACGGCAAGCTGGCCGACGCCGCCGGCCACTTCGCCCGCCTGTGGCGCAGCCTCGACGAACTGCGCATCGCCCACCCGATGAGCGAGGCGGCGCTGACCATCGTGCTGCGCGAAGCCATCCGCCGCAATCAGGTGCGCGAGGGCCTCGTCTACCTGCAGGTCACCCGCGGCGTCGCCAAGCGCGACCACGCCTTCCCGAACCCGGAAGTGCCGCCGGCCGTGGTGATCACCGCCCGTTCGGTCGATCGCGCCGCCGCCGAGGCCAAGGCCGCCAAGGGCTCAGGCGTCGTCACCGTGCCCGAGAACCGCTGGGGCCGCTGCGACATCAAGACCATCGGCCTGCTGCCCAACGCCCTGGCCAAGCAGGCCGCCCGCGAGCGCGGCGCCATCGAGGCTTGGTTCGTCGACGACCTGGGCCTGGTCACCGAAGGCGCCTCGTCCAACGCCTGGATCGTCGACGCCGAAGGTCGCCTGCGCACCCGCGACACCCAGGCCAACATCCTGCGCGGCGTCACCCGCCTGACCTTGCTGGACGTCATCGCCGAGACGGGCCTGCCGGTCGAGGAGCGGCCGTTCACCGTGGAAGAGGCCAAGACCGCCCGGGAAGCCTTCATCACCGGCGCCGGCAGCCTGGTCACGCCGATCGTCAGCATCGACGGCGACAAGATCGGGGATGGAACGGTCGGGCCGGTGGCGAGCCGGCTGCGGCGCGCCTATATCGAGCGGGCGAAGGCGGGAGCGATCTAAGCTTCCTCGCCGCCACGCGTGCATTTTTCGCCGAAGGCCATGTCCAACGGCGAAAAATGCTCTAGCATGAACTTGTTTGTGTGGAGGGCGTGTTGCCCTCCGAAATCAACGAGAGGGGAATCCCCAATGTCCGCCGACAAGAAACAAAACCTTCAGGACACCTTCCTGAACAGCGTGCGCAAGTCCAAGACGCCGCTCACCATCTTCCTGGTCAACGGCGTAAAGCTGCAGGGCGTGGTCAGCTGGTTCGACAACTTCTGCGTCCTGCTGCGCCGCGACGGCCAGTCGCAACTGGTCTACAAGCACGCCATCTCGACGATCATGCCGGCTCAGCCCGTTCAGCTGTACGAGCCGAGCGCCGATCAAGACGACTAAGTCCAAGGCTCTTTTGTCAAAATCCACATCTAAGTCCCCCGATGGACTTATCGATCACGCCGACCCGATCCTTAAGGCGTTCGTGATCCACCCGGTGCGGCCTGCTCGTGGGCAGGCCGCTCTCGAGGCGCGCGATCCCAAGGCGCGTCTCGAAGAGGCCGTCGGCCTCGCCGTAGCCCTCGATCTCGACGTTGTCGAAACGGCCATCGCGCCGTTGCGCACCGTCACGCCCGCCACCCTGTTCGGCAGCGGCAAGATCCAGGAATTCAAGGCGATCTGCGAGGTCGAGCACATCGACGTCGCCGTGTTCGACGACCAGCTCACCCCCGTCCAGCAGCGCAATCTCGAGCGCGGCCTGGGGGTCAAGGTCGTCGACCGCACGGGCCTGATCCTCGAGATCTTCGCCCGTCGCGCTCGCACGCGCGAAGGCAAGCTGCAGGTCGAACTGGCGCGGCTCGACTACGAGCGCTCGCGCCTCGTGCGCACCTGGACCCACCTGGAACGCCAGCGCGGCGGCACCGGCAACACCGGCGGCCCCGGCGAAACCCAGATCGAACTCGACCGGCGCCTGATCGCCGGCACGATCGGCAAGCTCAAGCGCGAGCTGGAAGAGGTGCGGCGCACCCGCACCCTGCACCGCAGCGCCCGCAAGAAGGTCCCGTACCCGACCGTGGCGCTGGTCGGCTACACCAACGCCGGCAAGTCGACCCTGTTCAACCGCCTGACCAACGCCGAGGTCGTGGCCCAGGACATGCTGTTCGCCACGCTCGACCCGACCCTGCGGACGGTCAAGCTGCCCGACGGCCGCCCGGCCATCCTGTCCGACACCGTCGGCTTCATCTCCGACCTGCCGCACGAACTGGTCGAGGCCTTCCGCGCCACCCTCGAGGAGGTGCAGGAGGCCGACGTGGTCTTGCACGTGCGCGACGTCGCCAATCCCGACACCGACTCCCAGGCCCGCGACGTCCAGGCGGTCCTGACCGAGCTGAAGGTCACAGCCGACGAGGGCAAGACCGTCGTCGAGGTCTGGAACAAGATCGATCTGGTCGACGACGAGGAACGCGAGATCCTCGAAGGCCGCGCCAAGCGCTCAGACGCCTCTGCGGTCTCGGCCGTCACTGGCGAGGGCTGCGCCGAACTGCTCAAGCGCGTCGGCGGTCTGATCGACGACACCCCGCCCATCGCCCTGCGCCTGTCGCCGGCCGACGGCGAGGCCCTGGCCTGGATCTACCGCAACGGCCGCGTGGTCGAGCGCGACGATCGCGAAGACGGCGAAGTGCACCTGGTGGCCCGCATGGACCCCCAGGCGCTGGGCCGCTTCGAGCGGCAGTTTCCGACCGTCTGGGTGATGCCGATCGGGGAGTAAAAACCCTCTCCCATAGGGAGAGGGAGGGGCCCATGCGCAGCATGGGAGGGTGAGGGGCTACGCCTTTGGACGTCGTGTCGGCACGCCGTCTTCTGTCCCTAACCCCTCATCCGGCGGCCTCCGGCCGCCACCTTCTCCCTATGGGAGAAGGGCTTATTTCCGCTCCGCCGCCTTCGCCGCGTCCCACAGCGCGTCCATCTCCGCCAGGTCCGACTGATCCGGCGTGCGCCCGTCCTTTGCCAGTTCCGCCTCGATGAACGCGAAGCGGCGGGCGAACTTGGCGTTGGTGGCGCGCAAGGCGTCCTCGGGTTCGACGTCGAGCTTGCGGGCCAGGTTGGCGCAGACGAACAGGATGTCGCCCAGCTCCTCGCGGGCCTTGGCCTGATCGCCGGCGTCGATCTCGACCTGCAGTTCGGCGACTTCCTCGGCCAGCTTGGCCAGCACCTCGTCGGTCGAGGGCCAGTCGAAGCCGACGCGGGCGGCGCGCTTGGTCAGCTTCACGGCGCGGGTCAGGGCGGGCAGGCCGGCCGGCATGTCGTCGAGCACGCCGCCCTTCTTCTTGGCCTTGCGCTCCTGAGCCTTGAGCTCCTCCCAGCCGGCCTTCTGGTCGGCCAGATCGTCATAGGCGTGGTCGCCGAAGACGTGCGGGTGCCGACGGATCATCTTGTCGGAGATCGACTGGGCCACGCCCGCCAGGTCGAACGCGCCCTGTTCTTCGGCCATCCTTGAATGGAACACCACCTGCAGCAGCAGGTCGCCCAGTTCCTCCTTCAGGTCCGACAGGTCGTTCCGCTCGATGGCGTCGGCGACCTCGTAGGCCTCCTCGACCGTGTAGGGAGCGATGGTCGCGAAGGTCTGCTCCACGTCCCACGGGCAGCCGTGGTCGGGGTCGCGCAGGCGGGCCATGATCTCCACCAGGGTGAAGAGCGGATGCTCCTCACTCGGCTGCAGAGGACGCGGGGCTGGGGTCGGGGCGGCGGTCATGCGGGCTCGTGTCTGCGGCGGTGGCGGCGTCGGCCGCGTCCCGCGCGTCCAGTTGGGCGCGGATCTCGGCGTGGCGTTTGGCGTCCAGCGGATAGCGCACGATGATCAGGCAGACCAGCACCCCGAGCGCCGCCGGTACGACGGTGTAGAGCGCCACCAGCGCCGCGTCGCCTTGGGCGCTGGGCACCTTGGGATCGAAGCCGAGCTTCTCCAGCACCAGGAAGACGCCGATGGCCAGGGCGAAGCCCAGCTTCACCGTGCCGTTGACGACGGCGTAGAGCAGGCCGGTGCGGTCGACGCCGGTGTTGAGCCGCTCCTCGCCGCCGATGTCGGCCATCATCGAGCGCACCAGCAGCGGCGCGGCCGAATAGGGCAGGCCGGCCAGCACCAGCACCGCCACGCCGAACAGGTTCATGCCCGGGGGCGTCAGGATCGCGGCCATTTGGAAGACGGCGTACATGATCCCGGCGATGGCCAGGGCGGTGTGCTTGCCCAGGGTCTTGGCCAGCCAGGGCCACAGCGGCGCGCCGGCCAGGGCGGCGACGAAATAGATCAGCAGCAGGATCCCCGCCTGGTCCTTGGGGATCCCCTTGATCCGTTCGAAGAAGAAGAAGAACAGCGCCCCGCCGATGCCCGGCGCCAGACCCATCAGCAGGTCGGCCGCCAAGAGCTTCTGCACGCTGGGGCGTGTCAGCAGGCCCAGATACTGCTTGAGACCCGCCTCGTGGCGGTGGGGCGGCGCGGCCGGTTCGCCGACGACGACGCTGGCCAGCAGCGCCGTCAGCGGCGTCAGCACGATGATGAACCAGCCCATTGCCGCGATCCCCGAGGCGTGGTTCCCCTTGAAGGCGAAGGCCATCAGCGGCGGCAGCAGCAGCACCAGGATCATGCCGATCACGTTGCCCGCGCCCCAGAACCCATAGATCCGTGAGCGTTGCTGGTAGTCAGGCGACAGCACCGCCCCCCAGGCCGTCTGCGCCAGCACCGCCATCGAGAAGCCGACATAGGCGATGATCAGCCAGGCCCAGAGGAAGACCGGTCCGATCCCGGGCTTGGCCATGAACAGGGCGTAGGACGCCGCCATCAGCAACGGGGCGCTGGCGATCAGCCAGGGCCGGAAGCGGCCCCAGCGGGTCCGCGTGCGGTCCATCAGGCCGCCCAGGATCGGATCCAGGATGATGTCGGCCAATCGCACCAGCAGGAAGGCTGTCCCGACGACCGACAGCGAAAGGCCAAGCTCGCTGACGTAATACTCAGGCAGGTAGACCACCAGCGGCAGGCCCAGGCCCGCAAGCGGCAGGGTGGGCGAGGCATAGGCCGCCAGGACGGCGTTCGATCGTCGTGGCGCGGCGCTCATGCTTCCTCCCCGGCGCATTACGCAGCGCCTCACTGAACGGCGATCAGACGCTGCGTCGAGGCGTCTGGCAAGCGAGGGGACCGGATCCGCGCCTTCTTCACCGGGACCCCTGCTTTCGCGGGGGTTTTACGGAGACCTGTGCGAATCCTAGTCCTGCGCCAGTTTTCCTTCGCCCAACCGGCGGGCCAGGCGTTCGAAGGCGGTTTCGGCGTCGCTCCAGGTGAGGTTGAAGGCCGCCTGGCGGATGTCGTTCTCGTACCAGCTGTAGCGGATCGGCGAGCGAACGCCGTCGGCGGCCACGTACTCGCCCGATATCTTCGCGCCGCCCAGACTGAAGCTTTCCAGCGACAGGCCGGGCTTGTCGCCCAATTGCTTGGGCGTCGGGCGGTTGGGCTGGGCGTCGTCGATGATCAGCTTCAGCTGGCCGCCGGCGGGCGACAGAGCCCCCCGGGCGCTGAGCCGGCGCTCGACTGTCCTTTTCAGGTCCGCCGTCAGGTAATCGAACTCACGCGCGCCCAACTTGTCGGCCTTGGCGACGAGGTCCGGACCGATGGTCACCTCGACGGTGGCGACGATCGGCGCCTGGGCCCACGCGGTCGCGGGCAGGACGGCGGTCGGCGCGGCCAGCAGGGCGGCGGCGAGGAAGGCGCGCAGCATGGCGATGCTCTCGGCGGGACGTCGGCTCATTGTGGACCCGCCGGCGCCCCCGCGCCAGCCTTGCGGGCGCATAGAGCGAAGATCAGCCAGGCCAGCAGAGCCGACGCCAGCGAGCCGGCCAAGACGCCGATCTTGGTCTCCTCGCGCAGCAGCTCGGCGTCGAAGGCCAGGTTGTTGATGAACAGGCTCATGGTGAAGCCCACCCCGCACAGCGCCGCCACGCCATAGAGCTGGCCCCAGTTCACGCCCGATGGCTTGCGCGCCAGCCCCAGTCCGATGGCGGCGGCGCTGAAGGCGAAGACGCCGACCTGCTTGCCCAGAAAGAGGCCCAGCGCCGCGCCCACCGTCGCCGGCGCGGCCAGGGCCGAGGCGGAAAGGCCGCCCAGGGCGACGCCGGCGTTGGCGAAGCCGAAGACCGGCACGATCAGATAGGCCACCCACGGATTGAGCCCGTGCTCCAGCCGGTGCAGCGGCGAGCGGCCATGGTCGGGCGACAGCGGAATGGTCATGGCCAGCAGCACGCCGGCCAGCGTCGCGTGGATCCCCGACTTGAGGAACAGCACCCACAGCACAGCGCCCAGCAGCAGATAGGCCCACAGCGCCGTCACCTTCAGCCGGTTCAGCGCGACGAGCGCGGCCAGCACGACGGCCGCGCCGCCCAGCGCCCACAGGGTCAGGTGGTCGGTGTAGAAGATCGCGATGATCAGGATGGCGCCCAGGTCGTCGATGATCGCCAGGGCCGCCAGGAAGATCTTCAGCGCGCCCGGCACGCGCGGTCCCAGCAGCGACAGCACCCCTAGCGCGAAGGCGATGTCGGTCGCCGCCGGGATCGCCCAGCCGGCCCGCACGTCCGGCGCGTCGCGGGCGATCAGCAGGTAGACCAGCGCCGGAACGACCATCCCGCCCAGGGCCGCGAAGCCGGGCAGGGCGCGGCGCGGCCAGGTCGAGAGCTCGCCGTCGACGACCTCGCGCTTGATCTCCAGGCCCACCAGCAGGAAGAACACCGCCATCAGCCCGTCATTGATCCAGTGCTCGACCGACAGCGGGCCGAGATAGGCGTGCAGGGCGTGGAAATAGCCGGCCGCCAGCGGCGAGTTGGCCACGACCAGCGCCGCCGCCGCCGCGATCATCAGCAGCACCCCGCCGGCGGCTTCGCTGCGCAGGAAGGCGCGCAGGGCGGATACGGCGCGTCGCGGCATGTCGGCTCCCGGTTCGGATTCGTCGCGAGCAGTTTGGCCGCCGGCGAAGGTCGCGGCCAGGAAAACCGGATCAGGGCAAGCCTGCGATGCGGGCGATGGCCTTGATGTCCAGCGACCGCTCCAGAATCTCGGCGATCTCGTCGAGCGCCGCATCGACCCGCGCCGACTGGTCGAGGCCGTCGGTCGCGACGCCGAGCGGGGCGAGCAGGGCGGTTCGCGCCGAGGCCTTGTCGAACAGGCCATGCACGTAGCCGCCGGCGATCCTGCCGTCGGCCGAGACGGCGCCGTCCGAGCCGTGGCCATCGATGGCCAGCAGCGGCCGCGCGGTCCCGGGGCCGGTCGTGCGGCCGACATGGATTTCGTAGCCCTCGAAGGCCGCTCCGTCGGCCAGACGCCCGGCGACCGGCCGCACCGTCTTGTCGCCGGCCAGCACGGTCTCGACGTCCAGCAGGCCAAGCCCCGCCGCCGCCCCCGGCGCGCCCTCGACGCCGTCCGGATCGCTCACCGTCCGGCCCAGCATCTGGTAGCCGCCGCAGACGCCCAGCACCCGGCCGCCGCGCCGGGCGTGGGCGAGGATGTCAACGTCCCAGCCGTTGGCGCGCAGGAAGGCCAGGTCCGCCAGGGTCGCCTTGGTCCCCGGCAGGATCACCAGGTCCGCGTCCGCCGGCAGCACCCCGCCGGGCGGCAGGAAGATCAGATCGATCGCCGGATCGTTCCGCAGCGGGTCGAAGTCGTCGAAATTGGCGATCCGCGACAGCATAGGCACCACCACCTTGGCGCGGCGGCCTTCGACAGGGGCGGCGGCGCGCTCCAGCACCACGGCGTCCTCGGCCGGCAGGAACCGCACCGGCGGCAGCCAGGGGACCATGCCCAGGTCCGGCCAGCCCGTCCGCTTGACGACCTCGGTCCGCCCGTCGGCGAACAACGCCGGATCGCCCCGGAACTTGTTGATGATGAAACCCTTGATCCGCGCCCGGTCGGCCTCGTCGAGCACCAGGTGCGCCCCGGCCAGGGCGGCGATCACGTGCCCCCGGTCGATGTCGCCGACCAGCGCCACCGGCACGTCGGCGGCGTGTGCGAAGCCCATGTTGGCGATGTCGCCGGCTCGGAGGTTGGTCTCGGCCGGACTGCCCGCGCCCTCGACCAGCACGAGATCGGCCTCGGCCGCCAGCCTTCGATAGCTGTCCAGCGTCGTGGCCAGCAGGTCCGGCTTCAGCCCCTGGAAGGCCCGGGCCTTGTAGTTTCCGACCACGCGGCCCTGCACCACCACCTGGGCGCCCACATCGCTCTGGGGTTTGAGCAGCACCGGGTTCATGTGCACGCTGGCCGGAGTGCGGCAGGCGATCGCCTGCAACGCCTGGGCCCGCCCGATCTCGCCGCCGTCGGCCGTGACGGCCGCGTTGTTGGACATGTTCTGCGGCTTGAACGGCCGCACCACCAGGCCGCGATTGGCGAAAAGTCGACACAGCCCCGCCACCAGGGTCGATTTGCCGACGTCGGAGCCGCAGCCCTGGATCATCAAGGAAGCCATGCCCTCGCGCCTAAAGCCGTCAGCAGGCGCGGTCAATCGACGCCGCAAAGCTGGCGCCCGGCGGCGGCGCGCTCTATATCGGCGGCCGCATGACCATCGATCACGACGCCCGCCTTCGGCGGCTGAAGTTCCGGGCCTGGCATCGCGGCTTCCGTGAAGCGGACCTCATTCTGGGGCCGTTCGCGGATACGCTTGGCCCGACCCTGACCCCCGACCAGCTCGACGTGCTGGAAACCCTGCTCGAACAGTCCGATCGCGAGATCTACGCCTGGATCGTCGGCCAGGAGGCCACGCCCGAGGCCTTCGAGACCGAGATCATGGCCATGATCCGCAAGTTCCGCTTCGAGGCCCACACCTCGCGGCCTGTCGGCGACGGCGCCTGAACCCTTTGCATCTCGGCGGGTTGTTCCTCGCCCATACTTGAAGAGCAGCATGGCCTACGACGCCAAACAGATCGCCAAGGCCGCCGGCGGCCTGACCCTGGCCGGCGCGCCCGAGGGCTTCGACGCCCTGGCGATGGCCGACATCGCCCGCGCCCGCGGCGGCCTGACCGTGTTCGTGGCCCGCGACACCGCCCGGGCCAGCGCCTTCATCGACGCGCTGAAGTTCTTCGCCCCCGAGATCGAGGCGGTGCTGCTGCCCTCGTGGGACTGCCTGCCCTATGACCGCATCGGTCCGTCGGCCGGGGTCGCCGCCACCCGCATGTGCACCCTGCATCGCCTCGCCAACGGCCTTGGCGAGGGCAAGGCGGCCATGCTGGTCGTCGCCGCGCCCGCGCTCCTGCAGCGCGTGCCGACCAGGGAAGTGCTGCTGCGCGCCAGCTACGGCGCCAAGGTCGGCCAGTCGGTCGATATCAAGGACCTTGAGCGCTACTTCGCCGTCAACGGCTATGTCCGCGCCTCCACCGTCTCCGAGCGCGGCGAGTTCGCCATCCGTGGCGGCGTCATCGACGTCTATCCGCCGGCCGCCGAAGAGCCCGTGCGTCTCGACCTGTTCGGCGACACCCTGGAGAGCATCCGCGCCTTCGATCCGGAGACCCAGCGCTCGACCAAGCAGCTGAAGTCGATCGAGCTCTTGCCAGTCAGCGAGGCCCTGCTCGACGCCGACGCCATCTCGCGCTTCCGCGGCTCCTACGTGCGCCTGTTCGGCGCGCCGGGCGATGATGCGCTCTACGCCGCGGTCAGCGACGGCGGCCGCCGCGCCGGCATGGAACACTGGCTGCCGCTGTTCTACGAGCGGATGGCGACGATCTTCGACTATCTGCCGGCCGGAACCCTGGTCGGCGTCGACCACCAGACGGCCGAGGCCCGCGACGAGCGCCTGGCGATGATCGCCGACGCCTATGACGCCCGCGCCGCCGCCGACCGCAAGTCGGCCTACCGCCCGCTGGAGCCGCACGCCCTCTACCTGACCGCCAAGGAATGGGACGAGGCGGTCGCCGACCGCCCGCACCGCCAGTTCACGCCGTTCCAGCCCCAGGGGCTCGACGTCGTCGACATGGGCGCCAAGCATGGCCGGACCTTCGCCGCCGAGCGCGCCCAGGACAGCGTCAACCTGTTCGAGGCCACCGCCGACCACGCCAAAAAGCTGGCCGGGGAGGGGAAACGCGTCCTCTTCGCCTCGTGGTCCGAAGGCTCATCCGAGCGTCTGGGCACGATGCTGGCCGACCACGGCCTCAAGAAGATCCCCTATGCCGGCTACTGGCAGGCGGCCAAGGCCAACGACCCCAAGGTCCCCCAGCGCGTCGTCCTGCCGCTCGACGCCGGCTTCGAGACCGACAGCCTGGCCGTCATCTCCGAGACCGACATCCTCGGCGATCGTCTGGCCCGCCCGCGCAAGAAGCGCCGCGCCGCCAACTTCCTGGCCGAAGCCAGCGCCCTGACGCCCGGCGACCTCGTCGTCCACATCGACCACGGCATCGGCCGCTACGAGGGCCTCAAGACCCTCGACGTCCAGGGCGCGCCGCACGACTGCCTCGACCTGATGTACGGCGGCGAGGCCAAGCTCTACCTGCCGGTCGAGAACATCGACCTTTTGACCCGCTACGGCGCCGACGGCGAGAACGTCCAGCTCGACAAGCTGGGCGGCGCGGCCTGGCAGGGCCGCAAGGCCAAGGCCAAGGAACGCCTGCGGATCATGGCCGAGGGCCTGATCCAGATCGCCGCCGCCCGCTCGCTGAAGTCGGTGGAAGAGACCGATCCGCCGTCAGGCGTGTTCGACGAATTCTGCGCCCGCTTCCCCTACGAGGAGACGGACGACCAGCTCAACGCCATCCACGACGTGCTGGAAGACCTGGCCTCGGGCAAGCCGATGGACCGCCTGATCTGCGGCGACGTCGGCTTCGGCAAGACGGAAGTCGCCCTGCGCGCCGCCTTCGTGGTGGCGATGAGCGGCAAGCAGGTGGCCATCGTCTGCCCGACGACGCTGCTGGCCCGCCAGCACTACAAGACCTTCAAGGAGCGCTTCCAGGGCTGGCCGATCAAGGTCACCCGCCTGTCGCGCCTGGTCACCGGCAAGGAAGCCGCCGACACCCGCGAGGGTCTGGCCAACGGCCAGCTGGAGATCGTGGTCGGCACCCACGCCGTGCTCAGCAAGCAGGTCGCCTTCAAGGACCTGGGCCTCGTCATCGTCGACGAGGAGCAGCACTTCGGGGTCAAGCACAAGGAGAAGCTCAAGGAGCTTCGCGCCGACGTGCACATGCTGACCCTGACCGCCACGCCCATTCCGCGTACGCTGCAGATGGCGCTGTCGGGCATCCGGGAGATGTCGATCATCGCCACGCCGCCGGTCGATCGCCTGGCGGTGCGCACCTACATCACGCCCTTCGACGCCGTCACCGTGCGCGAGGCCCTGCTGCGCGAGAAGTATCGCGGCGGCCAGGCCTATTACGTCGTGCCGCGCCTGAAGGACCTGGAGGACATCGAGAAGTTCCTCCGCACCCAGGTGCCGGAGATCAAGTACGTCGTCGGCCACGGCCAGATGAGCGCCACCCAGCTCGAGGAGGTGATGACCGCCTTCTACGAGGGCCAGTACGACGTGCTGCTCGCCACGACGATCGTCGAGAGCGGGCTCGACATCCCCTCGGCCAACACCCTCGTGGTGCACCGCGCCGACATGTTCGGCCTGGCCCAGCTCTACCAGATCCGTGGGCGCGTCGGCCGCTCCAAGGCCCGCGCCTACGCCTATCTGACGACGCCGGCCGAGAAGCAGATCACCCTGTCGGCCGAGAAGCGCCTGAAGGTGCTGCAGTCGCTCGACAGCCTGGGCGCCGGCTTCCAGCTGGCCAGCCACGACCTGGACATCCGCGGCGGCGGCAACCTGCTCGGCGACGAGCAGAGCGGCCACATCAAGGAGATCGGCGTCGAGCTCTACCAGCAGATGCTGGAGGACGCCGTGGCGGCCCTGCGCGAACGCCAGGGCGCCGAGGCCCTGCTGGAGGACCGCGCCTGGTCGCCGCAGATCAACACCGGCGCGGCCGTGATGATCCCCGACGACTACGTGCCCGATCTCAATGTGCGCCTGTCGCTCTACCGCCGCCTGTCGGAAGCCGAAAAGGCCGCCGACCGCGAGGCCCTGGCCGCCGAGATGATCGACCGGTTCGGCCCGCTGCCGCCCGAGACCGACTCCCTGCTCAAGGTCGTCGGCATCAAGGGCATGTGCCGCGAAGCCAATGTCGCCAAGATCGACGTCGGCCCCAAGGGCGCGGTGCTCAGCTTCCGCAACGACGAGTTCGCCAACCCGCTGCCGCTGATGCAGTTCATCGGCAAGAACAACCTGATCTGGAAGGCTCGTCCCGACCAGAAGGTCGTCGTGAAGGGCGAATGGGATACGCCGGCTCAGCGCCTGGACGCGGCCGAGAAGATCCTGGTCCAGCTGGTCAAGCTGGCGAAGGGGTAGGCCGGTGGATGACCTACCGTCCGACCTGACGGAGGCCTTCACAAGGGCTGGGTGGCGGCCTGGCCGGTACGCAGAGGTGAAGATCGCTGCGCCGGCGGACCACCCCGCCATCGAAATCCTCCAAACCCTTTCAGGCCTGCGGGTCGGAGAGGTGAAATCGGGTGTCGAATGCGCAGCAGGCGATATCGTCTTTACCGGCAAGACTGAGCTTCTGCCTCAGATTCGCGAGGTCGCGCGCATGGCGGGCGAGCACCTTGTCGCGATCGCCAGGACGCATGGGGAGCATGCGGTTCTCTACATCGGAGCGTCTGGGCGATGCTTTGGGGCGAGCGGCTTGATGGAGACCCCGTGGTTCGAGGGAGAAACCTTCGTGGACGCGGTGCGCTCGATCATGCTGGGACGATGCGTCAGGCCGATCCTGTTGCCAGGGCAGAAGAGTGCGACCTTCTACGGCGACGAGTATGCCGAAGGGGATCCGCGTTTCTACGATCTGGGCCAGCGCGGTTGACGGTTTGGCGGCAGTCGGGGCGCCAGATTGTCGCAGGTTAATCTCGGTTAAAGCGCCGTTAGGAATCGAGCGCCACAACCAAGCTTAAGGCTCGGGCTGTGGAGATTCTTTTATGAAGGCGTTCGGTCGGCTGACCATCGCGTGGAAGCTGGTGACGGTGGCGGGTCTGGCCATCGGGCTTCTGCTGATCGCGGCCGCCGTGGCGGTGTCGATGCACACCTCCGGCATCGTGGCGGGGCTGACGCACCGCTACGCCGACGCCGTTGCCGACGACGCCATCGAGCAGATCCGCACCGAGATCGGCCGGGTCGAGGCCACCTCGCGCTCGACCGCCGGCGCGATCGCCGCCGCCCACTCGGCCGGCCTGCGCGACCGCAAGACCTATATCGAGATGCTGCGGCCCCAGGCCGACGCCACGCCCATCGTCATGGGCAGCTGGTTCATGGCCGCGCCCAACGCCCTGGACGGCCGCGACGCCGAGTTCGCCGGCCAGACCGAGATGGGCGCCAATCCCGACGGCAGCTTCACCCCGTACTGGGTGCACGCCGACGGCAAGGTGGTGTTCCAGCCCCTCAACGAGGGCAACGAATACAGCCAGCCCTACTACACGATCCCGCGCGACACCCATAAGGCCGCGCTGCTGGAGCCCTATCCCTACACCGTCGCCGGCAAGACCGAGCTGATGACCTCGGTGGTCTATCCGGCGATGATCGGCGGCCAGTTCCTCGGCGCCACCGGCGTCGACCTGTCGCTGGACGGCGTCTCCAAGCGCCTGGAGCAGCTGAAGCCCCTGGGCGGCGGCCGCGTCATGCTGCTGTCGGCGGCCGGCAAGTGGGTGGCCCACCCCGACGCCGACAAGCGCACCACGGCCTATGCCGACGAAGGCGCCGACAAGGTCAAGGCCGCCCTGAGCGGCGGCGAGGCGGCGCTGTTCAGCGGCGTCAGGGTCGGCGACGAGGAGATGGAGCGGATGGTCCGCCCCATCGCCATTCCCGAACTGAACACCACCTGGGCGCTGGTCATGGACGTGCCGCGCTCGGCCATCACCGGTCCGGCCGACCGCCTGGCCATGATCCTGCTGGTCGGCGGCGTGGTGATCACCGGCGCCGTGCTGCTGGCCCTGTTCCTGGCCAGCGCCAGCCTGGTGCGCAAGCCGCTGTCGGGCCTGACCCAGTCGGTCGACGCCCTGAGCGCCGGTCGCTACGACCAGCCGGTGCCCGGCGTGACCGGCGGCGACGAGATCGGCGCCATCGCCCGCGCCCTCGACGGCTTCCGCCACGATCTCGCCGACGGCCAGCGCCGCCGCGCCGAGCAGGAGGCCGAACGCGCCGCCGCCGAGATCGAGCGCCAACGCCACGCCGAAGAAGCCGAGGCCTTCGCCAAGGCCCAGGCCGCCGCCGTCGCCACCCTCGGCGAAGGCATGGAGAAGCTGGCCGACGGCGACCTGATCTGGCGCATGCGCGAGGACGGCTTCGCCGGCGACGCCCGCAAGATGCCGCGCGACTTCAACGCCGCCGTCGAGAGCCTGCAGCAGACCATGGCCGGCATCCTGTCGGCCGCCCAGAGCATCCGCACCGGCTGCGCCGAGATCAGCCACGCCTCCGACGACCTGGCCCAGCGCACCGAACGTCAGGCCGCCGGCCTGGAGCAGACCGCCGCCGCCCTCGACCAGATCACCGCCACGGTGAAGAAGAGCTCTGACGGCGCCGAGCGCGCCCGACAGCTGACCGAGAGCGCCAAGGCCAACGCCGAGAAGAGCGGCAAGGTCGTCACCGAGGCCGTCCAGGCCATGGGCGGCATCGAGAAGTCGTCGCAGTCGATCACCCAGATCATCGGCGTCATCGACGAGATCGCCTTCCAGACCAACCTTTTGGCGCTGAACGCCGGCGTCGAAGCCGCGCGGGCCGGCGAGGCGGGACGTGGTTTCGCGGTCGTCGCCCAGGAAGTACGGGCCCTGGCCCAGCGCTCGGCCGACGCCGCCAAGGAGATCAAGGGCCTGATCCGCGCCTCCACCGACGAAGTCGGCAAGGGCGTGCGCCTGGTCGGCGAGACCGGCGAGACGCTGCAGCAGATCATGGAGCAGGTCTCCGAGATCAACGCCCTGGTCGGCGAGATCGCCTCGTCGGCCAAGGAGCAGGCCATCGGCCTGGCCGAGGTCAACACCGCCGTCAATCAGATGGACCAGGTCACCCAGCAGAACGCGGCCATGGTCGAGCAGTCGACCGCCGCCAGCCACGCCCTGTCCAGCGAGGCCGCCGAACTCGAACGCCTGATCGGCCGCTTCCAGGTCGGCGCCGAGGTCCGCGAACTGCGCGCGCCGCCGCGCCAGCCGGCCGCCCCGCGCCGCGAGGCCTTCCGCGAACGCTACGTCCAGGGCGCCAACGCCCTGAAGGTGGCCCCGCAGTCGCGCCCCGGCGACTGGGAGGAATTCTAGGAGCTGTGCCATTCCGGGCCGTGCCCGGAACGGGACGGTGAAGCTTGGGGAAAACGCCGTGCGCGGGGGCTCGCTTCCGCGCACGATCACGCTATATCCGGACCATGGCTGAAGCTTTCAACGACAAGACCCTCTCCGCCGACAAGGCCGCCCGCTACGCCGAGGTGGCCGACGAGATCGCCTCGGTGCTCGACGGCGAAGGCAACGTGACGGCCCGCATGGCCACGGTGGCCTCGATGCTGGCCAACAGCTTCGACCACTATTTCTGGACCGGCTTCTACGTCGTCGATCCGGCCAAGGAGCGCGAACTGGTCGTCGGCCCCTACCAGGGCACGCTGGGCTGCCTGCGCATCGCCTTCGGCCGCGGCGTCTGCGGCGCGGCCGCCGAAACCGGCCAGACCCAGCTGGTCGCCGACGTCCACGCCTTCCCGGGCCACATCGCCTGCGACGCCCGCTCGGCCAGCGAGATCGTCGTGCCGGTGTTCGACGGGCAAGGCCGCCTGCTGGCCGTCTTCGACGTGGATTCCGACCGCCCCGCCGCCTTCGACGAGACCGATAAGGTCTGGCTCGAACGCATCCTGGGCGCGACCTTCGTATCCTGAGGTTGGCCCCGAGGTTGCAGAATTGTTTCCATCATTCCTTAGCCGAGCCGGATTAGGACAGGTGGACATGCTGCAAGTCGAGACCCTGCACCCCGCCGACATGGCCCAGGCGGACGTGGCCCTGTGGCGAGCCTTCGCCGCGGCCGATCCGGCCCTGGCCAGCCCGCTGTTGGGTCCTGACTTCACCCAGGCCGTCGGCCGGGTGCGCGAGGACGCGCGGGTGGCGGTGATCCGTCGCGAGGGCGAGACCATCGGCTTCCTGCCGCACCATCGCCGCCCCGGCGGCATGGCCCGCCCGATCGGCGCGCCGCTGTCCGACTATCATGGCCTGATCGCCAAGCCCGGCGTCGAGATCGACGCGGCCCAGGTGCTGCGCGCCGCCGATCTCGCCGTGTTCCGCTACACCGGCCTTGTCGATCCGGCCCACGCCTTCGCCGCCGAGCCGACGACCGCCGCCTACGTCATCGACATCGGCGAGGACGTCGAGGCCTATCTGGAGGCCGTCCGCTCGGGCAGCCCCAAGAAGATCAAGAACTACCGCCGCCTGGACAACAAGCTCGAGCGCGAGATGGGGCAGGTGGCGCTGAAGGCCGCCGACGACTCCCAGGAGTCGTTCGACCAGCTGATCGCCTGGAAGCGCGAGCAGATCGAGCGCACAGGCGTGCACGATTTCCTGCGCCCGCAATGGACGCGCGACCTGTTCCAGACCCTGTTCGAGACCCGCGAGGGCGACTTCCGGGGGCTGATGATCAACCTCTACGCCGGCGGCCAGCTGGTGGCCGGCCACTTCGGGGTGCGCCGGGGCGCGACCTACCATCCGTGGATCGCCTCGACCAATCCGGCCTTCGCCGCCTGGTCGCCGGGCCAGATCTTCTTTCCCCGGGCCATCGCGGCCATGCCGGAGCAGGGCCTGTCGCGCTACGACCTTGGTCCAGGCTCCGACCACTACAAGCACTCCTACGGCCTGACCCAGACCCTGATCGCCGACGGGGCGATCACCTCGGCCAGCATGGCCGGCCGCGTCGCCCACTCGGTGGAAGGCGTCTGGGCTCTGGCCGGCGCCAACGGCCAGGGACCGGTTGCGCGCCTGCGCCGGCGCATGGACATCATCGCCAGCACCGAGCTTACGATGGGCGGGCGCGTGAAGGGGCTGGTCGACGCCGTCGCCTCCCAGGGCCGCCGCCGCAACGCGACGATGGAGATCTGATGGCGCGCGTGACGATCATGATCCCGACCCAGCGTCGGCCCGGCGGCCTCACCGTCGCGGCCCGCTCGGTCCTGGCCCAGGCCGGGGTGGATCACTCGGAACTCGAGCTCGTGATCGTCGACAACGACCAGACGCCCTCGGCCCAACCGGTCGCGGAGGCTCTGGCCGCGCAAGCGCCGTTCCCCGTCCACTACGTGCACGAGCCCCGCGCCGGCGTCGCCAACGCCCGCAACGCCGGCATGACAAAGGCGTCGGGCGAGTTCATCGCCTTCCTCGACGACGACGAGGAGGCCCCGGCCGGCTGGCTGGCCGCGCTTCTGGCGGCTCAGGACCGCTATGCCGCCGATGTCGTCTTCGGACCCGTCCGCGGACGCGCGCCGGAGGGCGCCGCTCATCGCGACTATCTGGAGCGGTTCTTCTCGCGCCTTGGCCCGGATCAGGCCGGCGTCATCGACCACTATTACGGCTGCGGCGACAGCCTGCTGAAGCGCTCCAGCCTGCCTGATCCGCTCGCGCCCTTCGCCGTCGAGCGCAACCATATCGGCGGCGAGGACGACATGCTGTTTGGCCACATGCAGGCGGCCGGCGCGGTCTTCGCCTGGGAGCCGCAGGCGTGGGTCTGGGAAGACCCTCTGCCCGAGCGCCTGACCCTCGACTACACGATCCGCCGCGCCTTCGCCTACGGCCAGGGTCCCTCGGCCCACTGCGCCGCCGCCGTGCCGCCGGATCGGGCGGGCGTCGCCCGCTGGATGGTCGTCGGTGTCGTCCAGGCCGCCCTGTTCGGTGCCGTGGCCGGCTTCAAGTGGCTGACCCGCGCTGGCGACCGGGCCGAATGGCTCGACCGCGCCGCCCGGGGCCTCGGCAAGACCCTGTGGTGGGGCCCCTTCAAGATCCACTTCTATGGACACTCGGCGTGAGGCTGGCGTCATGACCATCATCCACGACTGGACCCCGGAAAAGGCCAAGGCCTTCGGCCGCGAGAACCTGGTCTTCAAGCACGGCCTGCACGAGCGGCCGATGTTCGACGACGAAGGCCTGGCGCGCCTGCTCGACCGCTATCCGCGCGAGCTGCTGGGCGTCTTCACCATGGGCGAGGATCCCAGGGCCTGGACCACCTGGCGCAAGGGCTCGGCGGGCAACCTCTCGGGCGACCAGCTGCTGGAGGCCGCCAAGGCCGGCCGCATCTGGCTGAACCTGCGCCACACCAACGACCACGTCCCCGAATACGCCGCCCTCTGCGACGAGATCTTCGCCGAGAAGGAGAGGGAGGTCCCGGGCCTCAAGACCTTCAAGCGCGATCTCGGCATGTTGATCAGCAGCGCCAACGCCCAGGTCTTCTACCATCTCGACGTGCCGCTGGTGTCGCTGTGGCAGATCCGGGGCGTCAAGAAGGTCTGGGTCTATCCGGTCGCCGATCCTTACGTCGGCGAATTGGCCCTGGAGAAGATCGTGCTGCGCGAGACCGCCGAGCAGTTCGCCTTCGAGCCCGCGTGGGACGCCGGCGCCCAGGCCGTCGAGCTGACGCCCGGCTCCATGGTCACCTGGAAGCAGAACGCCCCGCACCGGATCGAGAACGGCCCGATGCTGAACGTCTCGATCTCGATCGAATTCATGACCCCGCCGGCCCTGATGCGCGCCAATGTCATCTACGCCAACGGCGTGCTGCGCCGCCGGCTGGGCGCCCGTCCCAAGGTCCAGGCGGGCTTTGGCCCCACCGCGCTTGGCAAGCTGGCCATCGCCCGCGGCGCCAAGGCGCTGAACCTGCAGACCCCGCACGTGCGCCACCTGCCGGTGACCTTCGGCCTCGACGCCGCCCGGCCCGGCGTGCTGGTCGAGCACGCCTAGGCGCGGCCCAGGCCCTACGCACCGACAGACCCCGGCGGCGCGCTCCGATCGCGCTCCCGTTCGGCTGACCGTCGTGTGACGCGCTCGGCCGACTCCTCCTGGGGTTGAAGCTGGCGTCGGCTGCTCGTTGGCGCCGCAATCATGATCATCGCGCTGCAAAAAATCATGGCGGGCGCCGTGCAAAGGGGCGCCGACGCGCCTGAAGGCCCCGTTACGCCCCGAGGACGGCGGGAGCTATTGCGCAAGTTGCAAGCCTGACGAACTGTTTCAGCGGCGACATTCTTCGAATGTATCGCCCGACTTTTATTATCAAATAAGAACACTCGAACCGGGAAGCACCACGGAGAAAGCAAACGCGCGCGCATAGCGCCACGAGGGGGTATGCATGACTAAGTGCTCACGGACTATTTTGCTTTCGGGTATTTCAGCGTTTTCTCTGACCTTGGCGTACGCAAGCCTGGCCAATGCGGCCGATCTAGCGGCCGAACCGGCTGAGCCGGCCGTGACCGAGGTCGATACGGTCATCGTCCTCGGCACGCGCAGAACCGACCGGTCGGTGGTGGACTCGCCGTCTCCGATCGATGTCTTCGGCGGCGAAGAGCTTGCCCGCCAGCCGGCCGCCGACATGCTGGACGTCGTCAAGAACCTCGTCCCGTCGTTCTACGTCCCGCAGAACACCATCTCCGACGCCTCGACCTTCGTGCGCGCGCCGTCCCTGCGCGGCCTCGGCGCCGACCAGGTGCTCGTGATGATCAACGGCAAGCGCTACAACCGCTCCGCCCTGGTCCAGGTCGTCACGGGCGGCGATACGGCCCTGTCGCTGGGCGCGCAGGCCGTCGACCTGTCGATGATCCCGTCGATCGCCGTCAAGAGCCTGCAGATCCTGCGCGACGGCGCGACCGCCCAATACGGTTCCGACGCCATCGGCGGCGTCATCAACTACGGCCTGCGCGACGCCGACAGCGGCTTCGAGGCCCAGGCGCGCTACGGCCAGACCTATGCCGGCGACGGCGAGAGCTATCAGTTCGCGGTCAACGGCGGCTTCAAGCTGTTCGACGCCGGTTTCGTCAACGTGTCGGCCGAGTATTTCGACGACGGCGAGACCAGCCGCGGCGCCACGCGGCCCATCGCGGCCGTCTTCGCGGCCAACAATCCCACCCTGGCCAACCAGCTGCCCAACTATCCCGGCCCGGCGCAGATCTGGGGCTCGTCGCCGACCAACGGCTACAAGGTGTTCGTCAACTCCGCCTACGACGTCAACGACAACACCAGCATCTATCTGACGGCCAATGTCGGGCATCGCGAGGCCGATCAGAGCTTCAACTATCGCTCACCGATCTCGGCCCCGACGCCGCTGGCGGTCAATAACGGCACCGGCACGCCGGCCACCGGCTCGCCCGGCCGCAACGGTTCCTTCGCCCCGATCTATCTGACGCCTTGCCCGACCGGCAACGCCACCTGTCCCACGGGCGGCTTCGTCAAGGACGGCAACACCTTCAGCTTCACGTCCATCTATCCGGCGGGCTTCACCCCGCGCTTCCAGGGCGAGGTCGAACAGTTCTACGGCACGATGGGCGTCAAGGGTAAGGCTGACAGCGGCCTGACCTACGATCTCTCGGCGACCGTGGCGAAAAACTCGCTCGACCTAGCGATGACCAAGTCGCTCAACGCCTCCTTCGGTCCGGCCAGCCAGACGTCGTTCAAGTTCGGCAAGCTGATCCAGCGCGAAACCAACCTGAACCTCGACCTGACCTATCCGCTTGAAGTCGGGTTCGCGAGCCCGGTCACCCTGTCGGGCGGCGCCGAGTTCCGGCACGAGGAGTATGAAGCCACCGCCGGCGACCTGCAGTCCTACGCCGCGGGCCCCTACGCCGTGCAGCCGCTGTACGTGCAGGTCTCGCCCGGCGTCTACACGCGCTCGATCGTGGGCGGCAATCCCGAGACGGCCTCGCAGTCGCCCGGCGCCAGCGGCTATGGCGGCACCAGCCCGGCCTCGGCCAAGACCTCGACCCAGAGCAACTACGGCGTCTATCTGGGCGCCGAGACCGACGTCACCGAAGCCTTCACGGTCGGCGTCGCCGGGCGCTACGAGGACTACGACACCTTCGGCGACACCGTGGTGGGCAAGGTCAACGCCCTCTATCGGTTCTCCGGGATGTTCTCGGTGCGCGGCACCGTCGGCACCGGCTTCCACGCCCCGTCGCCTGGGCAGAGCAACACCGAGATCCTGACGACGGCCTTCGCTCCTGGCGGCGAGCAGGTCCAGACCGGCACCTATCCGGTGACCAGCGCCATCGCCCAGTATTTCGGCGCCAAGACCCTGACGCCTGAAGAGTCCACCAACTACGGCGTCGGGTTCATCTTCAACCCGATGAGCAACTTCACCCTCACGGTCGACGGCTACTTCATCAAGGTGAAGGACCGCATCAGCATCACCAGCACCTTCGATGTCACCGCGGCCGACATCGTCGCCCAGCCCGCGCTCGCCGCGGTCGGCGTCGGCGGCGCCGTGGCCTATTTCACCAACGGCTTCGACACCGAGACCAAGGGGATCGACGCCGTCGCCAGCTATCGCACCGAGCTGCTGGACAACCCGCTGAGCCTTACCCTGGCCTACAGCTACAACAAGAGCGAGGTCACCAAGTCCGACCCCGTAGCCATCGGCGCCGACCGGATCTACGACATCGAGAACATCACGCCCAAGCACCGCGCCAATGTCTCGGCCAGCTACGAGATCGCCGGCTTCCTGATCAACGCCCGGGGCAACTACTACAGCAAGTGGAGCACCAACCAGGACTATCCCGGCCAGACGTTCGGCGCGAAGGTCACCGCCGACCTCGACATCAGCTATACGGTCGCGGAGAAGTACACGCTCACCGTCGGGGCCAATAACCTGTTCGACGAATATCCGGACAAGCTGGCCCCGACCACGGCCAACCCGATCTACGCCATCACCGGCAGCACGGCCGACGGTCAGATCTACCCGCGCTCGGGCGGCCCGTTCGGCATGAACGGCGGCTTCTGGTACGCGCGCCTGAAAGTGAAATACTAGGCGCTTCGAACTTGCCGTCTCCACGGGGCGGCGAGACGGGGAGGCGGCCAGGGCGTTCCTGGCCGTCTTCTCGCGTCCTCCAAGGTCGCCAGCGCGCGAACGCGGGTGATCAGCAAGTAAGCAAAAACTTCATTAGAGCGCCGTGACGTCTTCGGGGCGGGATCGCGCCCTTGCCCGTGGCTCGCCTTTGCCTCACAGCTTGGTCACGATGAGTCAGGCAGTCACGATTGAACTTGGGGAAGGCGGCGAACACGACGCTCGCGCCCTGCGCAACGCTTTCGGGTGTTTCACCACCGGCGTCACGGTCATCACGACCTTGGCCGAGGATGGCCGCCGCGTCGGCCTGACCGCCAATTCCTTCACGTCGGTTTCGCTGGATCCGCCGCTGGCCCTGGTCTGCGTCGACCTGAAGTCGTCCAGCCTGCCGGCGCTGGACGCGGCCGGACGCTTCGCCGTCAACGTGCTGCACGCCGACCACCAGGCCCTGGCCCGCCAGTTCGTCCAGAAGGGCGTCGATCGCTTCGCCGGCATCGACACCGAGACCTGGCGCACCGGCGTGCCGATCCTGCCGGGCTGCATGGCCAATTTCGAGTGCGAGACCCACCACGTCTTCGACGCCGGCGACCACCGGGTCTATGTCGGCCGCGTGGTCAAGCTGCGCTACGACCCCGACCATGAGCCGCTGGTCTATCTCCAGGGCCGGTTCCGCCGGGTCCACGTAGACGCTGAATAGGCAAAGCGCGCCAGGGTTAGGTGTAGGCGGCTAACCCGCCCGGGCGCGCGCTAAATGTCTGCCCTGGAACCCGAAGGGATCCAGGGTCAGATTTTCCAGGATACGCGCCGTTTCTCGGATGCTATTGACGCCGAAAAACAGCGTTAGGGAGCGCATCATGCGAGACATCGCCCATTTCGTGAACGGCCAAGCCCTCATCGGCGCCTCGGGGCGCTACGGCGACGTCTTCAATCCCAACACCGGCGAGGTCCAGGCCCGCGTCCAGGTCGCCAGCGACGCCGAGATCGACGCCGCCGTCCAGGCCGCTGCGAAAGCGCAGATCGGCTGGGCCGCCACCAACCCGCAGCGCCGCGCCCGGGTGATGTTCGAGTTCAAGCGCCTGATCGAGCGCGACATGAATTCGCTGGCCGAGATCCTGTCGTCCGAGCACGGCAAGGTCATCGCCGACAGCAAGGGCGACATCCAGCGCGGCCTCGAGGTCATCGAGTTCGCCTGCGGCATCCCCCACATCCTCAAGGGCGAATACACCGAAGGCGCGGGTCCCGGCATCGACGTCTATTCGATGCGCCAGCCGCTGGGCGTCGTCGCGGGCATCACCCCGTTCAACTTCCCGGCCATGATCCCGATGTGGATGTTCGGCGTCGCCATCGCCGTCGGCAACACCTTCATCCTCAAGCCGTCGGAGAAGGATCCCACGGTTCCGGTGAAGCTCGCCGAGCTGATGATGGAGGCCGGCGCGCCCGAGGGCGTGCTGAATGTGATCCATGGCGACAAGAGCGCCGTCGACGCCATCCTGACCCATCCGGAGATCAAGGCCGTCAGCTTCGTCGGCAGCTCCGACATCGCCCACTACGTCTACCAGACCGGCACGGCGCACGGAAAACGCGTCCAGGCCATGGGCGGCGCCAAGAACCACGGCATCGTCCTGCCCGACGCCGACCTCGACCAGGTCGTGAAAGACCTCTCCGGCGCGGCCTTCGGTTCCGCTGGCGAGCGCTGCATGGCCCTGCCGGTCGTCGTCCCGGTCGGCCAGAAGACCGCCGACGAGCTGCGCGAGCGCCTGGTCGCCGAGATCGAGACCCTGCAGGTCGGGATCTCCACCGACCTGGCCGCCCACTACGGCCCTGTGGTCAGCGCCCAGCACCGCGCCAAGATCGCCGACTACATCCAGATCGGCGTCGACGAGGGCGCGGAACTGGTGGTCGACGGCCGCGACTTCTCGCTTCAAGGCTTCGAGAAGGGCTTCTTCATCGGCCCGTCGCTGTTCGACGGCGTCAAGAAGGGCATGAAGACCTACCAGGAGGAAATCTTCGGTCCCGTTCTCCAGATGGTCCGCGCCGAAAGCTTCGAGGAGGCCATCGCCCTGCCGTCCGAGCACCAGTACGGCAACGGCGTCGCCATCTTCACCCGAAACGGCCGCGCCGCCCGCGAGTTCGCCCAGCGTGTGAACGTCGGCATGGTCGGCATCAACGTGCCGATCCCGGTGCCGGTGGCCTATCACACCTTCGGCGGCTGGAAGCGCAGCGCGTTTGGCGACACCAACCAGCACGGCGTCGAGGGCGTGAAGTTCTATACCAAGGTCAAGACGGTCACGGCGCGCTGGCCGGAAGGCGACGTCGAGGACAGCGCCTTCGTCATCCCGACCATGAAGTAGCGGGCAGGGGGCGGCGATGGGCCAGACGCGCAGGACGATCGCCGCCGGCATGCTGGCTTCGGGGCTCTCGCCCGGCTTGGCCCTGGCCGCCGTCGACCTAGCCCTGATCGGCCAGTACGGCGTTCCCGAGGCGCCGGTGACGGTCTTCGAGGCCGACGACGGCGGCCTCGGTCTCTTCGACCATGGCCAGCCGGCCCGGCGGCTGTCGCCGCTGGGGGCGGGCCGCTACGCCGTCGAGGGCGGCGGCGAACTGCTGGTCACGGCCCGAGGGATCCGCAGGGACGGCGCCGTCCTGCCTCGCCGCGACTTCGGGGCCGAGGTCCAGGCCGGCATCCGCCGCGCCGTCCGCGCCGATCCCAAGGCCCTTCGCGCTCGGGCGCTTGCCGCGACGCCGCCGAAGGAGAGCGGCCAGTTCCTGCAGGCCGATCTCGTCGATCTGGCCACGATCGACCCGACGATCGCCTTCGACATCCGCTACGCCGGCCGCGACAACTTCATGGGGCTGAAGCTCTACGAACGTTCGGCCGCCTGGCTCCAGCGTCCGGCCGCCCAGGCGTTGGGTCGCGCCGCCAAGGCGCTGGCGACGCAAGGCTATGGCCTGACGATCCACGACGCCTATCGCCCATGGTTCGTCACCTGGATGTTCTGGGAGGCGACGCCGCCGGCCAGCCGCGTCTTCGTCGCCGATCCGGCCAAGGGCTCGCGCCACAACCGCGGCTGCGCCGTCGATCTGACGCTCCACGACCTTGCGACCGGCGCCGTCGTCCAGATGCCAAGCCGCTACGACGAGATGTCGACCCGTTCCTACGCCGACTTCGCCGGCGGAACGGCCCGGCAGCGGGCGCTGCGCCAGATCCTGCGCGACGCCATGGTCGCTCAGGGCTTCGAGATCTATCCCGAAGAGTGGTGGCACTTCGACTACGGCGACTGGCGCCGCTATCGCATCGGCGTGAAAACCTTCACCGAACTGGCAAGCCCCGCAGGATGATCCTGAACATCATAGACAGCCGTAAGCGCCCGTACCGCTGGAAGAAGGTGCACGCCATCATCGAGGCGACCTGGCACGACAACAGCTGCGCCGATTCGGATCAGGCCGACCGGCCCGACGATGATCACTATGTGATGTTCGACGAAAGGTGCGGCCTGTCGGTCAGCGAGGCCATCGCCTGGGCCAGCGCCATGCCCGACCCTGTCACCCTGTTCTTGCGCGACGATTGAGGCCGCGGGCTTTCAGTCCAGCCACTCGAAGCGCGTCACCGCCCAGCCGTAAGACCGGATCCGCCAGCCGTCGGCCTCGCGGACCTGCACGAACGTCCAGCCGCCATGCTCGACGAACCGCCGCCCGTCGCGCACGCCGGTCCACTGCGTCGGCAGGGTGAAGTGAACCGTCTCGTCGGTCAGCACGAAGTCCTGGGCCGGCCCGAACCCGTGTTTCAGGTCGCCGATGCCGCCCGCGTGCCCGGTCATGATGCCCCGCCATTGCGCCAGGCCCACCTGGCCCAGGAACACATGCGGCGGAAAATTCTCCAGGATCGTCACCTCGCCGGTCGAGAACACGCCGTCGAGCAGGGGCTCGTCCACCGTCTCGAGGAACCGCGCCAGCGCTTGCGGAGCGGCCATCATGGCGGCGTCCGGCCCTTCGGCCTTGGGATGCTCGCTCATCGACGTCGTCTCCTCGTCCGCCCAGCCGTGATTCCGCGCCAGCCTAGCGCGCCGCCTACAGCGAGGCTTGCGCCGCTCGCGGATTTATCACATCAATCAATGTAAAGTTGCGAGCGTTTAGGGGGCGTGAGTGCGTATCGACAGGCGGGCCGTGATCACGGCCGGGACGGCGTCGGCCTGGCTGTTGGCCGCCGGAGCCCAGGCCCAGGAACCCACCGGCCGCTGGGTGCGCGCCGAAAGTCCCCACTTCGTCGTCTATTCCGCCGACGGCGAGCGCGAGGCGCGCGAATACGCCCTGATGCTGGAAGACTTCGACGGCGTCCTGCGCCGCTTCCACGGCAAGCAGGACGCGCCGGCCGGGCGCAAGCTGCCGGTCTATCTGGTTCGCGACAACGAGCAGCTGCAGAGGGTGTTTCCCGGCTCCGACCGCGCCGCCGGCATCTACACCCCGTCTCTGCAGGAGATCTTCATCGTCGCCGTCAAGGGCGTCGGCGACTACAGCACCCTCGACCTGACCGTCGGCGACAACGTCGTGCTGCACGAATATGTGCACCACTTCATCATGCAGTACTTCCCCGACGGCTATCCGGCCTGGCTCTCGGAAGGCCTGCCCGAGTACTATTCGACCATCGACCTCAAGCCCAAGCGGGTGTTCGTCGGCGGCCCCAACAACCTGCGGGCCTTCTCGCTGCGCCAGCGCTCCTGGCTATCGGCGGACAAGCTGCTGAGCAGCAATCGCCGCCAGATCGACGAGCAGAGCGTTGGCGTGTTCTACGGCCAGGCCTGGCTGCTGACCCATTACGTCTGGAGCAACGCCGAGCGGCGCCAGAAGCTGGGCGCCTATCTCGACCGCTACCGCGACGGTCAGGATCCGATGAAGGCCTGGACCGAGGTCTATGGCGACGACGCCAGAGGCCTGGAGAGCAAGCTCAAGAGCTACATGAACACCCGCCTGATGGGCGTGGAGATGACCCGCGACGGCCCGCCGACGCCGCCGATCACGGTGACGGCCATGCCGGCCGGGGCCGACGACCTGCTGCTCGACGTCCAGCTGCTCAAGCGCTTCGTTCCCACGGACAAGGACAAGGTGCTGGCCAGGGTGCGCACCCAGGCCGCCAAGCGCCCCACCGAACGCTTCAGCCGCACGGCGCTGGCCCGGGCCGAGGTGCATCTGGGCGATCGCGACGCTGGCGAGGCGATCCTGGAACGGCTGCTGGCCGAGAAGCCCGACGACCTGGAAGCCCTGCAACTGGCCGCCTTCAGCCGCATCTATCGCTCCGAGAAGGCCCCGGCCCAGGCGCGCGCCCTGTTGAACGAGGCGGCGGTCTATCTCGGCCGGGCCAACAAGCTCGACCCCGACAACTACCTGACCCTCTATGGTTATGGCCGCACCCAGCGCGGCGTCGGCAAACCGACCGAGAACACGCTGAACGTCGTGGCCCGCGCCGTCGAACTGGCGCCCCAGCAGCCGACCCTGCGCATGACCGCCGGCCAGACCTTCATGGAGGCCGGCGCCTACGAGGAAGCCCGCTACTTCCTCGAACCGGCGGCCAACAACCCGCACGGCGGCGGTTTCGCCACGGCCGCCCAGAAGCTGCTCGACCAGATCAACGCCAAGGAAGCCGCCGCCGGAGCCAAGCCGGCCGCCAAGACGAGCTGAAGGCCCGGCCCGTCGGTTTCAGCCCTGCGGCCGCCAGGCCAGCACCTGCGCGCCCTCGACGCCGACGCGCCGGCACTGCGCCTTCAGCGGACAGGCCCCGCACCGGGGCGCGTCGTGCGGGCACAGCATCTGGCCCAGGCCGTGCTTCATCAGGCAGTGCAGTTCGAAGAGGTCGTCGGCCGTCCAGCTGTCGGGAACCAGCGCCATCAGGCCATGGTAGCTGTGCGTCGGATCGCCGGGACCGACCAGGCCCAGGCGCTGTGCGGTGCGGTGCACGTGGCTGTCGACCACCAGGTCGCGCATGGCCAGGGTGCTGAAGTTGAGCACGCTGGCGGCGACCTTCTGGCCGACGCCGGGCAGGGCGCGCAGCTCGTGCCGGGCCTGCTCGACAGTTTGATTGCGCAGGTGGCTGAGCGACAGCCAGCCGACCCGCGCCTCGATCATCCGCAGCGCCAGCGGCAGCCGCCGGGCCTTGTCCTGCGCGAACTGCACGTCCGCGATCAGGTCGAGCACCGCATCGGGCTCGGCTCGCGCCAGATCCTCCCAGTTCCGGAACGCGCCCTGCAGCCGCAGGAACGCCGCCCACGACACCGCATCCAGCGTGCGATGGCTGATCGACGATTTCACCAGCTGCGAGACCGGATCCATCCGCGCCTTGGGGCGCTGCGGGCCGAAGGCCTCGAGCAGGGCGTCGCGCACGCCTTCGAGGGGCGAGCAGGCGAGGTTCAGGGATAGCTGCATGGCGCGACCAATTGGAACATAATGGGAACATTATGCGTCGATCAACAGATTGTCCACAGCCTTAACGCTGTCGGCGCGCGCGTCCCCAGAGGGCGGTGACCCGCCGGCGCAGACGGCCAAACGCCACCTGGACAGGCGTCGGGGCCTGGTCGGGCTCGGGGCGCTCTTCGGCGGGCAGCTCCACGCCGGCGAAGCGGGCGATCAGGTCGCGCAGCTCCGGCTCCTGCACGGCCAGGGCGGCCTCGACCGGGCTCATCCACTTGAGGGTCCGCTGGCCCTTTTCCGGCCAGGTCGCGTGCTCGCCCGTGACCTGCATCGGATAGACGTCGACCTTGACCAGCCGGGCCGCGCCGCTCTTCAGCCGCTTGAGATATTCGTATTCGCCGAAGGCCGCCGGCGCGATCCGACCGTCCAGCCCGGCTTCCTCGTAGGCTTCCTGGGCCGCGGCCTGGGGATCGGCCTTGTCCTTCATCGGCCAGCCCTTGGGGATCACCCAGCGGCGGGTCTCGCGCGACGAGACGAGCAGAATCTCCAGCCCGGCGCCGTCGCCGCGCCAGGGCAGGGCGGCGACCTGGCGACGCTTGCCGCCGCCCTTGCCGCTCCCTTGGCTTCCGCCGGTCTGCTTGACCGTCCCGTCCGTCACTTCATCCAGAACCCGAGATAATAGAACAGCGCCGCCGTCAGGGCCGCCGCCGGAAGCGTGATGACCCAGGCCACGACGATGTTCTTGGCCACACCCCAGCGCACCGCCGAGACCCGGCGCGAAGCGCCGACGCCCACAATAGCGCCCGTGATGGTGTGAGTCGTCGATACAGGAACGCCGATGTGCGTGGCGAGGAACAAAGTGATCGCGCCGCCGGTCTCCGCGCAGAAACCCTGCATCGGCGTCAGGCGGGTGATCTTGCTGCCCATGGTGTGCACGATCCGCCAGCCGCCGAACAGCGTGCCCAGCCCCATCGCCGTCTGGCAGGCCAGCACCACCCAGAACGGGATGTGCCCCGGCTGGTGCGTGGCGCCGTGGGCGAACAGCAGGGCGGCGATGATGCCCATGGTCTTCTGCGCGTCGTTGCCGCCATGGCCCAGGCTGTAGAGCGCGGCCGAAACGAACTGCAGCTTGCGGAACACCCGGTCGGCGAAGAACGGCGAGGTCTTCACGAAGGTCCAGGAGACGATCAGCACCAGGATCAGGGCCAGCACGAAGCCGAAGGTCGGCGACACCACGATGCCGGCCGCGGTCTTGCCCAGGCCCGCCCATTGGATGGCGCCCAGGCCTCCGACCTTGGCGACCGACGCGCCGACCAGCCCGCCGATTAGGGCGTGCGAGCTGGAGGAGGGGATGCCCGCCCACCAGGTCAGCAGGTTCCAGCTGATCGCGCCGCCCAGGGCGCCGAAGATCAGGCGGTCGCTGATGATGTGCGGATCGACGATGCCCGAGCCGACCATCTTGGCCACGCTGGTGCCGAAGAACATGAAGGCGATGAAGTTGAAGAACGCCGCCCAGATCACCGCCCACTTGGCCGACAGCACGCGGGTGGAGACGATGGTGGCGATCGAGTTGGCCGCGTCGTGCAGGCCGTTCAGGAAGTCGAACGCCAGGGCGACGACGACCAGGAACACCAGGATGAGAAGGGTCGGGTCCACGGGGCGGGCCTCTTAGACCTGCTCGACCACGATGCCGCTGATGCGGTTGGCCACGTCCTCGAAGCGGTCGACCACCTTTTCCAGGTGGCTGTAGATGTCGATGCCGACGATGAAGGCCATCGGGTCGGCGTCGCGGTGGGCCAGGAACAGCTCCTTGCGGCCCAGGTCGTACATCTGGTCGGCCTGTTCCTCGATCTGGGTGATCTTCACGGCCAGGTCGCTCAGGCGCTGGGCGTTGTTGCGCATCTTGGGCAGCAGCGACACGGCCTCGGCCGTCAGGTCGGCGGCCTGGACGATGATCTGCGCCATCGCCTTCATCTGCGGCTCGAAGGTCTTGACCTCGAACAGGCTGACCACCTTGGCGGTCTTGCGCATCTGGTCGATGGCGTCGTCCAGCGACGTCGTCAGGTCCTGGATGTCACTACGATCGAAGGGGGTGATGAAGCTGCGGCGGACGGCCTGCATCACCTGGCGGGTGATCTCGTCGGCCTCTTCCTCGTGCAGGTTCACCCGCTGGGTGGCCGCCTCGATGCTGTCGGCGCCGCTCATCAGGTCGCTCAGCGCCTTTGAGCCCGCCACCAGCGTCTGGGCGTGCTGCGAGAAAAGGTCGAAGAACCGGTCTTCCTTCGGCATGATCGCCCGGAACAAACCCAGCATGGTCGCTTCATCCTCTTGTTCGAAGCGCGGCAACGAAAAACGCGGACGTCCGTATCGGGAGCATCCGCGTCATTGGCCGGAGCGGAACCACGGAAGAGCCGGCCGTTCAAGCCCCTCTGTGAAACTTTTGTGACAGTCGCGACGTCAGGGTCGGCCTGGCCGGACGCTTGCGTCGATGCGCCGGCGCGACCTAAACCCCATGGCGAACAGGACGCGGGGGCGAACATGTGGCGTATCTTGGCCTTGATGGCGTTGGCGGCGCTTGCTTCGTTTCAGGCCTTCGACGCCTTGCGGGGCGGACGTCTCGAGTCGACCATCCTGCTGCCGTTGATGCTGCTGATCGCGGTCGGTCTCTGGCGGCGCAAGCGCTGGACCGTGGCCAGCCTGGCGACCCTGGCCTACGCCAACACGGCGACCCTCCTGGCGACCGTGATCATCACCAACCGCGGCCAGCTGTTTTCGGGCTCCGTGATGCAGCTGATATTGAATTGGATCCCCGCCGTCGCATGGCTGTCGGCCTGGAGCTTCGCCGCCTACGCCGCCCACCGGGCGGCGCGGGAAGTCGGCGCCGCGACATAGCGTCCCAAGCGGCCGCAAAACCCTTCGCCGGCCCAAATCTAAACAACGTTCTTAACCTTGCCGTCCGATCCTCGAAGCCTGAATTCGGGGAGGCCAAGATGGGCGAACACGTCGAGACGCTGGTGATCGGGGCCGGGCCCGCCGGGCTTTCGGCCGCTCACGCCCTGGCCTGCGCCGGCCGCACGGTGACCGTGATCGACGCCGACGCGATCGGCGGCGCCGCCCGCACCCTTTCCTTCGATGGCTTCCGCCTCGACGTCTCCGGCCGCCGGCTGAGCTCGGCCGATCCGGCCATCCGCGCCTTCTGGACGGCCCTGCTGCCGAACGACCTGGTCGAGGCCCCCAGCGCCATGCGTCTCGAAGGCGAGCGGGCGGCCCGCGGCCGTCCCGGCGCCGCCATCGGCGCGCTGCTGACCGCCAGGCTGCGCCCGATCGCCAATTCCAAGACGCTGAGCGAGTGGCTGACCCGCCGCTTCGGCCGTCGCGTCGCCCGCCGCCTGGGCGACTACGCCCACAAGCTCTGGGCGCTGCGTCCGGAAGAGACCCCGGCCCAGCCGGCCTGTCCCAGCTTCCAGTCCGAAACCGGCTCTCTTCCGCGCCTGGGTACGGGCCAGCTGTGGGACGCCTGCGCCCAGGTCATTCGCGCCGCCGGCGGCGAGATCCAGCTGGGCCTCAAGGCCACCGGCCTGCGCCGCGACCGCGCCACCGGCGTCTGGACCGTCACGGCTGAAACCGGGGAGGGGGCGACCCAGGCCTTCACCGCCGATCAAGTGATCTCGACCATGCCGCTGCGCGAGCTGATGGGCGCGCTGTCGCCCACGCCGATCAGCCTCTTCCACGCCTGCGAGCTGATGTATCGCGACCAGGTCACCGTCGCCTTCGCCGCCAAGCCTGGCCGCCGCCGCGCCCCGGCGCTTGCCGAGATCCACGATCCGCAGATCAAGGCGGCCCGCGCCCGCGGTCTCGACGGGGGCGCTCTGGCGCTCGACTACTATTGCTTCGAAGGCGACGCCACCTGGGTCTCCGACGACGGCGCCTTGATCGCCCAGGCCGTCGCCGAGGCCGCGCGCCTTGGCCTGATCGCGCCGGGCTCGGCCCGCGACGCCCAGGTCGTGCGCCAGCGCAAGGTCCACCCGATCCACGACGAGTGCTGCGACGAGCATCTGAAGATGATCGGCCTGGACCTGCGGCTCCACTTCGCCGGCCTGCACCTGGCCGGCCGCGCCGGAACCCACGGCGACAGCGCCGACGACCAGTCCATCCGCACCGGCCTCTCCGCCGCCGCCAACGTCCTGGCCCGCGTCCTGGCGCCGGTGAGGGTGGCGGCGTAGCCCCAAGGTTTCTTCTGCCTGGGGTGGGGCTGAGCTCGCCCCATTCCCCCTCCCGTAAAATCCCCGCGTAAGCAGAGCCGCCTGATCCCTCTCCCCTTGCGGGAGAGGGTGGCCTGCGAAGCAGGTCGGGTGAGGGGTCTCTCAAAAATCAAAGCCGCGTACAGCGGTCAGGCCGGGCGGAGCGTCTCAAGTCTGAGAGACCCCTCATCCGTCGGCCTTCGGCCGCCACCTTCTCCCGCAAGGGGAGAAGGATCGTTGACGGGGATAGAGCGCCCTCAATCCCCGGCGATCTCGGATCAAACCCCAACCAATCCAACCCCTTAAAACTTTCTCAGCGCTCCGGATCAGACGCGCTGAAACCCGCTGCATAATCAGAGCTGTCCCGTCGCAGGGAGAGGGCGCAAGGATCCGGCCCGAAGCGTGCGACGTGGATGCGATCGAGCGGGGCTGAAGGAGCGGCGAGAGCCGGGCCTGAAGGCTTAAATGAGGGTGGGGGACGTAAACCCATCCATCGGGGGTCCGCCCAATAGGCTCCCGCCCGTCCAAGGGTTCGCGCCCTGACGCACTTCTGGCCGCATGAACGGGGGAGCCTTGCGTGGGGAAGGGGTGAAGGGCGGAAAAGGCCCGCGCGCCCCGGCCTGAGGCACAACGATCGCGCGGGGCGTTCTGTCTCGTCGAAACGGTATTCAAACTCACAGCTCCGGGCGAGGCCCGGACGCCCCGCGCCCTCTCCGATCAACTCAGCGGTTCACCGCGTGAGCGTAAAGCCGCGCGTCCGGGAACCTCCCCCTCTGGGGGAGGCGGCCGAAGGCCGGTGGGGGGCCGTTTTCAGTTTTCGAGGCGTTGGCCATTCTCGCGCCAACTCCCCCCTCCGATCGCTGCGCGATCGCCTCCCCCACAGGGGGAGGTTCCTCGCAAAACGGCCGCCACCTTCTCCCGCAAGGGAAGAAGGACCCGCTTACTCCGGCCGCTTCAGGTTCCGCGCGCCCCAGCAGGCCAGATGCACGAAGGCGTCGGCCAGGCCGATCGCGGCGACCATCGCCACGATCCCGCACGACACCACGACGACGATCGAAGACATGCCCGTTCTCCCAGCTTTCGGCTGAACGGCGAAGCTGGCCCTGCGGTTCCGCTTGATACCGGTCCCAACAGGAAGAAACGGGCTTAGAGGTTGACAACGTTGTCACGTTCGGGGCGACTACGGCGTCCCGCGAAGACGGACATGGGGAGTGAAAACAGATGGCAGGCATGGGCGGCGCGGCCCCGGTGAACGGCGGCGCGGACGGAAAAGGGGCGGCTCTGCTGCCCTTCGTGATTCTTCTCTTCTTCGCCTGGGGCTTCTCGACCTGCCTGGTCGACCTCGTGGCCCCGGCGCTGAAGTCGCTGTTCTCGCTGACCAACTTCGAAGCGGGCCTGACCCAGTTCGCCTTCTTCATCGGCTACGCCGTCGTCTCGCTGCCGGCGAGCTTCCTGCTGGCCAAGGTCGGTTATCTGCGCACCGTCGTCGTCGGCCTGCTGGTCATGATGGTCGGCTGCCTGATGTTCGCCCCCGCCGCCAACGCCGGCGTCTATGAAGGCTTCCTGGCCGCCCTGTTCGTGCTGGCCTCGGGCATCACCATCCTGCAGGTCGCCGCCAACCCGCTGGTCGCTATCCTCGGCAAGAGCGAGACCGCCTCGGCCCGCCTGACCTTCGCGCAGTTCCTGAACTCGTTCGGCACCTTCCTGGCGCCCTTCGTCGGCTCGGCCCTGATCCTCAGCCACATCGAGAAGGCCCCGGACCCGGCCACCCTGACCGCCGTCCAGCTGGCGGCCGTGCGCCATTCCCAGGCCCAGGCCGTGCAGACGCCCTACCTGATCATCGCCGGCGTGCTGCTGGCCCTGGCCGTGCTGTTCTGGCTGCTGCGCAAGAACACCTCCGCCCCGCAGGCCGAGAAGGCCGTCGGCGTCGGCGAGATGCTGGGCATGCTGAAGTACAAGCGCCTGGCCTTCGCCGTGCTTTGCATCTTCGTCTATGTCGGCGCCGAGGTGTCGATCGGCACCTACATGACCAGCTACCTGACCCAGTCCAACACCCTGGGCCTGACGCTGGCCAAGGCCGGAAGCATGGTCGCCTTCTACTGGGGCGGCGCCATGGTCGGCCGCCTGGTCGGCTCGTTCGTCCTGGCCAAGGTGTCGCCGGGCAAGGTGCTGGCGATCGCCTCGCTGGCCGCCATCGTGCTGATCCTGGTCTCGGCCTTCAGCGTCGGCCCGCAGGCCGGCTACGCCCTGATCGCCATCGGCTTCTTCAACTCGATCATGTTCCCGACCATCTTCACCCTCGGCATCGAGGGGATGGGCCACCGCACGCCGCAGGCCTCGGGCCTGCTGTGCATGGCCATCGTCGGCGGCGCCCTGGTTCCGCCGGCCACCGGCTGGCTGGGCGACCATTACGGCCTGGGCCTGGCCTTCCTGCTGCCGGCCGTCTGCTACCTGGTCATCGCCGCCTTCGGCTGGTCGGCCCGCAAGCCGGCGCCGGCGCTGTTCGTCCAGGACGAACTGGCTCCGGCCGCGGCCGAGTAGGTCGCTCTATCAGAACCGGCCGGGCCTCCACCCGTCCGGACCCGACAGAAAGCGGCGGGGCGCCCAGCGCTCCGCCGTCTTCGCGTCCAGGGCGTGGGCGGTCGGCTCGCGCGCGGCGGGGTCCGCTCCGCGCCCGGTCGAGGCGTATTCGGCGTAGTAGGCCGTCTTGAAGGTCTCGGTCTTGCCCGGCGTCCATTCCCGCCAGCCCTTGGGCTGCAAATCAGCGTCGATCTTCGTGCGCAGGAACACGACGGTCGCATAGGGCCGCCAAGCCCGGCCCAGCCAGAGTTCGCCCACCTTCGGGTCGGCGGTGATCGTGCAGCGGTCGAAGACGTAGCCGCTGTCCTGCTCTGGCGCGTTCTTGCTCTGGGCGGTGATCATCACCGTGGCGTTGGCGATCCCGTGGATCGTGCAGCGGTCGAAGACGGCCTTGCTGTCGCCGAAGATGAAATCGACGTGGCCCTCGATGTAGCAGTCGCGGAAGTACTGCCGGCTCGGCGGCCTGCCCTTGCGGCTGGCGGCGTAGAGCGTGTCCTGCGCGCCCAGAAGGCGCACCTTGTAGAGCTGAGCCCGGTCGCCCATCAGAGCCAGGGCCACGGCCTGCGAGGGCTGGGCTTTCTTGAGATGATAGTCGTTCTGGATGGACAGGTTGCGGGCCAGGAAATCGTCGCCCGACACCGTCACCGAGGAGGATTTCAGCGTCCCGCCGACCGTCGCCGAGGCGTCGCCATAGACCAGCACCACGTCCTGCGGCCGCTTGCCCTTGCCGACCAGCCGCACGCCGTTTCGCGGGATCGACAGCTTCTCGCGATAGGTCCCCGGCGCGATGTCGATCTCGCCGCCGCCGTCGGGCAGGGCGTCGATCGCGGCCTGCAGGGTCCGGTGATCGGCCTTGCCGTCGACGGCCACGGTCAGACGCAGCGGCGCGGCCCCGACCAGGACGGTCAGGGCCGTGGCCGCCAGGGCGAGCCGCCTGGCGAAACTGGAAATGGTCATGGCCCGCGTCCTCCCCGGATCGTTTCGCCAAGGAATATGACACCGGTAGACATCTGGCCAGCAGGATCAATCAGCGTCGGCTATCCGACGGAAGATATTGAGAAATGTTCGCACGGAACGTCCGTGTCGGCGCGAGGGTTTGAATGACCAGTCGGGGAAGCTGAACACTCAGGGAGACGCCACATGGCCGCAGCCGCCAAGTCCACCTCGAAAGCCAAGTCCAAGTCCGCCTCGGCCCGCCGCACGCGCCGCACCGGCCGTCGCGATCCTCTGGCGATCCGCCTGCTGAAGGCCGACCATCGCGAGGTCGAGGCGATGTTCGACGAGTACGAGCAGCTGGAAAGCGACGCCGAGAAGCTGGCGCTGTTCAACAAGATCGCTCTGGCCCTCAAGGTCCACACCCAGATCGAGGAGGAGATCCTCTATCCGGAAAGCCGCGGCGAGGTGGAGGACGACCTGCTGGACGAAGCCTATGTCGAGCACGACGGGGCCAAGAAGCTGATCGCCGAGATCGAGGCGATGCGGCCGTCCGAGGAGTTCTACGACGCCAAGGTCAAGGTGCTGGGCGAGTACATCAAGCACCACGTCAAGGAAGAGGAGCAGCCCGGCGGCGTGTTCGCCCAGGCCAAGCAGGGCGACGAGGACCTCGAGGCAATGGGCGAGCGGCTCGAAGCCCGCAAGGCCGAGCTGATGGAAGAGCTCGGCGGCGAGAAGACCCACTGACGACGCCCTGCCGACACGCAAATAAAACGCCCCCGGCCGGATGGCCGAGGGCGTCTTTCGTTCGACGGGGTGGTCGCGACTAGAGTGCGCGGCGTCCGGCCAGCAGGTGGTAGATGGCCAGAACGATCACCGCGCCGACGGTCGCCACCAGCAGGCTGTAGAGATTGAAGCCCGAGACGCCCGAAGCGCCGAACTGGTTGAACACGAAGCCGCCGACCAGAGCGCCGACGATGCCGAGCACCAGGTCGACAAGCAGACTACCGCCAGTGCGGCTTACGAGTTTGCTGGCGATGAAGCCGGCCACGAGACCCAGAACGATCCAGGCGAGAATGGACATGAGCGCCTCCTGAACATTTCCTGGCGCGCCTTGGCGCGTCCGATGCAGAAGAAAGGCGCTGATCAAGACTTCGTTCCGACACGATCGCGTGTGTGGCCCCGCGAAAACATGGGGCGAGGAACGGAACTTCTTGGCGTGGCGCTCAGCGCTTGCCGATGCGGGCCTGGATCACCGCCAGCAGCTTCTCGGCGGGCGCGCGGCCCAGGACGATGAACAAGGCGGAGCCGATGATCGCGCCGATCAGGAAGGAGGTGCTCATGGCGGCTCCGAGGGTAAGCGGACGGGAGGAGGAAGCGCTTCCAGCCTAGGGGGCGCGATCGGGGTTTACCATGCGACATGCCGCCGCCGCGCCCTCTTGCAGCTTGGCTGGCGCCCGATCGCACAAAAACTGGTTCGACCGCGCGCTTCATATGCGCGAGCAGGAAAATTCCAGATTTCCGGCGTGTCTGCATACGCAGCGACCCGGCATCCGATGTTTTATGAGTTTTGGGGCGGTGTGAGCCGTCTCTTATGAGCAGGAAACAACCCATGGCCCAGGCGACCGCCCCCTCCAGCCGCTTCATCAGCGGCTTCGGCGTCCAGGTGCTGGTCGGCATGCTCGCCGGACTGGGCCTTGGCCTGCTCGCGCGCCGGCTGGGCGTCGAGGAAGGGCAGGCGGGTCACGCCCTGGCCGAGGTCCTGCATCAGGTCGGTTCGATCTTCATTCAGCTTCTGCGCGTGCTGGTGCCGCCTCTGGTGTTCACGGCCATCGTCGCCAGCATCGCCAACCTGCGCGAACTGCAGAACGCCGCGCGCCTGGTCTGGAAGACCCTGCTGTGGTTCGCGATCACCGCCCTGATCGCCGTTGCCATCGGCATCACCCTCGGCGTCGTGCTGAAGCCGGGCGCGCACGCCGTGCTCGACGCCGCGACCGCCGCCGCGCCGCGCACCAACGGCTCGTGGCTCGACTTCCTGACCGGGCTCATCCCGTCCAACATCCTGGGCCTGAACGCCTCGACCAAGGTCGGCGACAGCGGCGCCAGCACCTCGCTGTCGTTCAACGTGTTGCAGATCCTGGTCATCTCGCTGGCCGCCGGCATCGCCGCCCTGCGCGTGGGTCCGGCCGGCGAAGGCTTCCTGGCCTTCAACGCCTCGGCCCTGGCGGTCGTGCGCAAGGTGCTGGGCTGGGTGATCCGCCTGACGCCGATCGGCACCGTGGGCCTGCTCGGCAACGCCGTCGCCCAGTACGGCTGGACGACGCTGGGCCAACTCGGCGCCTTCACCGGCGCGATCTATATCGGCCTCGGCCTGGTGCTGTTCGTCGTCTATCCGATCCTGCTGACCGCGCACGGCCTCAACCCGCTGAAGTTCTTCGCCAGCGCCTGGCCGGCGATCCAGCTAGCGTTCGTCTCGCGCTCGTCGATCGGCACCCTGCCGGTGACCGAGACGGTGACCGAGGCGGGCCTGGGCGTGCCGCGGGCCTACGCCGCCTTCGCCGTGCCCCTGGGCGCGACCACCAAGATGGACGGCTGCGCGGCCATCTATCCGGCCCTGTCGGCGATCTTCATCGCCCAGTTCTACCACCTGCCGCTGGGCGTGGCCGACTATGCCCTGATCGTCGCCGTCTCGGTGCTGGGCTCGGCCGCCACGGCCGGCCTGACGGGCGCGACGGTCATGCTGACCCTGACCCTGTCGACCCTTGGCTTGCCGCTGGAAGGCGCGGGCCTGCTGCTGGCCATCGACCCGATCCTCGACATGGGCCGCACGGCCGTGAACGTCGCCGGCCAGGCCCTGGTGCCGACCCTGGTGGCCAAGCAGGAAGGCATTCTCGACCAGGCCGTCTACGACGCGGCCGCCGGCGTCGCCCCTGAAGGCTCCCTGGAGGAAGGCGCCGTCACGCAGTCCTGACGAGTTCCGGCCGAGCCCGCAGCCGCGTGGCGTCGCGCAGCGGTGGAGCGCCGAACAGCCGGGCGTATTCGCGGCTGAACTGCGAGGGGCTGTCGTAGCCGACGTTGTGCCCGGCGGTGGCCGCGTCCAGGCCCTGGGCCAGGATCAACCGGCGGGCCTCCTGCAGGCGCAGCTGCTTCTGATACTGCAGCGGGCTCATCGCCGTGACGGCCTTGAAGTGCTGGTGCAGGGCCGAAGGGCTCATCCGCGCCTCGGAGGCCAGCGTCTCCATCCGGAACGGCAGGTGATAGTTGGTCCTCAGCCAGTGGATGGCGCGGGAGACCTGGCCCAGCCGGCTTTCGCAGGCGGCGATCTCGCGTAGGCGCGGGCCCTGGTCGGTGCGCAGCAGCCGGTAGAGGATCTCGCGCTGGATCAGCGGCGCGAGGACAGGGATATCGCCCGGCGTCTCCAGCAGGCGGACGAGCCGCACCGTCGCGTCGAGCAGCTCCGGCGTCGTCTCGCTCAGCGCCATGCCGGGCGCCGGGGCGTTGCGGACCGGGCCGGGGTCGATCTCCAGGATCAGTTCGTTCAGCCGGCGCGGGTCGATGTCGAGCCGCACGCAGAGATAGGGCGCGTCTTCGCTGGCCTCGATGACCTGGCCGACCACGGGCACATCGACCGAGACCACCAGGAACCGGGCGTGGTCATAGACATAGACCTCTTCGCCCAGCATCACCTGCTTGCGGCCCTGAGCGATGATGCAGACGGCCGCCTCGTGCACGCCGTGCACCGGCGGGCTGGGCTGCGACATGCGGGCCAGCCACATGCCCGGGATGGCGGTGGGATGCACGCCGTCCGCCGGCATGGATCGTTCAATCGCCTCGGCTAGGGCCGGATGGCGAGGGCAGCCGACAGGCGTCGACGCTGGGGAGGTTTGCATGACGATAGGTTAGCGCCGCGGGGCGTGGAGGCCAATGGCGGCGAGCACGGTTCTGCGGGATCGTGCAAGAATTCCGGGCGATCATGCGCCCGGCCTAGAAACAGGGGTGTGGGCTCAGGGGTGCAGGATCAGCGATCGCGGGGTCGCCTCGAAGCGCGACAGCCGGCCCAGATAGCTCATGCCCAGCAGCGAGGTCTCCAGGCCGCTCTCGATCACCAGGGCGTCGACATTGGCCACCTTGGCGCCGGCGATGGCGACGCTGCCCAGCTTGACCGAGGCGGCGCGGGTGCGGCCGTCGGCGGTGACCACGTCGTACTCGTAGTTCAGCTTGGCGACGTCGATGCCCAGGCGCTGGGCGTCGGCCTTGCTCAGCGAGACGGCGGTGGCGCCGGTGTCGACCAGGAATCGCACGGCGCGGCCGTCGACCTTGGCCTCGGCCCAGAAGTGGCCGTCGGGGCCCTTGGTCAGCTGCGCGGCGCCGGCGTCGCCCAGGGTGGCGGCGGCCGCGGTGGCAGGACCCGGTGACGATTGACGCAGCGAACTGTCCAGCGAGGTCACGGCCTTGGCCGCACCTACCGCCGACAACGCACCGACAATCGCGATCGCCGTGAACTTGAGCATCGAAAGCACCCCGCCTTGCAGGCTTTTCGGCCGTTTCTACGACCATTGACTGCACAGTAGCGCGAAAGGCGTTTTCAAGCCGTGAATCGGAATGCGGATTTACTTGGTTAACAAAGTGTCTTCAGGATTCCCAGTTAACTCGTCGTAACATTCCATCCGCAACATGTAATAAAGTTCATTGACTGGATTTAACTTCAAAGCTCAGCCCCAAGGTCGCATGTTCACCAGCGTTGAAAAGACGCCTCGGGAACAACCTTGATGCAGAGCCTGAAGATACTTTCAAGAACCTGAGGATGCTTCAACCGCGCGAAGCCGACTGGGCGGCCATCAGGCTCTCCATCGGATCGGGGCGAAGGGGCAGGGCGGTCATGATCGCCGCGCGCTCCTCGTCGCTGTAGCGCGACCAGCCGGCGATCTCCTGCAGGGTCCGTCGGCAACCGAGACAGAAGCCGCTCGCGCCATCCACCGCGCACACCTTCACGCAAGGGGTGACGATCGGACGGGGAGGGCGGTTCTCGGAAGTCATGACCGAATGTCGCCGTACGCGGCGTCGCGCGCAAGCCGCTCGACGTCCAGCGATCGCGCGGCCCGATTTCAACCACTGGGGACAATGCCATGCGCACCACCGTCATCCTGCTCGCCGCCGCCTCGCTCGCCGCCGTCGCCGCGCCGGCCCTGGCCGCCGAACGCCTGAACGACGCTCAGTTCGTCCGCGCCAACCGCTGCCTGGGTCTGACCGAAACCAAGGCCTTGGGCGAAGCCGATCCGACCGCCCTGAAATCGCTGATCAAGACTCAGCGTCAGGGACGCCACAGCTCGACCGAAGACCGCGCGGACAGCGCCCGCCTGGACGCCAAGCGCGAAGCCGCCAACGCCGAGGGCGCCGCCAAGTCGGCCCTGGTCGAGGAGCGCGACGGCGCCTGCAAGTCGCTGGGCCAAAGCTGATCTCGCGGGCCTGATTTCTTCGCATCGCGCCAACAATCTGGCGCGATGCGCTTGCATCGGGCGCGGACGGGTTTAAGTCCGCGCCCATGACCGCTTCCGCCGCCGCTTCGCCCTTCGCCGACATCCGCCGCCTGGCCGCCGACCTTCCCGCGCCGGGCGTCTTCGTCCCTCCGGCCGACGGCGGCCGTCTGGCCGAGATTTCGGCCTGGCTGACGGCCTGGACCGGCCGCAATCCCCCTTCGGTCAACCGGCCGGTTATCGCCCTCTATGCCGGCGCTCGGCAGGGTGTCGGTCCGCGCGGTTACGCTCGCGATCGCCTTGAAGCCGTCGCCTCGGGCGGCGCGACCGTCTGCCGCCTGGCCGGCGCCCAGGGCGCGGGCCTGGAGGCCTTCGACCTCGCCATCGACCGCCCGACGCCCGACGCGCGCCAGAAGGCCTCGATGAGCGAGAAGGAATGCGCCGCGACCATGGCCTTCGGCATGGAAGCCCTGGCCAAGCAGCCCGACCTGCTGATCCCCGGCGTGATCGCCGCCGAAGCCCATCGTGACGCCGCCGCCATCGCCCTGGCCCTGTTCGGCGGCGAAGCCGGCGACTGGACCGAGGCGACCGCCGACGTTTCCGCCGCCGTCGAGCGCGCGCGTGGCGAGGGCGATCTCTCCGATCCGCTGGAGGTCCTGCGCCAGTTGGGCGGCCGCGAGACCGCCGCCGTCGCCGGGGCCATCCTGGCCGCCCGCGTCCAGAAGATCCCGGTTCTGCTCGACGGCTACGCCGCCGCGGCCGCCGCCGCCGTGCTGCACGCCATCGATCCCGACCTGATCGCCCACGCCGTCGCCGCGCATGTCGCCGGCCCGGGCCACGCCCGCCTGCTGGAGAAGCTGGGCAAGTCGCCGCTGCTGTCGCTGGAGATCGAGGGCGAGGAAGGCGTCGGCGGCGCATCTGCCGTGGCGCTCGTGCGCCTGGCCTGCGAGGTTCGCTGACGTACTTCCCGAAGCTTGGGTGAACGCCGTTTACGTTGACCCAAGCGTCATCTTTCCAAACGCTCGTTTGGCTCCTATCATCGCCCCGAAACAACAGAGAAGGCCGCCCCAGTCGGCCATGTTCGGGAGCCTGCCATGAACCTCGACTTTTCGCCTGAAGACCTGGCCTTCCGCGACGAGGTTCGCGCCTTCATCGCCCAGAACTACCCCGAGGGCCTGCGCGAGCGGCAGGAGGAGGGCGAGGAGATGTCCAAGGAGGACTTCCTCTCCTGGCACCGCACGCTCGCCAAGAAGGGCTGGGTCGCCCCGGCCTGGCCCCAGAAGTACGGCGGCCCGGGCTGGACCTCGGTTCAGCGCTACATCTGGTCGGAAGAGACCGCCCGCGCCGACTGCGTGCCGATCCTGCCCTTCGGCATCAACATGGTCGGGCCGGTGATCTACACCTTCGCCACGCCCGAGCAGAAGGAACGTTTCCTGCCGCCGACCCTGTCGGGCGAGATCTGGTGGGCCCAGGGCTACAGCGAGCCGGGCGCCGGCTCCGACCTGGCCAGCCTCAAGACCAAGGCCGAGCGCTTCAACGGCGACGACGGCAAGGAATACTATCTGGTCAACGGCCAGAAGACCTGGACCACCCTGGCCCAGCACGGCGACTGGATCTTCTGCCTGGTCCGCACCGACCCGAACGCCAAGATCCAGGAAGGCATCTCGTTCCTGCTGATCGACATGAAGTCGCCGGGCGTCACCGTGCGCCCGATCATCACCCTGGGCGGCGAGCACGAGGTCAACGAAGTCTGGCTCGAGAACGTCAAGGTGCCGGTCGAGAACCGCATCTTCGACGAGAACAAGGGCTGGACCTGCGCCAAGTTCCTGCTGGCCCACGAGCGCTCCGGCATCGCCGGTGTCGCCCGTTCCAAGCGCGGCATCGAACGCATCCGCGCCATCGCCTCGACCGAGCTTTCGGACGACGGCGACGCGCTGATCAAGGACCCGATGTTCAAGCGCAAGATCTCCGAACTGGAGATCGACCTGACGGCGCTGGAATACACCGAACTGCGCACCCTGGCGGGCGAGGCCGCCGGCAAGGGCCCCGGTCCCGAATCCAGCGTCCTGAAGATCAAGGGCACCGAGATCCAGCAGCGGATCACCGAATTGGCCCTCGAGGCGGCCGGCCACTATGGCGCGCCCTATTTCCGCGGTTTCCCGAAGGACGGCGACAACGCCCACCCCATCGGCCCCGACTTCGCCCACCGCGCCGCGCCGACCTATTTCAACGTCCGCAAGACCTCGATCTACGGCGGCTCCAACGAGATCCAGCGCAACATCATCGCCAAGATGGTGCTCGGTCTCTGACGTCTTCTCCCTCCCCGGAAACGGGTAGGGCTTCACAATCCAATCAACGACGCTCCTGGCAGGCCCGGCGGAACGCGGCCTCGGAGCTTTGAGAACAAGGGATTTCAGGGATGGATTTCAACTTCACCGAAGAGCAGTCGATGGTCCGCGACACGGTCGCGAGCTTCCTGCAGGACAAGTACGACTTCGAGACCCGCCGTAAGATCGTGGCCTCGGAAAGCGGCTGGCGCGCCGACTACTGGCAGGCCTTCGCCGAGGAGCTGGGCATCCTGGGGGCCTCGTTCAGCGAGGAGCTGGGCGGTCTGGGCGGCGGCGCGATCGACAACATGATCATCATGGAGGAGTTCGGCAAAGCGCTCGTCATCGAGCCCTATCTGGGCACGGTCGTCATCGGCGGCGGCTTCATGAAGCATTCGGGCTACGCCGGCGCCGCCTCGGTGATCGAGGGCATCGTCGCCGGAACCACGACCATCGCCTTCGCCTATGCCGAACCCCAGGGCCGCTACACCTGGAGCGACCTGAAGACGACCGCCAGGAAGGACGGTTCGGGCTGGATCCTGAACGGCCACAAGGCCGTGGTGGTCGGCGCGCCGTTCGCTTCGCACCTCGTCGTCACCGCCCGCACCGGCGGAAGCCAGCGCGAGGCCTCGGGCGTGTCGGTGTTCCTGATCGACAAGAGCCTGCCGGGCGTCGTCACCCGCGACTATCCCACCGTCGACGGCGGCCGCGCCTCGGAGGTCTATTTCGAGAACGTCTCGATCCCGGCCGACGCCCTGATCGGCGAGGAGGGGGCGGGCCTGCCGCTGGTCGAGAAGGTCATCGACGAGGCCACCGCCGCCAGCCTGGCCGAAGGCGTGGGCGTGCTGCGCAAGCTGCACGAGGGCACCTTGGACTACGCCAAGCAACGCAAGCAGTTCGGCCGCGCCATCGCCGACTTCCAGGTGCTGCAGCACCGCATGGTCGACATGTTCATCGAGCTGGAGCAGTCGGTGTCGATGACCTACATGTCCACCATCAAGCTCGACGAAAGCGACGCCGAGCGCGCCAAGGCCGTGTCGGCCGCCAAGGTGCGCATCGGTCGGGCCCTCAAGTTCGTCGGCCAGAACGCCATCCAGATCCACGGCGGCATGGGCATGACCGATGAGCTGGCGATAGGCCACTACTTCAAGCGCGGCACGATCATCGAGGGCCTGTTCGGCTCGGTCGATCACCACCTGCGCCGCTACGAGGGGCTGTCGTTCGGCGCCGCGGCCTAACACCACCTAAGAAACGGCGCCGCCCACGGAACGACGCTGTTTTTCGAAAGAGGCCGCCTGCGTCACGCCGACGCGGGCGGCCTTTTTTCTGAAAGCGCGATTTTCACCGCCCCGTCGGCGAGGGTGCGACCGTTCAACGCAGCAGAATACCCGATCGACTGCACGGTGAATGTGATGCTCCGCCCCGAAGCCCTCCAAGGTCTCTCCCCGGAAAAACTGGCCGACACCCTGGAGGCCATGGACTCCAGCGCCCGCCTCCTGCTCGACCAGGCCCGCGAGGCCAAGGCGCGCGCCGACAAGCTGGAAACTGCCCTGTCGCTCCTGGTCGGCGTGGTCGCCAACGACCCGGGGCTGGAGGAAAACTACGCCCTGCAACGGATCGCGGGCCAGCTGCGCCTGTGCGCCGACCTGCCGGAACTGGCCGCCGAGCTGGTCGGCTGCGAGGCCGACCGTATCGAACCCGTCATGCTGCGCGCCGCGGCCAACATCATCGCCGCCGCCGGCAAGCCCGACGCGGTGAGCGAAGCCGTCACCCATGAGCTGATGGAGCGGGACGGAGCCACGCTTCACTAATTCATTCGTTGACTGACAATATTCGCGGTGACTGACCTGTCCCGCCGGCGATCATTTTCAGCATGCGGACATCGTCCGAACCCGGAATATTTTGCTTGTCATGGGCGAGCTTGAGCGCATCTTCGCCCATGACGCGCTGACGACTAGGAGGGTGCGAGTCCCTGTAAGCCGCGCGCGTCTCTTTCTGGCTGGGCCGGTCTGCCGACCGGTCCCGTAACAAGTGGAGCGTTTTCAGGAAGCCCTCCTGAACCGCTCCGGGCTGGTCAAGGAGACGCCGCCATGAACGTGACGAAGATGAACCACGCCATGCTGTCCTTCGCCCTGATGGGCGGACTGCTGGTCGGGCCTCGCCCCGGAACCTCCAAGCCGCCGCAGCGGCCGTCCAAGACTTCGGACAGGAAGTAGCGCCTCAGCGCCTCTCACCAAAGAAAAACGCCATCCCGGTCGGTCCGGGATGGCGTGAAATCCGACGCTTTGTCGGGGAGGGCTTACGGCTTGGCCGCCGCGTTGCATTCCTCGATGCCGGCGGCGTCAAGCGCATCGCCGCGCCACGTGAAGGCCGACACGGCCCCGAGCTCGGCCACGATCTTGCGGCAGCTGCGGCCGGCCGGAAGGGCCTTGACCGTCGGCGCCTTGCAGACGGTGCCGGTGCAGCGCCAGATCGCGCCGTCATGAATGAGTTCGGCCTTGGCCGGCGGCGCCTTGAGCACGAGCATGGCGCCTTCGGAAGTCGCGGCCTGGGCCGCGCCGACGAGCGAAATCGCGGCGAAACCGCCGAGCAGAAGCATACGCATGGACATCTCCTATCCCCGCGTCCTATTTCTAGGTGGACGCTGATCACATTGTTCGTTGTGATTGAAAACTAAGTCAATCGGCGAACGTCGATCTCGTGGTCGCGATCGACGTCCAGACCCCAGGCCAGCACGGCCCGCGTCACTTCCGAAGCCTCCGTGACCGAGACCCAGGCGTTGGCCAGCGCCGGCGGCGTCAGCCCGCGCTCGATCGTGTGGTGGAGCAGGGCGAACAGCGGATTCCAGAAGCCGTCGGGATTGTGGAAGACGATCGGCTTGCGATGCAGGTCGAGGCGCCGCCAGGACAGCAGCTCGATGATCTCCTCGAGCGTGCCGATGCCGCCGGGCAACACGACGAAGGCGTCCGAGCGCTCGAACATCAGCATCTTGCGCTCGTGCATCGAGGTGACGATCACCGTCTCGACGTCGTCGAAGGGCTGTTCGCGGCCGCGCAGGAACTCGGGGATGATACCCAGCACCTTGCCGCCAGCGTCGTGCGCGCCACGCGCGGCCGCGCCCATCAGGCCGACGCCGCCGCCGCCGTACACGAGCTTGATCCCCGACCGGGCGAAGTCGCCGCCGATGTCGTAGGCCGCCTGCAGATAGGCCGGGTCGGCCGTGTTCGATGAGCCGCAGTAGACGCAGACCGATCCCAGGGCGCTAGACAGGTCGGGCATCGTCGTCCACTCCAACAAAAGAAAAGGCGCGGCTCCCAGCGGGAAGGGCGCGCCATAGATGTTTCAGGCTCGGCCGCAGGCCGACGCCAGACTGGGAAGGCGCATGATCGGGATTCGCAAGGCCGCTTTCAAGCCGTGGCCCCTGGCGCTCGCAGCGTCCATGGCGCTCGTCGCGACCCTGGCGGGCTGCGACGACGCGGGGCGGCGCAACTGGGGCCGGGAAACGCCGGCCGCCCAGCCGGCCCGCGACCCGGAAGCGGCCTATCTCGCGCCGCCCAAGGTGGTGACCGCAGCGGTCGAGGCCGGCGGCGTGGCCGTGTCTGGATCCGCGGCTCCCGGGGCCTCCGTGCGCCTGGGCTCGCCCACCGGACAGGCCGTCAGCACCGAGGCGGACGCGGGCGGTCTCTGGCGCGCGATCCTGCCCGGCGCGGCCGAACCCCGTCTCTTTGGCCTGTCGATGACCCGCGAGGGTCGCACCGTCCAGGCCGAAGGCTACCTCTTCGTCGCCCCGGAAGGCGCGGTCGCCCTGTTGCGGGCCGGCGGCGGCACCGAGCCGCTGTCGGGACCGTCCGATTCGCCGCGCATCCTGGCCATCGACTTCGACCGCGAGGGCGGGGCGGTGATTTCCGGCGTCGGCCGGCCCGGCGCCGGCTTCGGCGTCCGCGTCGACCGCGCCACCCAGGCCGAAGGCAAGGTCGACGCCCAGGGACGCTTCAGCCTGTCCCTCACCCAGCCACTGGGCCCGGGTTCGCACACCGTGCAGGTGGCCGGCGAGGGCGGCGAGAACCTCGTCCGCCTGGACGTGTCGCCGCCCGGACGGCTGACCGGCGGCCCCCTGCACGCCGAGCGCTTCGAAAGCGGCTGGCGCGCCGACTGGATGACGCCTGGCGGCGGGATCCAGACCACCATGCTGTTCACGCCGGGAACCGGCTCGTGAGGGGCTTTTCTTCGGCCGGTCGTGATCAGGCCCGCACGGCGCCGGAAGCCTCACGCCCGGTCTCCGGCTGGGAGGCGCTGGCGGAGCTGCTGCGCCTCGTCCTGCGCTCGAAGGCGCCGGGCCTGAGCTGGCGACTGACGGCGGCCCTGATCCTGACCTTCGCCGGCAAGGCGCTGGGCGTGGCCGCACCGCTGCTGCTGGGCGCGGCGGTCAACCGGCTGACGGCCGGGCAGGGCGCGGCCACCCAGGTGACCTTGTCGTTCGGCGCCCTGGCGCTGGGCTGGGCCGGCGTGCGCTTCATCGCCGCCGCCGCGCCCCAGGCCCGCGACGCGGTGTTCACGCCCGTCGCCCAGGCGGCCCAGAACCGCGCGGCGACCGAGACCTTCGCCCACGCCCTGTCGCTGTCGATCGACTTCCACCAGACCAAGCGGACCGGCGCCCTGTCGCGGACCATCGACCGCGGCGCGCGGGCCATGGATTTCCTGATCCGGGGCCTGGTCTTCAACATCGCCCCGACCCTGGTCGAACTGGTGCTGGCCGCCGCCGTGCTGGCGCGGGCTTATGACTGGCGGTTCGCGGCGACGGCGATCGTCACGGTCGTGATCTACGGCGTCCTGACCTTCTCGATCTCCAACTGGCGGATCGGCCATCGCCGCGTGCTCAACGAAGCCGACGCCGAGGCGGCCAGCCGGGCCGTCGACGCCTTGCTGAACTACGAGACGGTCAAGACCTTCGGAGCCGAGGACCGGGCGGTCGCCGCCTATGAGCAGGCCTTGAAGACCTACGGCGCGGCCCAGATCAAGGCGACCAACTCGCTGTCGCTGCTGAACGTGGTCCAGTCGCTGGTCATGAGCCTGGGCCTGGCGGTCATGGCCGTGCTGGCCGGCTCGGAAGCCGCCGCCGGCCACATCGGCCCGGGCGACATCACCGCCGTCGTGCTGATCCTCGTGAACCTGTACCAGCCGCTGAACTTCCTCGGCTTCGCCTATCGCGAGATCCGCCAGTCGTTCATCGACATGGAGTCGATGATGGACCTGCGCCGCCAGGGCGCCGACGTCGCCGATGCGCCGGACGCCATCGACCTGCCGCCGACCGGCGACCGCCGGGGCGGGGCCGTGGCCTTCGAGGGCGTCTCGTTCCGTCACGGCGCGCGGTCGGACGGGCTGACGGACGTCGGCTTCGTCGCCAAGCCCGGCCAGACCGTCGCCATCGTCGGCCCCTCGGGCGCCGGCAAGACGACGCTGGTGCGCCTGGCCCTGCGCATGATCGATCCGCAGGCCGGCCGGGTGACGCTGGACGGCCATGACCTGAAGGCGCTGACCCAGGTCTCGCTGCGGCGGGCCGTGGCGCTGGTGCCGCAGGACGTGGCTCTGTTCAACGACACCATCGCCGCCAACATCGCCTTCGGGCGGCCTGACGCGACCGAGGAAGAGGTCTGGGGCGCCGCACGGTCGGCGGAGCTGGGCGACTTCATCGGCAATCTGCCGGAAGGCATGGACACCAAGGTCGGCGAGCGGGGCCTGAAGCTGTCGGGCGGCGAACGCCAGCGGGTGGGCATCGCCCGGGCGCTGCTGGCCGACCCGCGGGTGCTGATCCTCGACGAGGCCACCAGCGCGCTGGACAGCCGCACCGAGGCGGCGATCCAGGCGACGCTGCGCAAGGCCCGGGAAGGGCGCACGACCCTGGTCGTGGCCCACCGGCTGTCGACCATCGCCGACGCCGACGAGATCATCGTCCTGCGCCGGGGCAAGGTGGTCGAGCGCGGTCCGCACGCCGACCTCCTGGCGGCCGACGGCGAATACGCGGCCCTCTGGCGTCGCCAGACGCGCGGCAAGGTCGCGACGGCTTGATCGATCGGCTATATCGGCGCTTCGCAACACTTGGGAGGCTCCCTTGCGCTATCTGCACACCATGGTCCGCGTGAAGGATCTCGACGCCTCGCTGCGCTTCTACTGCGAAGGCCTGGGCCTCCAGGAGATGTACCGGATGGAGAACGAGAAGGGCCGGTTCACCCTGGTGTTTCTCGCAGCACCCGAGGACATCGAGCTGGCCAAGGAGCGCAAGGCGCCGCTGGTCGAGCTGACCTTCAACTGGGACACCGAAGACTATCAGGGCGGCCGCAACTTCGGTCACCTGGCCTATCGGGTCGACGACATCTACGAGACCTGCCAGCGCCTGGCCGATATGGGCGTGGTCATCAACCGTCCGCCGCGCGACGGCCACATGGCTTTCGTCCGCTCTCCCGACGGCATCTCGGTGGAGCTGCTGCAGGACGGCAGCCTGCCGCCCGCCGAGCCCTGGGCCTCAATGCCCAACACCGGCGCCTGGTAGACGCAAGGAAAGGCCCGCCAGCACGGCGGGCCTTTTTCGTTGTGGTCAGCCCCGCGTGCCGAACCGCGCGGCGCGGGCGGCGGTCGAGCGTAGGTCCGAGAAGCTGGCGGCGACCAGCGGATAGTCGTCGGGCAGTCCCCACTTGGCGCGGTATTCCTGCTCGGTCAGGCCCAGGCTGTTGAGGTGGCGCTTGAGCGAGCGGTAGCGGCGGCCGTTCTCGAAGCTGATGATCGCGTCGTCGCTGACGCTGGCGGCGATCTCGTCGGGGCTAGGCCGTTCGACCGGCGCGGCGGGCGTCGAGAACACCGCCTCCAGCGCCGCATAGGTGCGGGCGGCGAGGTCGGGCAGGTCGTCGGTCGAGACGACGTTGTTGTTCAGATAGGCGCAAAGCACCTGGGCCGTCACGTCGGCGGCGCGTTCCTGGGCCTTGTTCATCGGTGAATCTCTAGGGTCTCGCATCGAAAAGAACCCCGGGGACGGCGGGCGGCCGTCCCCGGGGGCGGGGCAGGGTCAGTGGGCGCCGGCGGGCCGCAGGCGGGCGCCGAACACGCAGGCGGGCGGCAGCTCGACCTTCGATCCCGTGCGCTCCTTGCTCTTGACCCACTCGCTGAGCACCTCGGTGGCGGTGTGGTCGAGCACGGTCAGGGCGCTGGTGTCGAGGCGGACGACGCCGCCGTCCGGCGCCGCGTCCAGGGCCTTGGTGATCTTCGGCAGCTGCACGAAGGTCGCCGCGCCCTCGAGGCGGATTTCCTGCTCCTGTTCGCCGACGTCGCGCTGGTCGATGCGCAGGCGCATCTTCTTCAGGTTCGGCAGCAGCTCGACGATGGTCAGGGCCAGGCCGACCAGGACGCCGGTGAGCAGGTCCGTGGCGACGACCATGATGAAGGTCGCGGCCCAGATCAGCGCCGGCAGCAGGCCGTAGCGGGCGAACAGGTGACGCACGTGGTCGAGGCTGACCAGCTTCCAGCCGGTGACCACCAGCACGCCGGCGAGGGCGGCGCTGGGCACCTGGCGCAGGACGAAAGGCAGCAGGGCCACGAAGGCCAGGATCCAGACGCCGTGCATGATCGCCGACAGGCGGGTGACCGCGCCGGCCTGGACGTTGGCCGAGCTGCGCACGATCACGCCGGTCATCGGCAGGGCGCCGACCGCGCCGCACATCATGTTGCCGACGCCCTGGGCGAACAGCTCCTTGTTGTACTTGGTGCGGGGACCATCGTGCATGCGGTCGACGGCGGCCGCCGACAGCAGGGTCTCGGCCGAGGCGATGAAGGCCACCGCCACGGCGGTCAGCACGATCATCGGATCCATCAGCTTGGCGAAGTCGCCAAGGCCGGGGATCGCGATGGCGGCCCCGATCGATTCCGGCACGGCGATCTTCTGAACGTCGAGGCCAAAGCCCATGGCCACGAAGGTGCCTGCCAGCACGCCGAGCAGGGCGCCGGGGACGAGCTTCAGCTTGGCGGGACGGATCTTTTCCCACAGCAGGATCGAGCCGATGGTGACGACGCCGACCAGCAAAGCCGCTTCCGCGCCGCCGAAGGTCGAGGCCGACAGGCCGCCGAGGGCCGCCGGGATGGCCATCAGGTTGTCGAGGCCGTTGGCTTTGGGCTTGTCGCCGAACAGCACGTGCAGCTGGCCCGCGACGATCAGCACGCCGATACCGGCCAGCATGCCGTGGACGACGGCCGGCGAGATGGCGCGGAACCATTGGCCAAGGCGCAGGGCGCCGGCGATCAGCTGGACGAGGCCGGCCAGCACGAGGATCGGCCCGAGGGTCGACAGGCCGTGCTTGGCGACGATCTCGAAGACGATGACGGCGAGACCCGCGGCCGGGCCGCTGACCTGCAAGGGCGAGCCGGCCAGGGCGCCGACGATGATGCCGCCGATGATGCCGGTGATCAGGCCGCGCTCGGCCGGCACGCCGGAGGCGACGGCGATGCCCATGCAGAGGGGCATCGCCACCAGGAAGACGACGATCGAGGCGGTCAGGTCACGCGACAGGAACGCCGTCAGACCGGGCTTGCCACCGTTGGGGGAGGAAACGGCGGGGCGGGTCATTCGGCGGCGATGCCCAGGTGGTCGGCGGCGACCATGCGACGGCTCGGGCGCTGGGCGACGGGGAGGGGCGCGCCTTCGTAGACCTGTTCGAACTGGCCGGTGTCGCCGTTGTAGGCCTGGATCTGGCCGGTCTCGATCTCGAAGAACCAGCCGTGCAGGGTCAGCTCGCCCTTGGCCAGGCCCGAGGCGACCGAGGGGTGCGTGCGCAGGTGGTTGATCTGGACGACGACGTTCTCGAGCGACAGGGCGCGGGTGCGCTCATGGTCGCCCAGGCCGTGATAGGCGTTGCAGACCACGCTGTGGGCGGCGTGGGCGTGGCGCAGCCAGGCGGCGACGTTGGGCATCTTCTCCAGGGCTTCCGGATGCGAGAAGGCCTTCATGGCCCCGCAGTCGGAGTGGCCGCAGACGACGATGTCGCGCACGCCCAGCGCCACGACGGCGTATTCGACGGCCGAGGAGACCCCGCCGTTGGCCTGGGAGAACGGCGGCACGATATTGCCGGCGTTGCGGCAGACGAAGAGATCGCCGGGCGCGGCCTGGGTGATCAGCTCGGGCACGACGCGGCTGTCGGCGCAGGAGATCATCAGGGCCTTGGGGCTCTGGCCGTGGCTGGCCAGGCGCTCGTAGAGGGCGCTCTGGGCGGGAAAGACCTGGCCGCGGAAGAGGGCGGCGCGTTCGAGAAACTGTTCCAAGGGAACCTCCGTGCGATGGCCGCGACGTCCGGGGAAAGGGGGAAACGGACGTCGCGGCGCGGCGCGGCTGGACCGCCACGCTAGGGAGGAAGTTGGGGGGCGGCCTTTGCTGCGATGCAGCGGGTTTGTGTCAAAGGGTGTCTGAGGGCCTGCGAAGACCCCCTCCGGCCCTCCGGGCCACCTCCCCCAGAGGGGGAGGATCTACGCCGCAGATGCTCCCCCTCTGGGGGAGCTGTCGCGGAGCGACTGAGGGGGTTTTGGGCACGGCTTCTCGGCCTCCCGTGAAAACTCACGAAAGTTGATGGGGAGGCGCGGAGCGGCCGGGCGGAGGCCGGAGACCGTGATGTGGTTTAGCGTTTCGGCTTCGTCTGACCGCTCCGCCACATCGTAGGCTCGAAGGACCGGGGGCGCGGGTGCTTTTTCAACCCTGGACCCGGTTGTCCCTCGGACGGGCAGGATCAATAGCCCCGCGGTGATCCGGCGGCGCCTCGGCTGATCCTGTTAGGCCGGTTTGAAACTATCCCGGCCCTGTCGACCCGCAAGTCTCGTCACGGAACGGCTGGCGGCCCAATCACGCCTTCTGAGCGATCCTGCAAACCCGCCCTTCCCATGACGCAACAAGCGGCCCCGCTCGATGCGATCCACAGCCGCTAACTCGGGCCGGTACCAAGAGCCCTCCCCATGGCTGGGATGGCTTTGATTATGGGGCGGGTTGAGCAGGGGAGGATAAGTCGGGGTGATAAAGTTGCAGGACGTTGAGTTGGTTGGACTCTTTTCCAATTACGCCGTGTGAGCAGTGTGCGTAGAGCCCGATCCTTCTCCCCTTGCGGGAGAAGGTGGCGGCCGAAGGCCGTCGGATGAGGGGTCTCTCAGACATCCGACATCGCGCCCGGCCTGGCCGCTGCACGCGGCGTTGAGATCTGAGAGACCCCTCACCCGACCTGCTTCGCAGGCCACCCTCTCCCGCAAGGGGAGAGGGATCAGAGGGCCGGCAGCCGCACCTCGGCGCGCAACCCGCCCTCGGGGCGGTTCTTCAGCACCAGTTCGCCGCCTTCGCGCTTGAGGATCTGCTGGACGATGGTCAGGCCAAGGCCCAGGCCCGCCGTGTTGCGGGCGCGGGCGCTGTCGAGGCGGTTGAAGGGTTCGAGGACGTGGGCCAGTTCTTCCTCGGGGATGCCGGGGCCGCTGTCCTCGACCGCCAGGATCACCAGCCGGCCGTCGCGGACCAGGCTCAGGCGGGCCTCGCCGCCGTAGTGCAGGGCGTTCTCGACCAGGTTGCTGATCGCCCGCTTCAAGGACAGCGGTCGGGCGTGGACCGGCAGGTGTTCAGGACCCTCGTAGCTGGCCTCGCGCTCGGAGTCGGTGGCGTCGTCGACCAGGGTCATGGCGATGGCGGCGATGTCGGTGCGGCGCGGCGGCTCGGGATCCTCCTGGCCGCCGAGATAGGCCAGCAGCGAGTCGAGCATGGCCGTCATCTCGGCGACGTCGGCTTCCAGGGCCTCGCGGGCGGCGGCGTCCTGGACGAAGCCGGCGCGCAGGCTGAGCCGGGCCAGGGGCGTGCGCAGGTCGTGGCCGACGGCGGCCAGGGCCTCGGTGCGGGTCTGCAGCAGGCCGGCGATGCGGTCCTGCATGGCGTTGAAGGCCTTGGCGACCAGTTTCAGGTCGCCGGCCCCGGTCTCGGCGACGCGCATGCGCTCGCCCTGGCCGACCTTGTCGGCGGCCTCGGCCAGCGCTCGAAGCGGCCGGCTGAGGTTGCGCAGCACCAGGGCGGCGGCGGCGATGACGCCCAGGCCCAGAATGAAGGCCGAGCCGAAGCTGCTGAGCACCACGGCCCAGGGCGCGGCGCGGATCTTGGTCTTCATCCACACCCACGAGCCGTCGCGCATCTTCAGCGCCACCTTCAGGTGGGTGTCGCGGGGCAGGGCGTGGTCGGTCTCGGTGTTCATCCGCAGCTCGCGCCGCACGAGGCTGGGCTCGGCGTCGCGGAACTGGTCCTTCAGCTTGCGCTCGGCGGCGCGTTCGCGATCGACCAGGCTCGGCAGGGCGGTCCAGCCGATCTCGTTGGGACGGGCCGACAGGCCGGCGGCGCGGGCGGCCCGCTCGTGCTCGGGGCGGGTCTCGAGGATGGCCTCGGCGGTGACCAGCTGCTCGGCGGCGCGTCGCACCTGGTTGTCGCGATTGGGATAGAGGCGGCTGTTCTCGAACAGGATCGAGCTGCCGACGAATTCCAGGGCCACGGCCAGCATCAGGACCAGGGTGACCTGGCCGACCAGACGCTGCGGCCACAGCCGCAAAGGCTTCATCGACGCTCCACCGCCGCCGTGAAGATGTAGCCGACGCCGCGCACGGTGCGCAGCAGCGCCTCGGCCTGGCCGCTGACCGCCAGTTTGCGGCGCAGCCGGCTGACCAGCACGTCGATGCTGCGGTCCGAGGCGTCGGAGATGCGGGCGCGCGACATTTCCAAGAGGCGCTCGCGGCCGATCACCCGCTGGGGCGACGACAGGAAGGCCAGCAGCAGGTCGAACTCGGCCCCCGACAGGTCGACGAAGGCGCCGTCGGGCGACAGCAGCTCGCGGCGGCCCGGATCGAGCTGCCAGCCGGCGAACACCATCTGCTGATGGCCGCGCGGCTGGCTGGACTGGGTGTTGCCCTGGGCGCGGCGCAGGATGGCCCGGATGCGGGCGATCAGCTCCTTCTGGCTGAAGGGCTTGCCGATATAGTCGTCGGCGCCGAGCTCCAGGCCGATCAGGCGGTCGGTCTCGTCGTCGCGGGCGCTGAGCATGACGATCGGCACGTCGCTTTCACGGCGCACGCTGCGGCACAGGTCAAAGCCGTTGCTGCCGGGCAGCATGACATCGAGCAGGATGATGTCGACGCTGTTGGTCTCCAGCACCCGGGCCATCTCGGCCCCGTGGGCGGCGCTGAGCGGCTGGAAGCCCTCCTCGCGCAGCAGGCGCATCAGGAGGGTGCGCAGGGCCGGATCGTCCTCGACGATCAGGACGACCGGCGCGACGGGGGCGGCAGCGATCTCGCGCTGCAGGGCGATCATTCCGTGGCCTGAGGATTCCATGCGTCCGGGCTATCTAGGAACGACGGCGCCGTGAACAAGGCCGAAAGGGGCGTTTCTTCGCCGGTTTCCACCAGGGGTCGGTCGACCTTCGTCGCTCGCTGAAAAGTAAGGCGCCCTCGCGCGCACTTCGGGGGAAGAGGAACTCGCGCGAGGGCAGGCCGCCGGGGCGGCCGTCTTTGGACCGCTGGCTTAAGCCGCGCGGCAGGCTTCGGAAACAGCGGCCCGCACCGCGCCTTCGTGGGCGGCGGCGTCGGCGGCGCTGTTGAACACCACGTGGACCAGGCCGTCTTGCGGCTTGGCCTTGGACACGCCCTGGCGGCTGGCGACGGCGGTGGCGGCCGACTGGGCGCAGGGGGTCTGGATCTTCACCGTGCGCTTGGCGAGGTTCTGCTTGGCGACGGCTTCGGTGTGGGTAAGGCCGTGGCCGGCGGGACCGGCGACGGCGGGCGAGGCGGCCAGGCACGCGGCCAGGCCGAGGAACGCAACGACTTTCATGGACTTAAGAAGCTCCGGATACTGAACTCAGCCGCCAGCGGCGGTGTCGGCTTTCGCCTGAAGGGCGGGCAGGGTGGCGCGGTAGCCGTCGACGGCCTTCAGCAGGCCGGCGATCTCGGCCGGGGTGATGGCCGTGCGGTGCTCGTAGCCCTTGTCGGACTTGAACTTGAAGCCCCAGGCCGACGGCGCGGCGGCCAGCTTGCGCAGCTCGGTCTCGCTGACGGTGAAGGCCAGTTCCTCGCGGCACAGCTCGGGCGCCTCGAACAGGAAGCACTGACCGGCGTTGTCGCGGATCTTGGTCACCTGAGCCTGCACCGGAAAGGCGCTGGTCTGGTAGGCCACGGCCCCTTCGCCATAGCCGCGCATCGAGCCCTGGTAGGTCAGGGTCTGGCGCACCTCGAAGCGGGTCGAGCCCGTGCGCTTGTCGACGACGGCGCGCAGGTGGTTGTCGTTGGCGGGCGAGCGGAACACGCCCTTGCCGGTCTGGAAGCCGCGCTCGGTGCTGACGACGGTCTCGATGTCGAGCGGATCATCCAGCACCTGGGCCTTGGCGTGGAAGTGCTCGACGCCGAGCGCCGTCTGCTTGGCGGGCAGTTTCACCGTTTCCGCCGCTGCGGCGCCGGCGATCGCGAAGCCGCTGATCACGGTCAGGGCCAGCAGGCGATGACGGGTCTTGTTCATGGTCTTCTCCCGAACGGCGCCGACCGATCCCTCGTTCGACAGGCGCCTCTGAACGTGTGTCAGAGTGGAGAGAGCGCCTTGCGGCTTTGCATCGCGTTCGTGACAAAACGTGTCGGAGCAGGCGTTTCCGCGCGACGGCGTTATGCGGCCGAGCCCAGGTAGCCCAGGCCCGTGGCGCGGTGGATGGCCTGGGCGCGGCCGGCGACGCGCAGCTTCAGGGCCGCGTTCTGAACGTGGAAGCGGACGGTGGGTCCGGAGATGCCGATGATCTGGCCGATGTCGGCGTCGGTCTTGCCGGCCGCGGCCCACTTCAGGCACTGGATCTCGCGCTTGGTCAGCCGGGCCAGGGGCGCGTCGTCGCCGACGCCGTCGCGATAGGCCGAGACCAGGCGCAGGGCCGCGCCGTGCAGCTGGTCGGCGCGGGCCTCGTAGAGCGCCGGCAGGTCGGGAACGGGCTTGGCCGAGGCCCAGACGACGGCCCCGATCACTCCGCCGGTCAGGTAGGCGGGCGCGATGATGGCGGCGGCGACGCCGAAGTCCTCGGCCGCCTCGCGCACGGCGATGGCTTCGAGCCGGGGCAGGGGCCGCCAGCTGGAAAAGCGGCCCTCATGGTAGAAGAATGGGTCGGCGGCGTAGCGGGCGGCCAGGATGAACGGGGCCCGCAGGGCGAAGGAGCGGTCGCGCCAGTAGCGCAGGCCGGCGTCCAGCCACTCGAAAGTGGTCTCGGCCAGGGGCAGGCCGTCCGGGCCGAGCATCGGCTCGGGGCTCGAGATGTCGGCGCTGGCGGCGACGTAGGGCAGGCCGATCTCGGCCCCGAGGTCGCGGACCCGCACCGCCAGGTCCATGACCCGCGCCAGGCGTTCGTCGATTCCCCCCAAGGTCTGGACCGTGGTCGCCGTCATGCGGGCGCTCTTTCCCTATCGGTTCCGATAGCTTGCGCACCCGGGTCAGGCTTTCGCAAGTTTCCCCGAGGGCGTGGGATGGGAGTGAGCGCGTGGACCTGGAACTGTCGGCCGAGGACCTGGCCTTCCGCGACGCGGTGCGCGCCTTCATCGACGCAAACCTCAGCCCCGAACTGCGCGAGGCCGGGCGGCGGATGACCAGCGTGTTCTGCGACAAGGCCAACAGCCTGGCCTGGCAACGGATCCTGGCCGCCCAGGGCTGGGCCGCGCCGACCTGGCCGGTCGAGTACGGCGGGCCGGGCTGGAGCGAGATCCAGCGCCACGTGTTCTTCGCCGAATGCGCCCGGGCCGGAGCGCCGGGGCTGGCGCCGATGAGCCTGAGGATGGTGGCGCCGGCGATCATGCGGTTCGGCAACCCCGAGCAGAAGGCCCGCTACCTGCCGCGCATCCTGTCGGGCGAGGACTATTGGTGCCAGGGCTATTCGGAGCCCGGGGCGGGGTCGGACCTGGCCTCCCTGCGGATGAAGGCGGTCGCCGACGGCGACGACTACGTGCTGAACGGCTCGAAGATCTGGACCACCCATGCCCACTGGGCCACGCACATGTTCTGCCTGGTGCGCACCTCGACGGAGGGCAAGCCGCAGGCGGGCATCACCTTCCTGCTGGTCGAGATGGACCGGCCGGGGATCCGCGTCGATCCGATCATCACGATGGCTGGCGAGCACGAGGTCAACCAGGTGTTCTTCGACGACGTCCGCACGCCTAGGGCCGACCGGCTGGGCGAGGAGAACCAGGGCTGGACGGTGGCCAAGCATCTGCTGGAGTTCGAGCGGGGCGGCGGCTATGCGGCCGGGCTGGAGGCCGGACTGGAGCGCCTGCGCGGGCAGGTCGAGCCGGACGACCTCGATCACCGCCGGCGGCTGGCCGAGGCGCAGATCGCGGCGCTGGCCATCGACGTCACCGAGCGGCGGGTGCTGAGCGCCTTCGCCAGCGGGGCCAATCCGGGGCCGGCCTCGTCGATCCTGAAGGCGCAGGGTTCGGAGGCCTTGCAGCGGCAGGACGAACTGGCGCTGGACGCCCTGGGCGGCTACGCGGCCGTGCATCAGCCGAAGGCGCGCGAGGCGGGCTCGAACGAGGTCTTCGTCGGCCCCGAGAGCGGCCTGACGACCACGGCCCGCTATCTCAACAACCGCGCCGCCTCGATCTATGGCGGCTCCAACGAGATCCAGCGCGACATCATCGCCCGGCTGGTGCTGGGGCTGTGACCCTATCAGTTCCGATAGCTTGTTAGAGTCCCCAGCCCACCGCACGCTCCGATAGAGCCAGCGTCCAATGAAGGCGCGGCCGGAGGGAGGTTTCGCATGCGAGGACTTCGTGTCGCGCTGACGCTAGGGGTGTCCGCGGTGGCTCTGACGATGGCGGCGCCGGTCTGGGCGCAAGGGGCCAAGCCCGTCCAGGACGATAAGGACAGTTTCGCCATCGAGACCGTCGTGGTCACGGCCCAGCGCCGCGAGGAGGCGGCCAACGACATCGGCATGCCGATCCAGGCCTTCAGCGGCGACGCCCTGAAGCAGCTGCGGGTGACCGACCCGAAAGACCTGTCGACCGTCGCGCCCAGCTTCACGGTCAGCCAGAGCTACCAGGGCGTGCCGACCTATACGCTGCGCGGCATCGGCTTCAACACCATCAACCTGTCGGCCACCTCGACCGTCGGCACGTATGTCGACGAGGTCGCCTACGCCTATCCGTTCATGAACACCGGGCCAATGTTCGACCTGGAGCGGGTCGAGGTGCTGAAAGGCCCGCAGGGAACGCTCTACGGCCGCAACACCACGGCGGGTCTGGTCGACTTCGTGACCAACAAGCCGACCGACCAGTTCGAGGCTGGGCTGACGGCCGAGGCCGGCAACTACGAGACCCGCAATCTCGAGGGCTATTTCAGCGGCCCCTTAAGCGACAAGGTGCAGGCCCGAGTCGCCTTCCGCGCCGAGCATAGCGGCGAGGGCTGGCAGAAGAGCAATTCGCGCGACGAGCGGCTGGGTGAGGTGCATCGCCAGGGCTGGCGGCTGTCGCTGGCCGCCCAGCCCAGCGAGAAGGTGGATCTCGATTTCTCCTACGCCGGCTGGCGCAACCGGTCCGACACCGTGGCCGCCCAGGCGGTCGGCTTCACCCCGGCCACGGCCGCCAGCCCGTTCAACGCGGCGGGCCTGGCAGCCTACGTCGCCAACAACAAGCCGACCAAGTCGACCCAGGCCGACTGGGCGCCGCTGTCGGTGCGCGGAACCGACGTGGGCACGGGCCTGGGCATCAGCGATCCGGCCGAGGAGGACGACCGCTTCGACGCCGCCAAGCTGCGCTTTTCCTGGCACCTCTCTGACGACGTCAGCCTGATCTCACTGACCAGCTACAACAAGCTCAAGCGCGACGCGGTGTTCGACTGGAGCGGCGCGCCCTACGAGATCCTGGTCCAGAAGGCGCACGGCGACATCGAGTCCCCGGCCGAGGAGCTGCGGCTGGAAGGCCGCACGGAGAAGGGCTCGTGGCTGGTCGGCGTCTATGTGGCGCATGACAAGATCCTCGACATGAACCGCACGATCCTGGGCCAGAACGCCAATGTCGGCCTGATCCGCTTCTATGGCGCGACCCTGCTGGCGACGCCGTTCAACAGCGGCGCGTACACGGCGCTGCAGATGAGCCAGGCGTTCCGCACCTACGAGGACGTCGGCAATATCGAGACCGACACGGCCAGCCTCTTCGCCAATGCCGACCGGCAGCTGACCGACAAGCTGAAGCTGACCGTCGGCCTGCGCTACAGCCAGGACAAGCAGGACTATGTGGGCTGTTCGCGCGACTTCAACGGCAACATGCTGCCCAACGTCAATGTCGTGAACCGGGCGCTGTTCTTCGGGGTCTACGGCCTGGTGGCGCCGATCACGCAAGGCTCGTGCAACACCTTCGATCCGGCGACGGCCAGCTTCGGCTTCGTGAAATCGACGCTGGACGAGGACAACTTCGCCTGGCGCGTGGCGCTGGACTGGCAGGCGTCGGACGACGTCTTGGTGTTCGGCTCGATCTCGCGCGGGGCCAAGGCCGGGGCGACGCCGATCAACGCCGCCAACATCTCGACCCAGAACGCCCCGGCGCGGCAGGAACTGCTGACCGCCTACGAGTTGGGCGTGAAGGCCGCCCTGTTCGAACGCCGGGTGCAGGCCAACCTGGGCGTCTTCTACTACGACTACACCGACAAGCAGCTCAGCGTGTATTTCGCCGATCCGATCTATACGGCCCTGTCGCGCCTGGCCAACGTGCCGGAAGGCGAGGCCAGGGGCCTGGACGGCGACATCACCTGGCGCGCCACGCGGTCTTTGACTTTCCTCGCCTCGGCGACCTGGCTGCACACCGAAGTGAAGGGCTACACCGGCATCAACGCCGCCGGTCAGGCTCAGAACTTCGATGGGCGGCCCTTTCTATACAGCCCGAAGTTCCAGGGCGGCCTGACGGCCCTGTTCGACCACGACCTCAGCAATGGCCTGAAGCTGCAGGCGGCGCTAAACGGCCGCTGGCAGGACAAGTCGAGCGCCGACCTGGAGGGCAATCCGCTGTTCGCCATCGACAGCTATGGCCTGCTCAACGCGAGCCTGGGACTCTCCTCGCCGGAAGCCGGCTGGGAGGTCTCGCTGTGGGGCCGCAACCTGACCGATGAGTACTACTGGACCGCCGTCAGCAGCAACGCCAACACCGTGGTCCGCTTCCCCGGCAAGGCCCGGACCTGGGGCGCGGCGCTGAGCTGGAAGTTCTAGACGGATCAGGGGCGAGGCGGAGCCGATCCGCGTCGCCGCCTCGCCGTCGCCCAGCGGCCGTTGGCCAGCGGCCGTTGGCCAGCGGCCGATCATCGCGCCTGGAATTGATATGGCTCTGGGGCTGGCGTTCTCGCCCGACCCAAGCTAGCAGACCGCCCCATGATCCGCCTCGACAACATCTCCAAGCAGAACGGCCACCAGATCCTGTTCATCGAAGCCTCGATGGGCATCCAGAAGGGTGAAAAGGCCGGCCTCGTCGGCCCCAACGGCGCCGGCAAGACGACGCTGTTCCGCATGATCACCGGTCAGGAGCAGCCCGACGATGGGCTGGTCGCGATCGATCCCGGCATGCGGATCGGCTATTTCAGCCAGGATGTCGGCGAGATGTCGGGCCAGAGCGCGGTCGCCGCGGTGATGGACGGCGTCGGCCCCGTCAGCGCGCTGGCCGCCGAAATGGCCGCGCTCGAGGCGTCCATGGTCGATCCGGACCAGGCCGACCAGCTGGACGCCGTCATGGAGCGCTATGGCGAGGTGCTGGAGCGCTTCCAGGAGCTCGACGGCTATGCGCTGGAGGCGCGGGCGCGCGAGGTGCTGGCCGGCCTGAGCTTCAGCCAGGAACGCATGGACGGCGACGTCGGCATGCTGTCCGGCGGCTGGAAGATGCGCGTGGCGCTGGCCCGCATCCTGCTCATGCGGCCCGACGGCATGCTGCTGGACGAACCCTCCAACCACCTGGACCTGGAAAGCCTGATCTGGCTCGAAGCGTTCCTGAAGAACTACGACGGCGCGCTGCTGATGACTTCGCACGACCGCGCCTTCATGAACCGCATCATCGGCAAGGTGGTCGAGATCGACGGCGGCCAACTGATCACCTATTCGGGCGATCTGGACTTCTACGACCAGCAGCGCGCGCTGGGCGAGGCGCAGCGCCAGGCGCAGTACGAGCGCCAGCAGGCCATGCTGGCCAAGGAAATCAAGTTCATCGAGAAGTTCAAGGCGCGCGCCTCGCACGCCGCCCAGGTGCAGAGCCGGGTCAAGAAGCTCGACAAGATCGAACGCGTCGAGGCCCCGCGCCGTCGCCAGGCGGTGCAGTTCGAGTTCCAGAGCCCGCCGCGCTCGGGCGAGGACGTGATCAGCCTGCGCAACGTCCACAAGGGCTATGGCGACAAGCCGATCTACGAGGCCCTGGATTTCCTGGTGCGCCGCAAGGAGCGCTGGTGCGTTCTGGGCGCCAACGGGACCGGCAAGTCGACGCTGCTGAAGCTGGTGGCCGGCGACGCCAAGCCCGACCAGGGCGCGGTCAACATCGGCGCCAGCGTCAAGATGGGCTATTTCGCCCAGCACTCCATGGACCTGCTGGACGGCGAAGAGACGATCTTCGAGTCCCTGGAGCGCTCGTTCCCGCAGGCCGGGCAGGGCGCCTTGCGCACCCTGGCGGGGTGCTTCGGCTTCTCGGGCGACGACGTCGAAAAGCCCTGCCGCGTGTTGTCGGGCGGCGAGAAGGCGCGCCTGGTCATGGCCAAGATGCTGTTCGATCCGCCGAACCTGCTGGTGCTCGACGAGCCGACCAACCACTTGGACATGGCGACCAAGGAAATGCTGGTCGCGGCCCTGGCGGACTTCGAGGGCACCATGCTGTTCGTCTCGCACGACCGCCACTTCCTGGCGGCCTTGAGCAACCGCGTGCTGGAGCTGACGCCCGAGGGCGTTCACCAGTACGGTGGCGGCTATACGGAATACGTCACCCGCACGGGCCAGGAAGCCCCGGGGCTGCACCCGGGCGGGTAAGAACCGCCTGACCGTTTAGCGGGCGACGAGGGCGCGACGAGACCCTCGCCGAGCCGGCGTCAGCTTCCCGGCGTCAGCTTCCCGTCGGGGGCTTGGTGATCAGGAAGCGCGGCAGCAGGCTGGCCACGACGCGGCGGGCCGCGTCGTCGGGCTGGTCGAGCATGTCGCGCAGGGGCGGGCCGATCAGAGCCTCGCCGAAGGCGCTGAGCGCGATGAACAGCACCGCCGCCCCCATGCCCTGACGGGCCTGGGCGTCCTGTACGCCCATCTTGTCGCTGATCGCGTCGACCAGGTTCTGCACCGCGGCCCGCACGGGCTCCAGGTGCGAGAGGTCGCCGGACAGCGCTATCCAGGCGGCCAGACGGCCGGCGCCGCCGGTCGAAAAGGCGTCGAACACCGCATTGACCAGCTCCAGCGGCGCGCCCTCGTCGGTGCGCAGGCGGGCGACCGCCTCGTCGAGGGCCTGGGTCAGGTCGGCGACCATCGAGGCCATCAACGCCGACTGCAATCCAGCCGCCGATCCGAAGTGGTGGATCAGGTTGGCGTGGGTCACGCCGATCTCGCCGGCGACCGCCGACAGCGTCACCGCGTCGGGCCCGCCCGACAGCAGCAGGGCGCGCGCCGAGGTCAGCGCTTCGCGTCGCGCCTCCTCGGGCAGGCGTCGACGACGACGCGTGGCGGTCTTTTCAATTGACATCGATGTAAATGACATTCATGTAGATAAGGCGAAATTCTTAAGCCCGGACAAGGGGAACCGCAAGTGCAAGCTTCGCCGTCATCACCCGTGTTGCAGCCCGTTGCCGGGCATGAGCGGCTGCCATCCCTGACCGCGCCGCGTCGCGTGCAGCCCGTGCGGGCGGCCCGCGCCTTCGGCCGGCTGGTGGCCGACAAGGAAGACACCCGGCAGGTGTTCGAGATCATGAACGCGCTGGCGGGCCGTTCGATCGACTGGGGTTATCAACGTCTGCTGGAGACGCCGGAGGGCGGCCAGCAGGCCTACGCCCAGGTCGAGCTGTCGGACCGGCTGCAGGACCGCGACTGGCTGGCGGGCTTCGCGCCCGGGAGCGTCGGCGCGGCCTATCTAGCCTTCATCGACGTGCGCAACCTCTCAGCCTACGGCCTGGCCGACGAGAGCCGCAAGGTGGCCGACAGCGAGATCGAGGCGGCCCATCCCCGCGCCTGGTACGCCCGCCGCATCCGCGACGTCCACGACATCTGGCACGTGCTGACCGGCTACCAGACCGATGCTCTGGGCGAGGCCTGCGTGGTGGCCTTCTCGCTGCCGCAGACCAAGAGCGCGGGCTTTGGCCTGATCGCCGCCGGCGGGGCGGTGCAGTTCATGCGGGCGCGCACCGGCTATCCCTGCGGGCGGGCCGTGCTGCAGGCCTGGCGCAACGGTCGCCGCGCGGCCTGGCTGCCGGGCCAGGACTACGAGGCTTTGATGGCCGAGCCGCTGGAAGCGGCGCGCAAGCGGCTGAAGATCCCGCGCCCGAGCGTCTACGAGCAGGTGCCGCCGACCGTGCGCAACGCCTATCTGGGAGGCGCCGGATGAGGCGCGCGGCGACGGGGCTTCTGGTCGGGCTGGCCGTCCTGGCGACCGGCGCAGCGCCTGCCCTGGCGCAGGAGGACGCCTTGGTGGGCCGCTGGCGCACCTCGGCTCGTGACGGGTTGGTCGGCATCGAGCGCTGCGGCGGGGCCCTATGCGGGCGGGTGCTGGACGCAGCCCCTCTGCGGACCAATCCCGACCAGCGCGACATCCACAACAAGAAGCCGGCGCTGCGCACCCGGCGGGTGATGAACCTGCTGGTGCTGGAGAACTTCACCGGCGGTCCCAAGGCCTGGAAGGGCGGACCGCTCTACGACCCCGACAGCGGGGACCGGGCCGGAACCGGAACCCTGACCCTGATCGACGACGACACCCTGGCGGTGAAGGGCTGCATCGCGCCGCTGCTTTGCCGGACCCAGACCTGGAAACGCGCGCGCTGAGTATCGGGCGCGCGGGCCCAATGAGTGCCCAGTAACGGGCGGCCCAGGCCGCCGCTTTTCATCCGATGGCTTCGAGGAAGCCGGCGTCGAAAGGGACGCCGGACGGGGGATTGCGACCATGCTGATCTGGATCGGCGCGCTTGCGCCTGTGGTGTTCCTGCTGGCCTTCGTGCAGGGCAGAGCCCTGGCCTGGGGCGCGGCCCTGGCGGCCTGGATCGCGGCGGGATGGGCCCTGGGCCTGGTGGGCGCGACGCCGGCCCTGGCGGCGGCGGCCGTTGTCGCGGTCTTCACCGCATTGTTCGCCCTGAGGCCGCTGCGCGCCGCCGTGCTGTCGGCGCCGGCCATGAAGGCCTTCGGCGCGATCATGCCGAAGATGAGCCCCACAGAGCAGGCCGCCGTCGAGGCCGGCAACGTCTGGTGGGACGCCGAACTGTTCGCCGGGCGCCCCGACTGGAAGAAGCTGCTGGCCACCCCGGCGCCGAAGCTGAGCCCCGAGGAGCAGCGCTTCGTCGACGTCGAGACCGAGCACCTGTGCGACCTGTCCAACGACTGGGAAAGCACCGCCGTCTGGCAGGACCTGCCGCCGGCCGCCTGGGCCTACGCTCGCGACAAGGGCTTCCTCGGGATGATCATCCCCAAGCGCTACGGGGGCCTGGGCTTTTCGGCCTACGCCCACAGCCAGGTGGTGCAGAAACTGTCGACCCGCTGCTCGGCGGCGGCCGTGTCGGTGATGGTGCCCAACTCGCTGGGTCCGGCCGAACTGCTGCTGCACTACGGCACGGAGGCTCAGAAGGACCACTACCTGCCCAGGCTGGCGAGCGGCGACGAGATCCCGTGCTTCGCCCTGACCAACCCCTATGCCGGCTCGGACGCCGCCTCGATCACCGACACCGGCGTGGTTTGCCGGGGGACCTGGCAGGGCCGCGAGACCCTGGGTTTCCGCATCAGCTGGCGCAAGCGCTACATCACCCTGGCCCCCATCGCGACGGTGATCGGTCTGGCCTTCCGCGCCGTCGATCCGGACGGCCTGCTGGGCCTGGGCGCCGAGCCCGGCATCACCTGCGTGCTGATCCCGCGCGAGCATCCGGGCGTCAATATCGGCCGCCGCCACTGGCCGCTGAACGCGGTGTTCCAGAACGGCCCGATCACCGGTGACGACGTGTTCGTGCCGATGGAGATGGTGATCGGCGGCCAGGCCCAGGTCGGCCATGGCTGGCGGATGCTGATGGAGTGCCTGGCGGCCGGGCGGGCGATCTCGCTGCCGTCGTCCAATGTCGGCATGTCCAAGCTCGCGGTCGGCATGGTCGGGGCCTATGTGGCGATCCGCCGGCAGTTCAACATGCCGATCGGCGCCTTCGAGGGCGTGCAGGAGCCGCTGGCCCGCATGGCCGGCCACCTCTACGCCGCCGACAGCGTGCGACAACTGGCGGCCGCGGCCCTGGATCAGGGCGAGAAGCCGTCGGTGGTCTCGGCCATCGCCAAGTACCACGTCACCGAACGCGCCCGCATCGTCGTCAACGAGGCGATGGACGTGGTCGGCGGCAAGGGCGTGTGCATGGGTCCTGGCAATTTCCTGGCCCGCGCCTACCAGCAGATCCCCATCGCCATCACGGTCGAGGGGGCCAACATCATGACCCGCACCCTGATCATCTACGGCCAGGGCGCGATCCGCTGCCATCCCTACGTCTTGACGCTGATGCGAACGACGAAAGAGCGCGACCTGAAGGCCTTCGACGCGGCGCTGTTCGGCTATGCCGGCTTCCTGTTCAGGAATCTGGCCCGCTCGGCCGCCTTCGCCCTGACCGGCGGCGCGCTGATAGCCGCCCCGGCCGGCGCCGCGCCGCAGCTGGCCCGCTACTACCGCGCCGCGACCCGGTTCTCGACCCTGCTGGCCCTGGCCTCGGACCTGTCGATGGCGACTGTAGGCGGCGCGTTGAAGCGCAAGGGCGCGTTGACTGGGCGGCTGGGGGACCTGCTGTCGCAGCTGTTCATCCTGTCGAGCGTGCTCAAGCGCTTCGAGGACGAGGGCCGGCCGGCCGAGGACCTGCCGTTCGTCCACTGGGCGGCGCAGGACGCCCTGGCAAGGGCGGCGATCGCCTGGACGGCGCTGCTGGCCAACCATCCCAGTCGCGTCGTCGCCGGGCTGCTGGGCCTGGTTGGGGCTGGCCTGTCGGGCCTGACGCGCGGACCCAATGACGATGTCGCCTCCGCCGTCGCGGGCCTGATACAGCGCCATGGTCCGGCGCGCGATCGCCTGCTGGCCGGATCGTGGACGCCGCGCATCGAGGTCGATCCGATCGCCGCCACGGCCGTCGCCTTCGACCTCCATCCGCAGGTGGAAGCCATCGAGCGTCGCCTCAAGCCCGCCATCACGGCCGGAACGATCGCCCGCGCGCCGCAGAACCTGACCCTGATGGACGCCTGGGCTGCCGACGCCGAGGCCAAGGGCCTGATCGACGCCGCCGAACGCGACCTGATCGGCCGCTTCGCCCATCTGGCCGATCAGGCGATCCAGGTCGACGACTTCCCGCAGGACTTCGGCCTGGGCGAGGGTCTGGCCCGCCGCAACGGGATCAAGGGCGCGGCGCGCGCCAAGAAGGAAGGGGTCGCCTGATGCCCGACCGCTATCTGGAGTTCGCCAGCAGCGGCCTGGGCGGCTGGGTGGTCGAGGCCCTGGGCCTGCCCAAGCCCGCGCCGCTGCTGCGGCGAGGCGAGGGGGAGACGCCGCCGACCCTGCCGTTGCTGCTGGGCCCGCCGACGGCGGACGGACGCATGGGGCCGGTGCTGGAGCGGCTGGCGGCCGCCTCGGGCGCCGAGATCCACCAAGCCTGGAGGCCGGACGTGCGCTATGGCGGCCTGGTGTTCGACGCCTCGGCCTGCCTGGACGTCGCCGCGACGCAGGGGCTCTACAGGTTCTTCCACCAGGCGATCCGCTCGGTGGCCGAGCATGGTCGCATCGTCGTGGTCGGCGTTCCGCCCGAGACAGCCAAGACCGCCGAGGGCGAGGCGATCCAGCGCGGGCTGGAGGGCTTCGTGCGGTCGCTGGCCAAGGAGGCGCGGCGCAGCATCGCCGTGCAGCTGCTCTACGTGACGCCGGGCCGCGAGGATCAGGCGCAGAGCACCCTGGCGTTCCTGCTGTCGCCGCGCTCGGCCTATGTGTCGGGCCAGGTGATCCGGGTGGGCGCCGCCGCCGTGGCGGCGGATCCCGCCGTCGGCCACGCCGGCCGCCAGGTGCTGGTCACGGGGGCCGCCCGAGGGATAGGCGAGGCGATCGTCCGACTGTTCGTCGCCGAGGGCGCCAAGGTCACGGCTCTGGATGTGCCCAGCGCCCAGGACGACCTGCGAGGCCTGGCTGCCGAACTGGGCGTCGATCCGCTGGCGCTGGACATCACCGCGCCGGAGGCGGCCGGCGTGCTGCTGAAGACGGCGCGGGCGCGGGGCGGGTTCGACGTGGTGGTGCACAACGCCGGCATCACCCGCGACCGCACGCTCGGCCGGATGGACGAGCGCGAGTGGAACAGCGTCATGGCCGTCAATCTCGGCGCGCCCCTGGCCCTGACCCGCGTGCTGCTGGAGGCCGGCGCGGTGCGCCGCAACGGCCGGATCGTGGCGGTCTCGTCGCTGAGCGGCGTGGCCGGCAACATGGGCCAGACTAACTACGCGCTCTCAAAGGCTGGCTGGATCGGCGCGGTCGGTCGGATGGCGCGCGACGGGCTGGACCACGGCATCACCGTCAACGCGGTGGCGCCGGGCTTCATCGAGACCCGCATGACCGCCGCCATCCCCTTCGCCATCCGCGAGGCCGGGCGGCGGATGAACAGCATGGGGCAGGGCGGCAGTCCGGTCGACGTGGCCGAGACCATCGCCTGGCTGGCCCACCCGGCCAGCGGCGGCGTCAACGGCCAGGTGGTCCGCGTCTGCGGCCAGAGCCTGCTGGGGGCCTAAACCATGTCCAACGCCGAGCCGGTGTCGCCCCTGGGCCTGGCCTGGGGCGCGGCGCGAGGGCTGCTGCGCGCCGGAACGGTCAGCGACCTGCCGTCCGTCAGCCTGCACGCCGATCAGGTCTGGGTGCGCGCCGAGGCCGTCAGGGCCTATGCCGAGGTCTGCGGCTTCGCGCCCGAGGCGGGCGTGCCGCCGACCTTCGCCCACGTTCTGGCCTTCCCGCTGCAGATGCGGATCATGCTGGCGGCGGGCTTTCCGTTCCCAGTGATGGGCCTCGTGCACATCCACAACCGCATCCGCCAGCGCGCGCCTCTGCGCATCGGCGAGAGCCTGACGATCGGCGCGCGGACCGGCCGCCTGCTGGCCCACGACAAGGGCCAGGCCTTCTCGCTGGAGACCTGGGTCCTGCGCGACGGCGCGACGGTGTGGGAAGGAACGAGCGTCTATCTGCGCCTGGGCAAGCCCGGTCGCGGCGAGCCGGCTCCAACGCTCGATGCGGGCGAGGCGAGGGCGCCGGTCGAGACCTGGCAGGTCCCCGCCGATATCGGCCGGCGCTACGCCCGGGTGTCGGGCGACGCCAACCCGATCCACACCTCGCCCCTGGGCGCGCGGCTGTTCGGCTTTCCGCGTCCGATCGCCCACGGCATGTGGGCCAAGGCCCAGGCCGTGGCGGCCTTGACCCGAGGCCAGGCGGTCGAGGCGATCGAGATCGAGACGGCCTTCCGCGCCCCCCTGCTGCTGCCCGGCGAGGCCCGCCTGTCGAGCGGCCCCGCCGGCGCCTTCGAACTGACGGACGCCTCGGGCGGCCGCACCCATCTGCGCGGGCGCCTGATCAGCGCGCCCCAATCACAGGATCCTTCCCCATGCTGACCTTGCCCGCGCCTCGGGGCGTCGCCGTGATCGGCGGCCGCCGCATTCCCTTCGCGCGCTCCAACACCGCCTATGCCGAGGCCTCCAACCAGGACATGCTGACCGCGGCCCTCCAGGGTCTGGCCGACCGCTTCGACCTGCACGGCCTGCGGCTGGGCGAGGTGGCGGCCGGCGCGGTGCTGAAGCACTCGCGCGACATCGCCCTGACCCGCGAGAGCTTGCTCTCGACCACCATCGGCCACGACACCCCCGCCTACGACGTGCAGCAGGCCTGCGGCACCGGGCTGGAGGCGGCGGTCCTGGTGGCCAACAAGATCGCCCTGGGCCAGATCGATGTTGGCATAGCGGGAGGCGTCGACACCACCTCGGACGCGCCGATCGCCCTCAACGAGGACTTCCGCAAGGCGCTGCTGTCGGCCAATCGCCAGAAGACGACGGGGGCCAAGGTCAAGGCGTTGGCGGGCGCGGGCCTGACCGCGCCGTTCCGCCCCGAGCCGCCACGCAACGCCGAGCCGCGCACGGGCCTCTCCATGGGCGAGAGCTGCGAGTTGATGGCCAAGCGGTGGGGCATCGCCCGCGAGGAGCAGGACGCCCTGGCCGTCCGCAGCCATCGTCGGATGGCCAAGGCCTATGACGACGGCCTGTTCGACGATCTGGTCACGCCGTTCCGGGGCCTGAAGCGCGACAACAATCTGCGGCCCGACATCGACCCCGCCAAGCTGGCGACGATGAAGCCGGTGTTCGACCGCGAGCACGGCACGCTGACGGCGGCCAATTCCACGCCCCTGACCGACGGCGCCTCCGTGGTGCTGCTGGCCAGCGAGGACTGGGCGAGGGCGCGGGGCCTGCCGGTGCTGGCCTACCTGCGGGCGGGCGAAACGGCGGCGGTGGACTTCGTGGGCGGCGACGAAGGCCTGCTGATGGCGCCGGCCTACGCCGTGCCGCGCATGCTGGGGCAGCTGGGCCTCTCCTTGCAGGACTTCGACTACTACGAGATCCACGAGGCCTTCGCCGCCCAGGTGCTGTGCACCCTCAAGGCCTGGGAGGACGACGACTACGCCCGCACGCGGCTGGGGCTGGAGCGCGCACCGGGAGCCATCGACCGCGAGAAACTGAACGTGCACGGCAGCTCGCTGGCCGCTGGCCATCCGTTCGCCGCCACCGGCGGCCGGATCCTGGCCCATCTGGCGACTATGCTGGACCGCAAGGGATCGGGGCGAGGCCTGATCTCGATCTGCGCGGCCGGTGGCCAAGGCGTCGTGGCGGTGCTGGAGAAATGACCGGCGCGCCGATCATCGAGGGCGTCGTGGGGGCGAACGCCGAGCAGCTGTGGGCCGAGCGCTTCTGGACCCGCGCCTATCGCCCCGACGTGCCGGCGACGATCGACGACGAGCTGGCCCTGTGGCGGTCGGTCGGCCAGCTGTTCGAGCACGACGCCGCGCGTTTCGCGCAACGCACCGGCTTCGTCAGTATGGGCTCGGGAGTCGACTACGGCCGCGCCCTGAAGGACGCGCGGGTCTTCGCCGCCTGGCTGCAGGCGGCGGGCGTGCGCCAGGGCGAGCGGGTGGCGCTGATGATGCCCAACTGCCTGCAATATCCGATCGCCCTGTTCGGCACGCTGATCGCCGGCGCCGTAGTGGTCAACGTCAACCCGCTCTACACGCCGCGCGAGCTGCGCCACCAGCTGGAGGACAGCGGCGCGGTCGCCATCGTGGTCATGGACATGTTCGCCCACACGCTGGAGCAGGCGATCGAGGGCACGGCGCTGCGCCATGTCGTGGTGACCTCGATGGGCGACATGATGGGGCTCGCCAAGGGGACGGCGATCAACGTCCTGATGGGCCATGTGGAGAAGCTGGTCCCGAAGTGGCGACTGCCCGGCGCCCTGCGCTGGCCGGCGATGATGCGGCGGGCGCGGCGGCGGACATTCACGCCAGTAGACGTGCGGCCCGAGGACCTGGCCTTCCTGCAATATACCGGCGGCACCACGGGGGTGGCCAAGGGGGCCATGCTGACCCACCGCAACATCCTGGCCAACGTGTTGCAAGGCCGCGCCTGGATCATGACCCAGATCCCGCACGACCAGGCGGTGGGCAACGTGACCATGCTGCCGCTCTACCATGTGTTCTCGCTGACCGCGAACCTGCTGATGTTCGTCGGGGTGGGCGGGCGCAACATCCTGATCGCCAATCCGCGCGACGCCAAACGGGTGGAGTGGGTGCTGCGCAAGGAGCGGTTCGCGGGGCTGGCGGGGCTGAACACCCTGTTCGCCAGCCTGCTGAAGAACGATGCTTTCCGTGGACGCGACTTCTCGGAACTCAGCCTGACCATCGCTGGCGGCATGGCCACCCAGCGGGCCGTGGCCGAGGAGTGGGAGCTGGTCACCGGCTGCCCGGTGATCGAGGGCTATGGTCTGACCGAGTGCTCGCCGATCGTCTGCGTCGGCTATGTCGATCTGGAGCGCCCCGAGACCATGGCTTTCGACGGCACGGTGGGCCTGCCGGTGCCCTCGACCGAGGTGCGCATGCGGCGCGAGGACGGCTCCTGGTGCGGCGTCGACGAGCCGGGCGAGCTGTGCGTGCGCGGGCCGCAGGTGATGAAGGGTTACTGGAACCATCCAGGCGAGACCGCGCGGGTGCTGTCGGCCGACGGCTGGCTCTCGACGGGCGACGTCGCCGTGATGCAGGCCGACGGCCGCGTGCGGCTGCTGGACCGACTGAAGGAGATGATCCTGGTCTCGGGCTTCAACGTCTATCCCAGCGAGATCGAGGACGTGGTCGCCGCCCACCCCCTGGTCGACGAGGTCGCCGCCGTCGGCGTCCCCGATCCGGTCCAGGGCGAGCGGATCAAGGTGGTGGTCGTGCCGCGCTCGGCCGAGCTGACGGCCGAGGCGGTGATCGCCCACTGCCGCGAGCGGCTGACGGGCTACAAGGTGCCGCGCATCGTGGAGTTCCGGGCCGAGCCCCTGCCGAAGACGGCGGTGGGCAAGGTGCTGCGGCGGGAGTTGCGGTAGGGTTCCTGGCGAACCTCCCCCCAGGGCCGCGCCTCGCGGCCCGCCCAAGGGCATGCTTCGACAGGCTCAGGGTGAGGTTCTATTGAGCCGCCGCGCCTGAAATGATCCTCATCCTGAGCTCGTCGAAGGACGAGGATCACGTACGGCGCCCCGCGTCACCACCAGCCCGAACAGCGCCGCCAGCGGGAACGCGGCCACGCCGTAGACGGCGGCGGGCAGGCTGACCTCGGGGCGTTGCAGCACCGACTGGGCGATGACGATGGCCAGGGCGGCGTTGTGCAGCCCCACCTCGAAGGCGCTGGCGATCGCCTGGTCGCGGGGCACGCGCAGCAGGCGCGGCACGACGAAGCCGAGGCTCAGGCTGGCCAGGCAGAAGACGACGGTGACGCCGGCCAGGGCCAGGATCTCGTCGCGCAGTTCGGCCAGGTTCGAGGCGACGGCGCCGATGACCAGCACGGCCAGGAACAGGCTGGAGGCGATGCGCACCGGCCTGTCCATGGCCCGGGCGAAGCGCGGCTTCAGGCGTCGGGTCAGCATGCCCAGCGCCACGGGAACCAGCACCACCAGGAACACCTCGACCGTCTTGTCCAGCCGCAGGCCGACCCGCCCGTCGCCCGGCTCGAACCCGGCGATGGCCAGGTTGACGACCAGCGGCAGGGTGACGACGGCCAGCACCGAGTTGATCGCCGTCAGGCTGACGTTCAGCGCCACGTCGCCGCGAAAGAGGTGACTGTAGAGATTGGCCGCTGTGCCGCCCGGCGAAGCCGCCAACAGCATCAGCCCGACCGCCATGGCCGGCGGCAGGTCGAACAGCAGCGCCAGGGCGAAGGCGACGAGCGGCAGGATCAGCACCTGGCAGGCCAGGGCGACCAGGGCCGCGCGCGGTTGGCGGGCCACGCGGGTGAAGTCGGCCGGGGTCAAATCAAGCCCCAGCCCGAACATGATGATCCCCAGCGCCGCTGGCAGGCCGGTGGTGATCAGCGGCGAGGCCAGGCCCTCCAAGGCTCAGACCGCGCCGGCCAGGGCCAGGCCCGCCGCCCGTCCCGAAAAGATGCAGCCGCCGAGGAAGGTGCCCTCCAGGGCGTTGTAGCCGTGCAGGCCGCCGCCGCCGAAGCCCGCCGCCTCGCCGGCCGCGTAGAGTCCCTCCAGCACCTGGCCGTCGGGAGTGAGCACTCGGCTGGAGAGGTCGGTCTGCAGCCCGCCCAGCGACTTGCGGGTCAGGACGTGCAGCTTGACCCCGATCAGCGGCCCGGCGGCGGGATCGAGGATCCGGTGCGGTGCGGCCGTGCGGGCCAGGCGGTCGCCCAGCGACCGGCGACTGTTATAGATGCCCATCACCTGCAGGTCCTTGGCGAAGGGATTGGCGATCTGGGCGTCGCGGTCCTCGATCTGGCCGCGGATCAGGGCGGCGTCGAGCAGCGGCGCCTCGGTAAGCCCGTTCATCTTGGCCACCAGATCCTCCAGCCGCTCGGCGACCACGAAGTCGGCGCCGTTGCGCTTGAAGGCGTCGACCTCGGGCGGCGCGCCCTTGCCCAGGCGCGACTTCAGGAGAGCAAGCCGCCGGCGGTTGGTGATGTCGCCGTTCTGCTCGGAGCCGGATAGGGCGAACTCCTTCTCGAGGATCTTCTGGGTGACGATGAACCAGCTGTGGTCGTGCGCGGCGAGGTCCGGCGTCGTGCGCAGGTGGCGCAGGGTGGCGATGGTGTCGTAGCCGGGCAGGGCGGGGAAGGGCAGGCGCCGGCCCAGGGCGTCGAACCACATCGACGAGGGGCCGGGCAGGATGCGGATGGCGTGGCTGGGCCAGATCGGCGCCCAGTTCCGCACGCCTTCTACGTAGTGCCACATGCGGTCGCGGTTCACGAGGCGCGCTCCGGCGTCGCCGGCGATGTCGAGCATGCGGCCGTCCACATAGGCCGGCACGCCGGTGATCATGCTGGCGGGCGCGGTTCCCAGGCGCTCGGGCCAGTAGCGGCGGACGAGATCGTGGTTGCCGCCGATGCCGCCGGTGGCCAGGACGACGGCCTGGGCCTTCAGCGTGAAGTCGCCGACCACGTCGCGGTTGGACGGCGCGCCGCGCGGGGCGTCGTCGGGCGCCAGCACCGCGCCGGAGACGCCCGTGACCCGGCCGCCCTCGACCAGCAGGTGGTCGACCCGGTGGCGGTGATGGAAGCTGAGCTTTCCTTCGGACGCGGCGCGGCGGGCGCTGTCGGCGAACGGTTCGGAGACGCCGGTGCCAGTGCCCCAGGCGACGTGGAAGCGGGGAACCGAGTTGCCGTGGCCCCGGGCCTGGCCGGCCCCGCGCTCGGCCCAGCCGACCATCGGCGTCAGGCTGATCCCGTGGCGACGCAGCCAGTGACGCTTCTCACCGGCGGCGAACTCGACATAGGCCCGGCCCCAGCGGATCGCCCATTCGTCTTCGGGCAGGGAACCGTCCAGCCGGTCCCAGCCGGCGCTGCCGGTCCAGTCGCGCCAGGCCAGATCGAGGCTGTCGCGGATGCCCATGCGTCGCTGCTCGGGCGAATTGACGAGGAACAGCCCGCCGAACGACCAGAAGGCCTGGCCGCCCAGGTTGGCGGGGTTCTCCTGGTCGAGCAGGGCGACCCGCTTGCCGGCCCGGACCAGTTCGTCGGCGGCCACCAGCCCGGCCAGTCCGCCCCCCACGACGATGACGTCGGCATCCATGTTTCGCCCTCCCGATCGGCGCTGAACCTTGGCTATTTTTACAGTGATGTAAATATTAATTCGAGGTCAGGAACAGGCCCGATCGTCCGGCCCCGGAGGGCCGTGGAGAGCGGTCTTCGACACGCGACGCCTTGCCCCAAAAGGCGCGCCGCCAGACTGCCGCAGCGTAACTGAACATCGATGTAAGTAATGTATTGACATGCTAGTGAATAGGTAGATCGTACAACCCAACCGTGGGGCGGAGCCGCCATGCCGCGCGGAGATTGATGAGGGGCGGGGGAAACGTTCACCGGGCCAGACGCAGAGCTGGCCGGGGCAGGGGAGGATAGGGCATGGCTGCAAAAGCCTGCGTGCGCGCGCGTCTGGCCGTCACCGCATCCGCCATGGCGCTCGCCGTGGCGGCGGGGCCGGCTTTGGCGCAGGAAGCGACGACCCAAGTCGAAGACATCGTCGTCACCGCGCAGAAGCGCGAGGAATCCATCCAGCAGGTGCCGATCGCCGTAACGGCCCTGTCTTCGGAAGCGCTCAACGAACGCAAGATCGAAGGCGGCTCCGAACTGATGCGCGCCGTGCCGAACGTCTCGTTCTCGAAGGCGAACTTCAGCATGTACAACTTCTCGATCCGCGGGGTCGGGACCAAGGCGATCTCGGCCAGCAGCGATCCCGCCGTGGCCGTCAGCTTCAACTCCACGCCGCTGATCCGCAACCGGCTGTTCGAGCAGGAATACCTGGACGTGGCGCGGGTCGAGGTGCTGCGCGGGCCGCAGGGCACGCTCTACGGCCGCAACGCCACGGGCGGCGTCGTCAACATGATCCCGAACCTGCCGGGCCGGGAATTCGAAGGCTCCATCAAGGGCGAGGTCGGCAACTACGACAGCCGGCGGATGCAGGCCCTGATCAACGTGCCGATCGGCGAGACCTTCGCCCTGCGCCTGGCCGGCTCGGCCACCAAGCGCGACGGCTTCGACTACAACAGCTTCAACGACACCAAGGTGAACGACCGCGACCTGTGGTCCACTCGCCTGTCGGCGGCCTGGCAACCGACCAGCCGCCTGCGCACCAACGCGATCTGGGAGCACTTCGAGGAAGACGACAACCGCTCGCGGACGGGCAAGCAGCTCTGCACCACCGATCCGGGGCCGACCAAGGTCGGGGCCGTGACGATCACCTCGTCGCTGCTCCGCAACCGCCTGAGCCAGGGCTGCCTGCCGGGCTCGCTGTACGATGACGCGGCCTATGGCGTGCCCAATGGCGGCGCCTTCGCGCACATCTTCCTGGCCTCGGTGTCGCTGGGGCAGAACGCGTCCAACCAGACGGTGTTCGCCGTGCCGCTGGGCACCGACCCCTATGCCGGCCTGACGCAGTCGAAGGACCTGCGCGAGATCGCCACCAGCTACGACCCGGTCTTTCGCGTGAAGAACGACGTCTTCCAGTTCAACGTCGAGTTCGACCTGACCGACAAGCTGAAGCTGATCTCGCAGACGGCCTACGCCAAGGACGACTACTACTCGAGCCAGGACTACAACCGCTTCGTCTCCAACCCGATCTTCAGCAGCACCGACGGGCTGCGGGACGTGCTGGGCCAGCCGATCGTGGGCAAGTCGTTCCTGTCGGGCGGCTACTACACCGACCCGCAGCTGGGCACGTCGAACCGCATGGTCTCGGCCGACCTCAGCCGTTCCGACAATCGCCAGTGGACCCAGGAACTGCGCCTGCAGTCGGCCTTCGACGGGCCGTTCAACTTCAGCCTCGGCGCCAACTACATCGACTTCAAGTCGGCCGACGACTACTTCGTGTTCAACAACGTGTTCACGTTCCTGGCCGAGTACTACTACAACGTCGACATCACCCTGCCGAGCAACCAGGGCCGCCAGACCGCGCCCTGTACGCCGACGACGGCCAAGGAATGCGTCTATGTCGACTATTCGTCGCTGGATAACCTGGCGGGCGACGGCCACAACTACTTCCGCAGCAAGAACGCCATCCACACCCGCTCATGGGGCGTGTTCGGCGAGGCCTATTACGACCTCTCGCCCACCTGGCGGCTGACCGCGGGCCTGCGCTACACCGACGACCGCAAGGTCAGCACGCCCTATCCCAGCCAGCTGCTGCTGGGCGCCGACAGGGGCACGCCAGGCACGTCGTCGGGCGGATATGTCAGCCGCGGCTATCCGGCGCTGCCGGACATCGACCAGCAATGGGACGCGCTCACCGGCCGCCTGGTGGTCGACTGGAAGCCGGACTTCAGCTTCACCGACGACACCCTGATCTACGCGTCCTATTCACGCGGCTACAAGGGCGGCGGCGCCAACCCGCCGCGGGTCGACATCAACCCGACGGTGATCCAGTACCAGCCGCTGGCCGAGACCTTCGATCCCGAATACGTCAACGCCTTCGAGATCGGCACCAAGAACACCCTGGCCGGCGGCATGGTCCGCTTCAACGCCACGGCCTTCTACTACGACTACAAAGACTACCAGGTGTCGCAGATCGTCGACCGCATCTCGCTGAACGAGAACTTCGACGCCCGCACCTGGGGCGTGGAGCTGGAGACCGTGTTCCGGCCCACCCGCGACTTCCGGCTGGACGCCAACCTCGGCTATCTGAACACGCGGATCGCCGACGGCGAGGGCTCCATCGACGTCATGAACCGCACCCAGGGCAACGCCGACTGGATGGTGCTGCGGCCCTGGCTGCAGGTGCCGTCCAACTGCGTGGCGCCGACCAAGTACGTCGAGACCGTCCTGTCCCGGCCGTTCCCGGTGGAGCTGACGACCCTGGCCCTGCAGGCCCTCTGCGGCGGCTCGCTGCGGACGGGGACGTTCAACCCGAACTTCACCTCGACGCTGCCGTTCTGGCGGCTGTACGGCTTCACCTACGACCCTCTGACCGAGGCCCCCAACGGCGGTCGCGGCTTCGAGGCCGATCTCAGCGGCAACGAACTGCCCAACGCCCCGAACTGGACCGCCAACATCGGCGCCCAGTACACCTTCCACAAGGACGACTGGGCCCTGACGCTGCGCGGCGACTACTACTACCAGGGCAGCAGCTACGCCCGCGTCTACAACACCGAATACGACCGGCTGAAGTCGTGGGACAGCGTGAACATCTCGGTGACGCTGGAGAAGCCCTCCGACGGGCTCGTCTTCCAGGCCTACGTCAAGAACCTGTTCGACAAGACCCCCATCACCGACAGCTTCACCAACAGCGACGACACCGGCCTGACGGCCAACGTCTTCACCCTCGATCCAAGGCTCATCGCGGTCAGCGTGTCCAAGCGCTTCTAGGCCCTCTCGGTGACTCGCCGCCCCACGTTCGGGGCGGCGATTTTTTCGCCCGACGCCCTTGGGAAAGGACGCCGGGCGCTGGCGCGACTCTCGATATAAGCCATTGAAAATACTGCATTATTTTGTTTGACTCCCTTTGCATTTCGCAGTTGCATCATCCCGCCGCCCCAATGCGCGGTTGTAACAAAAAACATCGGAGGAAGACGTCATGTTGAAGACCGCTTCTGTTCTCGCCGCCGCCGCCCTGGGCTTCGCCGGCCTGGCCGGCGCCAGTTCCGCCTCGGCCGCGACCATCGCCCCGGCCGGCGCCAGCTTCACCCTCACCGGCAACCTGAGCCTCAGCCAGACGACCAACGTCACCTGCGCCGTCACCCTGACGGGCACGGTGAACTCGACCGGCACCGCCGCCACCATCACCGGCGGTTCGTTCGCTCCGGGCTCCTGGCAGTGCGGCTGGCTGGTCGTTCCGTCGGGCTTCCCGTGGACCGTCACCCCGGGCGCGGGCCCCACCGTGACCGTGGCCGGCATCGCCGCCACCTCGATCGCCGGCAGCTGCTCGGGCACCATCACCGCCGCTCCGTGGACCAACGGTCCGCCGAGCAGCGTGACCTTCTCGAGCGCCTCGATCCCGGGCTCGCCGAGCGCCTGCACGATCAGCGGCACCCTGACCAGCAACGTCACGCTGACCGTTTCCTGATCATCCCCCAGGACGAACCCTCGTCCCTCGACTCGCCGGGGGCCTTCGGGCTCCCGGCGTTTCTTGCTCCAGGGGAGCGGCGATCCGCTCCCACGACAGGTCATTCGGGAGAAGACATCATGTCGAAGAGCGTTTCACTCGCAGCCGCGGCCAGTCTCTGGATCGCCGCCCTGGCCGGCCCCGTATCGGCCGCCACCTTCACGCCCAACAGCCCCACCAGCACCACCCCGGTCGCCTTCGGGGGCACGCTGACCATCGGTCCCCCGTCGATCAGCTGCTCGGTGAGCCTGACCGGCGTCGTGAACCCGGGCGGCTCCAGCATCACCATCACCGGCGGCTCGTTCACCCCGGGCAGCTGGCTGTGCGGCATAGGGGCCTATCCGGCCGGCTTTCCGTGGACCCTGACGCCGACCACCACCACGGCGGTCACCTTCACGCCGTTCAGCGTCGCGGGCGGCGCCATCAACTGCTCCGGCGCGACCACCGTTCAATGGGTCAATCCGGGCACGATCGTCTTCAACGCCGTCGTCGTCCCCGGCTCGCCCAATCCGTGCCAGATCAGCGGCACGCTGAACACCGCGCCGTCCCTGTCGATCTACTGACCCGTTCGCCATCGCGCCCTGAAAAGGAGACCGCCATGTGGAAGTGGATTTCCGCCCTGTCGGCCATCGTCCTGGCCACGACCGGCGCCGCGTCGGCCCAGACGATCTATCCCAACAGCCCGACGGCACACACCTACATTACGCTGACGGGCAACTTGGCTCTCAGCCAGACGACATCCGTAAGTTGCAACGCCACCATGTACCTGGACATCGCGCCCGGCGGAGCATCGGCTGCGATCACGGGCGGTTCGTTCAGTTCGGGCAGCTGGCAATGCGGGTGGCTGGTGTTCCCAACGGGCTTTCCCTGGACCGTCACGCCGACCTACAGCTCGCACGTCAGCGTCTATGGGGTCTCGGCGACCAGTGTCGTCGGCTCGTGCTCGGGGAGCCTGAACCTGCAAGTACAGAACGGCGTCGTGGACCTCACCTACGTGTCTATCCCCGGCTCCCCCGCGGCCTGCTGGATCGACGGGGCTCTCATCACGGGCCGACCGCTCAACGTCTTCTGACGACGAGCGCCCCCCCTTGAGGGCGCGGCGGAAAAGGAAACGACGCTTCGCCGCTCACGACCCGAAGGTCCCGTTTCCACCCGGGAGAAAGCCCATGTTCAGACATCTAGCCGTCGCGGCGGGCGCGATCCTGGCGATCGGCGCAAGCGCCGACGCCGCCAAAGCCGCCAAATTCGTCCCGAACAGTTTTTCGCTGCCCATATCGTTCAGAATGACCGGCACGCTGACCCTGCAGCAGACGACCACCATCCGTTGCGCGGTCCAGCTGGATGGCATGATCGCGCCAGGCGGAGCCTGGGCCGACATAATCAGCGGCTCATTCACCGGTGGCGACTGGCAATGCGGATGGCTGGTCAATCCCAACGGCTTTCCCTGGTTTGCGATCCCGAGCACGCCCTCGCTAGTCTCGATCTCAGGCATATCGGCCAACACCATCGCAGGGTCCTGTTCGGGCTCGCTGTCCTACATGACCTGGAGCGTCTCTCCTCTTCCGTCGGGCGTGAGCTTGTCCTTCGAAACGATCCCGGGCTCGCCCAACGCGTGCACGATCACCGGCACGCTCACCAGCAGCCCGACGATCAGCATCATGTGACGGTCAAGCCGGCGCTTGACGTCGCGCGCCGTCCGGCCGACCGTCGGAAGGCGGATGAGCGACCGGATGCGGTCGCCGAGGTCGGGGGAGATGGCCGGTGTCGTTCTTGAAGTCGGGCGTCGCCGTCCTGGCCACGCTGATGCTGGGTTCGGCGGCGACAGCCCAGCCCCAGACGCCCCAAGGGCCCGACATCTTCGGCGTCTGGCGCAATCCCAAGGACAGCGTCCATGTCGAGATCAAGCCGTGCGGCGGCGAGGTCTGCGGCTATGTGATCTGGGCCAATGACGAAGCGCGGACCGACGCGCGCAAGGGCTCGGGCGGCGAACTGGTGGGCCGGCAGCTGCTCAGCGACTTCTCGCGCGCAGACAAGGGCGAGTGGCGCGGCAAGGTCTTCGCGCCGGACGTCAACATGACCTTCTCGGGCCGGGTGCTGGTGCTGGACGCCGGCAAACTGAAGGCGCGTGGCTGCGTGCTCGGCAACTTCCTCTGCAAGACCCAGGTCTGGACGCGGGTGGCCTAGGGCTGGGCGCGCACGCCGGCGAGGAAGGCCCAGCGGACCGACAGGCCGGGCTGCAGGGTGCCGGCGTCGACGAAGGCGTGGCCGAAGCGGTCGTCGGCCTTGCGATACGCCAGCTCGACCATGCCGCCGCGCGAGCACAGCACCGAAGCCCGGGCCCGGTAGCCGCAGCGAAGCACGACCTCGACGGTGTCGCCGTCCGCCACGGGGAAGGGGGTCTTCTGGGATTTCTTGCGGGCAAGCATGGCGGGCACTCGTGGAAGGGGCCGGGGACGCATCCCCGGCGTTTGCATCCACGATGAACGGCGCGTGATTAATCGTACCTGAACAGCGGCTTAAGGCCGCAGCTTCATGCTCAAGCTTCCCGATCAGGCCTCATCGACCACCGTGTTCGACAGCAGGCCGACGCCCGTGATCTCGACCTCGACGACGTCGCCGGCCTTCATCCAGAGCGGCGGTTCGCGCTTGGCGCCGACGCCGCCCGGCGTGCCGGTCAGGATCAGGTCGCCCGGCGACAGCGGGGTGAAGCCCGACAGATAGGCGATGATGGTCGGCAGCGGGAAGATCAGGTCGGCCAGGCTGGCGTGCTGCACCTGCTGGCCGTTCAGGCGAGTGGTGACGGTGACGGCGTTCAGGTCGTCGATCTCGTCGGGCGTGACCAGCCAGGGGCCAAGGCCCCCGGTGCCGGGGAAGTTCTTCCCGGGCGTGAACTGCTGGGTGTGCCATTGCCAGTCGCGCACCGAGGCGTCGTTGGCGCAGGCGAAGCCGGCCACGTGACTCATGGCGTCGGCCTCGCTGATGTGGCGGCCGCCCTTGCCGATGACGATGGCCAGTTCGCCCTCGTAGTCGAGGCTGGTCGAGCTCTTGGGCCGCACGATCGGGCCGCCGTGCGGGGTCAGGGTGTCGGCGAAGCGGGTGAAGATCGACGGGTGGCCGACCTTGGCCCGGCCGGTTTCCTGGCGGTGGGTCTCGTAGTTGTGGCCGACGCAGAAGATCTTGCCCGGGGTGGTGACGACCGGCAGCAACTGGATCTCGGAGACCGGCACGTCGAAGGCGGCCTCGGCGGCCAGGGCCGGGATGGCGTCCAGGCGCAGGGCGGCGACAAGGTCGTGCTCGTCCGGACCGGCGATGGCTCCGAAGTCGGCGACGCGGTCGCCCTGGATCGCGCCGTAGGAGGCGACGCCATCACGCAGGAAGCTGATCAGTTTCATAAGCTTGGTCTCGATTCTTGAGGTGCGTTGCGTCTTAGGCGACAGGCAAGGGGGCGTGGCCGAAGGTGCGCTCGGCCTGGGTCAGGGCGGCGAAGTCCTTGCCGGACAGGCCCCACTGGTCGATGCGGCCCTCGGGCCAGGTCCAGTCCTCGGGGGCGCCGACCTTGTAGTCGTCGGGGATGATCTCGACGGCGGTCGAGAACTCCACGACCGCGCCGAACGGGGCGATGAAATAGGCGAAGACGTTGTCGCCCGGACCATGGCGGCCGGGCCCCCAGGCCGGGACCGCGCCGGTGTCGCGCAGACGGCCGACGCCGCGCATGACCGCGTCGAGGTCGGCCATCTCGAAGGCGATGTGGTTCAGCGAGGTGAAGCCGGCGCGGGCGAAGGCGGTGGAGTGGTGCGAGGCGTTGCAGCGCACGAACACCATGCCCTTGGTGCGGTCGGAGACCTTGAAGCCCAGGGCCGCCTCGGCGAAATCGGCCGTGGCCTCGGCGTTGGCGGCGTTCATGACCACGTGGGTCAGCTTGACCGGCAGGTCGCGACCCTCGATCGGCTCGGCCAGGGCCGCGCCGTGCAGGAAGCGGAACACCTCGCCCTCGGGCAGCTGGACCAGGACGCCCCGGCCGCCGCCGAGATCCTCGGACACGGTCTCGACCACCGGAGCGCCGGCCGCGCGGGCCTTGGCGGCGATGGCTTCGACCTCGGCTTCCTCGCCGACGAAGGTGGTGCAACGCACCGACGGGCCGGCCGTCTCGGTCATGGCCACGAGGTAGGGGAACGGCCCCGAGCCGCGCAGGTAACGGGTCTCGCCGGCGGTCCCGGCGTCGGCCAGGCCCCAGGTTCCGGTCAGGAAATCGACGGCCGCGGCGGTGTCGGGCAGGTTCAGTTCGATGCTGCGAAGACGCATGGCGGCTCCTTTAAGCTTGGGGAGCGGGCGCGCCGCCGGGATCGGGGGTGAGGCTGGCGGCGATCACGCCGGCGATGGCGCAGGCCTCGTCAGCGTCGCCGGTGTCGCCGCTGATGCCCACAGCGCCGATGATCCGCCCGTCGGCGTCACGGATCAGCACGCCGCCGGGCGAGGGGGCCATGGCCCCGCCGCTGATGGCGAACAGGGCCGAGTAGAACACCGGGGCGGCGTTGGCGCGCTTGGCCAACTCGCGGCTGCCATAGCCCATGCCGAGCGCGCCGGTGGCCTTGGCGACGGCGATCTGCGGCCGCATCAGGCTGGCGTCGTCCTCGCGCTTGAGGGCCACCAGGTGCGCGCCGGCGTCGAGCACGGCCACGGCCAGCGGCTGGCAGCCGTCGCGACGGGCTTGGGCGAGCGCCGCGTCGACGATGATGGAGGCGGCCTCCAGGGTCAGGCGGGACATGCGGTCTCCTTGGGCGCTTCGACCTTGAGGGAGAGGTCGGCGCAAAGCTGGTCGATCAGGGCGAGCAGGGCGTCGGCCGTTTCGGCGACGCCGTAGACGTAGCGGTCGGGGCGCAGCAGCACGGCGGCCGCGCCCTTGGCGTCGAGCCAGGCGGCCAGGGCGCCGTCGGCGTCATCGAAACCCTGGCCGATCACGTGAACCGAGCCGCCGATGCGGGCGAAGTCCGGCGATGCGGCGACCGGTTCGCGGGCGATGACGGCGAAGCCCTCGCCCAGAACTTCGTCGAGCAGGACGCCGCCGACGCGGGGATGGATGAAGCGCTCGCCGGAGCCGGGGCGAGCGACGCCGGCCTGGTAGGCGGGGATCAGGTCGGCGGCCGTGGTTCCGGGCTTGGCGGCGGCCATGACCTCGCGCATGTGGGCGTCGCGCTCGGCGGCCTTGGCCGGGTCGAGCTGGCAGATATAGCGGCCCGCGTTCACGGCCGCGCCGATCACGCCGCGCACGTGCGGGTCGCGCTCGGGCTGGTAGGTGTCGAGCAGGGCGTCCTCGGCCAGGCCGGCGATCACCAGTGGCAGCTTCCAGGCGAGGTTCGAGACGTCGCGGAGGCCATGGCACATGCCCTGGCCGAAGAACGGCGGGGTCTGGTGGGCGGCGTCGCCGGCCAGGAACACCCGGCCCACGCGCCAGCGCTCGGCCACCAGGCCGTGGAAGCGATAGGTGGCGGCGCGCACCAGGCGGTAGGTCGAGCCTTCCACCCACGGGGCGATCAGGGCCTCGACCTGCTGCGTGGCCATCATCGCCTGGTCGTCCTCGCCGGGCAGCAGCATGAACTCCCAGCGGCGGTGATTGCCGCGACCCGGCACGATGGTGGCCGGACGACGCGGGTCGCACAGCATCACCGACAGCTGCTGCAGATCAGCGCCCGACGGCAGGCCTGGGATGTCGGGGAAGACGATCGGGCCGTCGACCTCGGCGTCGACGACGAGCCAGGGCTCCTCGAAGTCGAGGTCGTCGAGCTTGACGCCCAGGCTCTTGCGCACGGCGCTGCGGGCGCCGTCGCAGGCGATCACCCAGCGGGCGCGCAGGGTTTCGCCGTCGACCAGGACGAGGTCGGCGCCGTCGGCGTCCTGGGCCAGGCTTTCCAGCTTGGCGCCCAGGCGCAGGGTGACGGCCGGGAAGCGGGCCAGGGCGTCGCGAAGCTCGGCTTCGAGTTCAGGCTGGTAGAAGAAGTAGTCGTTGGCCCAGCCGAAGCGCTTGGCCTGGCCGGCGGTGCCCATGTAGCGGATCACTCCGCCGTCGGCGCCGATGTGCAGGTGGCCCTGCGTCTCGCGCATCAGCGGATGCAGGCGCTCGACGAGACCCGCGCCCTGGAAGATGCGCATCATCTCGTGGTCGAGGTGGACGGCGCGGGGCAGGGGATGCGGATCGCGCTCCTGCTCCAAGACGAGAACGCTGAGGCCCGCCTGGCCCAGGAGATTGGCGGCCAGGGCCCCGACGGGGCCGCAGCCGACGATGGCGACGTCGTAAATCATCACAGGTGCTTGTCGAGGAAACGGACGATGGCGGGGGCGACCCGGCCGGCGGCGGTGTGGGGCGTGTCGACCTCCTCCTCGCTGAACCAGAAGTGGCCGGCGTCGGGCACGGGCAGGGTGCGCACGAAGAAGCGGGCCTGTCGCAGGGCGCGGGCGAAGGCTTCCGACTGGGCGGGATCGATGTCGTGGTCGCGCTCGCCCCAGATCACCAGCGCCTTCAAGGCGTTGCGGTCGTAGCGCACGTGGCGCAGCGGCGAGGCGGCGACATAGAGTTGCGGATCCTCGTACGGATCCGCGCCCAGCATGCGGAAGGTCGGGTCGGTTCCCGGGGCGGCGTTCTTGGCCAGGTCCGCCTGCCAGTGAGCGAAGAGGTCGTAGACGCCGTAGACGGCGACCAGGGTCTTGAACTGGACGGTCTCGCCATAGAGCCAGGGCTGGCCCTGGGCGAGAGCCGCCAGCGCCGTCAGGTGCGCGCCGGCCGAGGCGCCGAGCAGGCCGATGCGGTCGGGATCCACACCGAGGCCAGCGGCCTCGCGTTTCAGAAAGCGCGCGGCCTCGACGACGTCCTGGACGTTGCCCGGGAACGACTTGCCGTTGGTCGAGCGGCGGTAGTCGATGGCGAAGACGGCGTAGCCCTGGGCGGCCAGATACTTTCCCCAACGCGCCAGCTGGGCCTTGTCGTTGCGCAGCCAGGCGCCGCCCGGCGCGGCGACCAGCACGGGATGCGGGCCGGGCGCGTCGGGCAGGTAGAGGTCGCCCTTCAGCTCGGCCGAACCGGCCACGCCGAAGACGATGTCGGAACGGACGCTCATCAGGCGGCGGCCCGCGAAAGCGGCTGGGCCGGCGCCTTGTGCATCTTGCCGTCCTTCATGATCATCAGCAGACGATCGCGGCGCTGCAGGATCGAGACGTCCTGCGTCGGATCGCCATCGACCAGCAGCAGGTCGGCCAGGTAGCCCGGCTCGACCAGGCCCAGTTCGTCGGCGCGGCCCATCAGCTCGCCGCCCAGCTTGGTGGCGGCCACCAGGGCCTCGGTCGGGGTGTAGCCGAACAGATCGACGAAGTGCTGCAGGTCGCGGGCGTTGGCGCCGTTGGGATTGAACGGGAAGCCGTAGTCGCCGCCGGGCAGCACGCGCACGCCCCGGCGCTTCAGCTCGGGGATCAGCACCTTGCACTTTTCGACAACCGGAACAGCGGCTTCCTTCATCGAGGTCATGTCGATGTGGGGCGGCGGCTTGGCCTCGAGGGTGGCGACGATGACGCCGATGGCCGGGGCGACGAAGATCTCGTCCTTGTGCGCTTCCAAGAGGTCGAGCGCTTCCTCGTCGGCGTAGGTGCAGTGGTAGAGCACCCGCACGCCGGCCCGCAGGGCCATCTTGATCGCCTCGCCGGCCTGGGTGTGGGCCGACAGCCAGATGTCGCTCTCGCGGGCCTGCTCGCCGGCCGCCTGGACCTCTTCCTCGGTATAGAGGATGTGCTGCGAGGAGCCGGGCAGCAGGGCGTCCTCGCCCGAGATGACCAGCTTGACCTGGTCGATGCCGATGGTCTTGCAGTGCTTGACGAAGGCCTTCATCGCCTCGGGACCGCGGCCGTGCTCGACGGCGCCGGTGTCCTGGCCTTCGGGGCTGCGTTCGATGGTCGAGGCGCGCAGGCGCGGACCTGGGGTCCAACCGCCCTCGATCTCGTTGCGGACCACCACCTCGATGCGTTCGCCCAGGGCCCCGGCCGAATAGGCGCTGGTGAAGCCGCTTTCCAGCAGGACGCGGGCGTTGCGAACCGTGGCCAGCAACTGTTCTTCCGGCGGCAGGATGAATTCGGGGATGAAGCGCTCGATCGACGAGGGCCAGGACAGGTGGGCGTGGGCCTCGATCAGCCCGGGCATCAGGGTCGCGCCGGCGCCGTCGATGACCGTCGCCTCGGCCGCCTCGATGCGGCCTTCTGAGGCCGTCTGCGCCACGCGGGCGATGCGGTTGTCCTCGATCAGGACCTCGCCGGCGAAGGGCGCGCGGCCCGTGCCGTCGAAGACCTGGATATTGGTGATGAGCGTACGCGCCACGTGGATTCCACCCTGCCGATTTTTGTTCGCGGGCGGCGGTCGATGATGCGCCGCGCCCCTTGCCGCCATTTACGGGGAGGGGACCGGTCGAAAAAAATTCAATCGGGGAATGTCTCGCATCACCGGCGATGATGGGGCCGCTGACGCGGGGAAGCCTTCATGCGGCTTATGGCCGCCATTCAGCGATTGAATTGGCGGATAGTGAGTATCGCGAGGAAGCTCCTCCCATGCCGCCATCAGAGCGGTCTTGGGAGGAAACAGGACATGACCATCGACATGGTCTCGCGTCGCCAGCGCCGCGCGCACGGGCTGACCAGCAGCCTCTTCTGCTTCACCACGATCATCGCCGGCCTGACGGCCGCCGCGGTCGTGCTCAAGATCCTGATCGGCCTGGCGACCTAGGGCCGTTCACCGACCCTCGCCCCTAAAGGCTCTGGGCGTGCTCGATCAGGAAGTCGCGCAGCCACAGCGTGCCCGCGTCGGTTTCCTTGTTCTTGTGCCACTGCAGGAACTCGGTGAACGTCGCGATCTCCACCGGCGGCGCCAGCACCTTCAGCGGCAGGCGCTTTGCCAGGATGGCCGCGTTGCGGGCGTGGACGGTGGCGATCATGTTGGTGCCCACCACGATCTCGGCCACGCAGTTGAAGGTGGGCGCGTGGACGACGATGTTGCGCTCCACACCTTGGGCGTCCAGCGACTCCTGCTCGATGTGCGGAGGGTTGTGCGGGCCCAGCGTCACCGACACGTGCTCCAGCTCCAGGTACTTCTCGAGGCTGAGGCTGGCGCCGACCAGCGGGTTGTCGCGCCAGGCGATGCAGGCGAAGCGGTCGCTGAACAGCGGGCTCTTCGGATGGCCCGGATCGCACTTGCGCTCGGGCGAGATCATGAAGTCGATCTTGCCTTCGCCCAGCAGGGCCGCGCTCTGGTCGGAGGTCAGCAGCACCACGATCTTCAGCCGCGGCGCGACAGTGACGAGCTTGCGGATGGCCCCGGTCATCAGGACGTTGAAGACGTAGTCCGAGCAGACGAACGTGAAGGTGCGGTCGGCGGCGGCGGGATCGAATTCCGAGCGGTTGACGACGATGCGGCGCAGGCCGTCCAGGGCCTCGCGCACCGGTACGGCCAGGCTTTCGGCGAACGGGGTCGGGACCATCTTGCGGCCGACCTGGACCAGAAGGTCGTCCTCGAAGTGCTGGCGCAGGCGCGAGAGGGCGTTGCTGATCGCCGGCTGGGTGAGGCGCAGGGCCTGGGCCGTCTGGCTGACGCTGCGCTCCTGAAGCAGGGAATCCAGCACGACCAGCAAGTTCAGGTCGAGGTTGTGAAAGCGCACGGCGGGATCCTCCTGAGACGTCGGGCCTTCTGTGGACCCTGACATTTCAAGCGGCTTAGACCGAGCGACGCCATTGGGGCAAGCCTGTTGTCGGTTTCATTATATGAAATGCAGTCCCGCATAATCTTGAGTGATAGTTGCTGTTCAACGATTGAATTGGTCGGTGCGGGACCCCCTCGCTACCGTTCAGCTCAACACCAACGTCGGCGCCAAGCCGGGGTCCAGGGAAACGGAAACGAAGCCGGACGACGAAGATCGCCGGCTCGCAGGGAAGGGGAACCCCCATGAACGCATTCAAGCTCAGCCTGCTGGCCGCCACCAGCCTCACCGTCGCCATCGGCGGCGCGGCCCACGCGCAGGACGCCTCGCCCGCCAGTGGCGCGACCACCGAGTCGCCGATCGCCATCGAAGAAGTGGTGGTCACCGCCACCCGCCGCTCCGAACGCCTGCAGGACGTGCCGCTGGCCGTCTCGGCCGTCAGCGGCGACCAGCTGGCCGCCACCGGCGCCAAGGCCGTGACCGACCTGCAGTATTCGGTCGCCGGCGTGCAGTTCGGCACCACGCCCAACGACTCCGGCTTCCGCCTGCGCGGCGTCGGCTCGGCCGGCGGCTTCACCTCCAGCTCGGAATCGCCGGTCGGCCTGGTGGTCGACGGCGTCGTGGTTCCGTTCGGCTCGCCGGTCGACAGCCTGGGCGACCTGGAGCGCGTCGAAGTGCTGAAGGGCCCGCAGGGCACCCAGTTCGGCAAGAACGCCTCCAGCGGCGTCATCTCGATCACCACCCGCAAGCCCAGCCTGACCACGGCGACGGGCGACTTCTTCGCCTCCTACGGCTCGCTGAACGAGCGCGACGTGCATGGCGGGGTCACCGCGCCCCTGTCGGACACCCTGGCCGTCGGCATCTTCCTCTACGACAAGGCCTATGACGGCTACGTCCACAACGTGGTGCGCAACGAGGACTGGGGCGGCATCCACAACAACGGCGCGCGCGGCAAGCTCTACTGGAAGCCCAGCGACACCTTCAGCGCCTACCTGATCGGCGACTATTCGCGCCAGCGCCAGAAGGGCCCCGGCCAGCTCTGGACCCTGAACAAGGCCCCGACCACCGACGCCAACTTCCTGGCGCCCTTCACCAGCCTCTCGGCCCTGGGCGTCACGGCCAGCGCCTCGAACGACAAGTCCATCGAGGACGGCGGCGGCAACCTGGGCACGACCAACTACGGCGCCTCGCTGGAACTGAACTGGGAGCTGGGCGAGTACACCCTGACCTCGCTGAGCGCCTATCGCGGCTACAAGGACGATCCGTACAACTACTCGATCGACGCCTCGCCGCAGTCCAAGTTCACCGCCCAGGCCCGCGGCCAGGTCAAGACCCAGGCCTCGCAGGAATTCCGCCTGACCTCGCCCAGCAGCGGCCGCCTCAGCTATGTCGCCGGCCTGTTCGTCTCGCGCCTGGAGACCGAGAACACCGGCGAGAGCGCCCAGCTGCGCCCGGCCACGCCCTACAGCACCGCTCCGGTGGTCTCGATCACCGCCGGCCTGAACCACGGCAAGACCACGACCGATAGCGCCGCGGTGTTCATCGACGGCCGCTACAAGCTGAGCGACACCCTCAGCCTGCTGGGCGGCGCGCGCATGACCAAGGACAAGGTCGAGGCCTCCAACTGGTCTGAACTGGATCCGTCGCTGCCGGCCTTCCTGACGGCCGGCGGGACCACCGTGCCCTATACGCCGCGCGCCCTGCAGACCGGCGAGACCTCGAAGTCCAGCCCCTCGGGCCGCATCGGCCTCGACTGGAAGCCTTCGGACAACGTGCTGATCTTCGGCACCGTGGCTCGCGGCTATCTCGGCCCGACGGTGACCTTCTCGGCGCTCAGCGGCACCAAGACCAACGTCGCCCCGCAGACCGTCGACGACGTCACCATCGGCGCCAAGACGACCCTGCTGGATCGCCGCCTGACGCTGAACGGCAACATCTTCTACGACAAGTACACCGACCTGCAGACGGCGGTGCTGCGCAACAACGAGTTTGTCACCGAGAACGCCGGCGGCCTGGAGGCCAAGGGCTTCGAGATCGAGGCCAACCTGCGGGTCAACAGCTCGCTGAAGCTGAACGCCTCGACCACCTATTCCGACGCCAAGTACACCGACTACATCACCAGCTGCCCGAACAACCTGATCCTGGCCGGCTACGTCGGCTGCACCCTGAACAACGGCACCTACGTCTACCAGGCCAAGGGCCAGACCCTGGCCGGCGCGCCGAAGGTCACCGTCGTGCTGGGCGCCAACTACGAGCACGCGATCACCGACGCCCTGACGTTCGACGCCGCGGCCAACTACTCCTACCGCACCAAGACCCAGAACAGCGTCGGCGATCCCAACACCATCCAGAAGGGCTACGGCGTGCTCAACGTCTCGGCCGGGATCGGTCCGGAAGACCGCCAGTGGCGCGTCGGGGTGTTCGCCCGCAACCTGCTCAAGCAGGACTTCAACGCGGCGATCATCACCCTGCCGTTCCAGAGCGGCTATGACGGCTACATCAACTGGCGCACCCGCGAGGCCGAGCGCACCGTCGGCGTGACCCTCGAAGGCCACTTCTGATGCGGGGCAGGCTTTTCCTTCTGGTGGGCGCGGCTCTCGCCGCGTTCGCCGGGAGCGCCCTGGCGCAAGGGATTCCTCAGCGCGTCGAGATCCGCACGATCCCGGCGCCGCCCCAGCCGGGCGCGATCCCCCTCTGGCCCGGCGTCGCGCCGGGTTCGGAGGGCGCGACCCAGGTGGAGCACTGGAACTACCTGATCGACGGCGTGGCCGTGCGCAACGTCACCAAGCCGACCCTGACGCCGTACCTGCCGGCCAAGGGCAAGGCGACGGGCGCGGCGGTGATCGTCGCCCCGGGCGGCGCCTACATGCTGCTGTCGATGGAGTGGGAAGGCGAGCGGGTCGCGCAATGGCTCGCCGATCACGGCATCGCCGCCTTCGTCCTCAAGTACCGCCTCGACCCGACGCCGGACAACGACCAGGAGACGCTGCAGGTGCTGGGCGCGCGCTTCGGCGCGGCGGCCAAGGCGGGCGCCGACAGGGCCCCGCCGATCAGCCAGCCCCTGGCGCTGGACGACGCCCAGCAGGCCCTGCGCCTGGTGCGCTCGCGGGCCGGCGAGTGGGGCGTGGATCCCAAGCGGGTAGGGCTGATGGGCTTCTCCGCCGGGGCCATGACCACCCTGGGCGCGACCCTGCGCAACGCTCCGGACGCCCGGCCCGACTTCATCGCGCCGATCTACGGCCCGATGAACACGGTGAACCCGCCGGCCGATCCGCCGCCGATGTTCACCGCCATCGCCAATGACGACCCGCTGTTCGGCAATACTGACTACGGCCTCGTCCAGGCCTGGAAGCAGGCCGGCGGCAAGGTCGAGATGCACGTCTACGAGAAGGGCGACCACGGTTTTGGCCTGCACAAGCGGGGCACGACCAGCGATCTCTGGATCGACCAGTTCTACGCCTGGATGGCCGCCCGCGGCCTGCTGAAGCCCGCCCAGTGACCCTTCCAGTGACCCTTATTGCGTTCCTTTTCCGGAGATCCCGATGACCTTCCGTGACCTCCCGCTCACCCGCCGGCTGCTGATGGCGGCCGGCGCCGCGGCCGCCGCCACTCCCGCCGTCTCCCAGGCCAAGGCCGCCAGCGGCGACTTTCCCAAGGGCTTCCTCTGGGGTGCGGCGACCTCCGGCCACCAGGTCGAGGGCAACAACGTCAACGGCGACACCTGGGCCCTGGAGCAGTTGAAGCCCAGCCCCTTCAAGGAGCCCTCGGGCGACGCCTGCGACCACTATCACCGCTATGAAGCCGACATCGCCATGCTGGCGAAGCTGGGCTTCAACACCTACCGATTCTCGCTGGAATGGGCGCGGATCGAGCCCGCGAAGGGCCAGTTCTCGGCCGCCGAGCTGGAGCACTATCGCCGGGTGGCCCAGACCTGCCGCCGGCACGGCGTGACGCCGATGATCAGCTTCAACCACTTCACCGTGCCGCTCTGGTTCGCCGCCCAAGGCGGGTGGGAAAACCCGGAGTCGCCGGCGTTGTTCGCCCGCTACTGCGCCTACGCCGTCAAGGGCGTGGGCGACCTGGCCGGCGCGGCCACGACCTTCAACGAGCCCAATCTCGGCACGCTGCTGGGGTGGATCCTGCCGCCGTTCATCCTCGACCAGATGGCGCAGGCCATGACCGGCGCGGCGAAGGCCTATGGCGTCGAGCGCTTCTCCAGCGCCCAGTTCGGCCGCCAGGACGTCATGCTGCCCAACCTGATCGAGGCGCATCGCCTGGGCTATGCGGCGATCAAGGCTGGACCGGGCGACTTCCCGGTGGGCGCGTCGCTGGCGATGCTCGACGATCAGGCCGTGGGCGAAAACAGCCGCCGCGACGAAAAGCGGGCCAAGTGCTACGTGCCCTGGCTGGAAGTGCTGAAGGCGACGGGCGACTTCGTCGGCGTCCAGACCTACAGCCGCGCCCAGATCGACTCCAAGGGCCAGATGCCGCCGCCCCAGGGCGCCGAAGTGACCCAGACCGGGGAAGAGTTCTCGCCCCAGGCCCTGGGCGGGACCGTCCGCTACGCTCACGCCCTTACCGGCAAGCCGATCTACGTCACCGAGAACGGCGTCGCCGTCGAGGACGACACGCGTCGCGTGGCCTACATCAAGACCGCGCTGCAGGAACTGAAGGCGGCGATGGACGACGGGGTCCCGGTGAAGGGCTACGTCCACTGGTCGCTGCTGGACAATTTCGAGTGGGTGTTCGGCTATGGGCCGAAGTTCGGCCTCGTCGCCGTCGACCGCGCCACCCAGGCCCGCACGCCCAAGCCCAGCGCCGTGCTGCTGGGCCAGATCGCCCGCGCCAACCGGATCTGACGCCATGAAGAACGCCATCATCGCCGGCCTGATCGGCGGGCTCATCGGCGCGGTGATCAGCGCCGCCGTCGGCTATGTCGTCCCGTTGCCGCCCCACGCCGCCGCAAACGCGCTCGGCAACGGGATCAGCGGCTTGTTCAGCGGCTTCTTCGGCGGCTTCATGGCCCTGCTGGTCGAGGGCCTGAAGGCCCGTCGCGCCGCTTCCGCCGCCTGACGTCCTGTTTGTTTGGGCGGCCGGCGCGCGGCCGCCTCTGGAGTATCTGCCCATGACCCTCGCCCGACGCCTGATCGCCGGAGCGGCCCTGGCCGCCATGCTCGCCGGATCGCCGGCCCTGGCCCAGCAGCAGGCCGACGCCCTCGGCGCGAGCTTCGTCGATCCGCCGAACACGGCCCGGCCGCGGGTCTGGTGGCACTGGATGAGCGGCAACGTCACCCAGGACGGCATCGACAAGGACCTGGCCTGGATGAAGCGCATCGGCCTGGCCGGGGTGCAGAACTTCGACGCCGGCTTCAACGACGGCGGCTTCTTCGACACCCCGCACATCGTCGACAAGCGCCTGGTGTTCATGACGCCGGAGTGGCGGGCGGCGTTCAAGCACGCCGTCGAGACGGCCGACGCCGACGGCTTCGAGTTCGCCATCGCCGGCTCGCCCGGCTGGAGCGAGACCGGCGGCCCGTGGGTCAAGCCCGAGCAGGCGATGAAGAAGCTGGTCTGGAGCGAGACGATCGTCGAAGGCGGCCGCAAGCTCGACAAGCCCCTGGCCGCGCCGCCGTCGGTGGCCGGACCGTTCCTGGGCGTGCCGGGCGGCGGCTCGGCCATGGCGGCGATCAAGGGTCCGCTGCCGACCTATTATCGCGACGCGGCCGTGGTCGCCTACCGCCTGCCGGCCGCCGAGCAGGCTCCGCTCGCACCCGCGAAGATCACCGCCAGCAACCCGGTCGACGTCGGCCTGCTGACCGACGGCGACCTGGTGCGCCAGGTCGAGCTGCCCTTCGCGCCCGACAAGGAAACCTGGATCCAGGTCGAGTACGCCAAGCCCCAGACCCTACGGGCGCTGCGGCTGGTGGCCGCCCACGCCGGCGGTTTCGGCGAGTTCGGGGCCACCGCGCCGGAGGGCCGCATCGAGGCCAGCGACGACGGCAAGACCTTCCGTCCGGTCGTCAAGCTGCCGGTCCACGGCGCGTTGCAGCAGACCGTGGCCTTCCCGGCGACGACGGCGCGCTACTTCCGGGTCGTCTTCCTGCCGCGCCCCTCCAATCCGGCCCTGGCCATGGCCGGGCTGAAGGATCCGACCAGCCACCAGATCGCCGAACTGGCCTTCGAGGCCGGCGCGCGGGTGCACCGTTTCGAGGACAAGGCCGGCTGGTCGTCGGCCGGCGGCCTGGACGAGGATCCGACGCCGCAGGCCTCGGCCGACACCATCGTGCATCGCGCCGACGTCATCGACCTGACCGACCGTCTCAAGCCCGACGGGACCCTGGACTGGACGCCGCCGGCCGGCCGCTGGGAGGTGCTGCGCTACGGCTATTCGCTGACCGGCCGCCAGAACAGCCCGGCCTCGGCCGAAGGCACCGGCCTGGAGGTCGACAAGCTCAGCCGCGAGCACGTCACCGCCTATGCCGACACCTATCTGGACCTCTACCAGCAGACCGTCGGCCCCGAGCTGATGGGCAAGCGCGGCGTCCAGGCGATGATCACCGACAGCTGGGAGGCCGGCTCGGCCAACTGGACCGAAAAGATGCTGGCCCAGTTCCAGGCCCGGCGCGGCTATGACCCCAGGCCATGGCTGCCGGTGCTTAGCGGCCGGGTGGTCGAGAGCGCCGCGGCCAGCGACGCCTTCCTGTGGGACTTCCGCAAGACCATCGGCGACCTGATCGCCGACGAGCACTACGGCGCGCTGTCGGACGCCCTGCATGCGCGAGGCATGAAGCGATACGGCGAGTCCCACGAGACCGGCCGCGCCTTCGTCGGCGACGGCATGCAGGTCAAGAAGAGCGCCGACGTGCCGATGGGCGCGACCTGGACCGAGGTGCCGGTCACCAACGATCCCTTCAGCTACGACGCCGACATTCGTGAATCAGCGTCGGTGGCCCACCTCTACGGCCAGAACCTGGTGGCGGCGGAGTCGTTCACCAGCGCCAGCAGCACCTTCGGCTACGACCCGGCCAAGCTGAAACCGACCGCCGACGCGATGATGGCCAACGGCCTGAACCGCTTCATCATCCACACCTCGGTGCATCAGCCGCTCGACACGGCTGGGCCCGGCATGACCCTGGCCATCTTCGGCCAGTGGTTCACCCGCAAGGAGACCTGGGCCGAGCAGGCGGGGCCGTGGATCGACTATCTGTCGCGCAGCTCGCTGCTGCTGCAGCAGGGCCGCTTCGTCGCCGACGTGGCCTGGTTCTACGGCGAGGACGGCAACATCACCGAGCTCTACGGCAAGGCCATGCCGAAGGTCCCGGCAGGCCACGCCTACGACTTCGTCAACGGCGACGCCTTGGTGAACCTGCTGGACGCTAAGGACAGCCAGGTCGCCACGCCTTCGGGCATGCGCTACCGCGTGCTGGCCATCGATCCGGCGGTGCGCCGCATGACTGTGCCGGTGCTGCGCAAGCTGGCGGCGCTGAAGGCGGCCGGCGTGCCGATCGTCGGCGTCCGCCCCGACGCCACGCCCAGCCTGTCGGACGATCCGGCCGAGTTCCAGCGCCTGGCCGACCAGGTCTTCGCGGGCGTGAGCGCCGACCTCGGCGCGGCCCTGGCGGGGATCGGTCCGGACGCCGACGACGGCGGCGCGGGCCTGCGCTTCGTGCATCGCCAGCTGCCGGACGGCGACCTCTATTTCGTCAGCAATCCGGGCGAGGCCAAGACCGCCTCTGTCAGCTTCCGCACCAACGGCCGCGAGGCCGAGATCTGGCGGGCCGACACCGGTTCGATCGCGCCGGCCAGCTACAAGACCGCCGGCGGCCGCACCACCGTGCCCCTGGCGCTGAACGCCCATGACGCGGTGTTCGTGGTGTTCCGCAAGCCCGGCCCGCCCGAGCGCGCCGTTCCGGCCAAGGTCCGCACCGTGGCCGCCACGATCGACGGCGGCTGGACGCTGAGCTTCCCGCAAGGCCCGACCGTGAAGGACGTCAAGCCCGGCTCCTGGACCGACAGCGCCGACCCCGCCGTCCGCTACTTCTCCGGAACGGCAGCCTACACGACCAGCTTCAAGGCTCCGAAGGCGGGGAAGGGGGCCCGCGTCGTGCTCGACCTGGGCGCGGTCAAGAACCTGGCCAGCGTCAGCGTCAACGGCAAGGACCTGGGCGTGCTGTGGAAGGCGCCGTTCGAGGTCGATGTCACCGACGCCCTGAAGGCCGGCGACAACAAGCTCGAGGTCAAGGTGGTCAATCTTTGGCCCAACCGCCTGATCGGCGACAAGCAGCCGGGCTACGCCGGGCCCAAGACCTTCGCCACCTTCGATCCCTATCCGCCCCAGGCGCCGCTGTCGCCGTCGGGCCTGCTCGAGCCGGCCAAGCTGATCGTCGAGCGCCAGGAGTAATCGCGTATGGGCAACCCGCTTCTTGGGCTCGTCTTCCACTGGCTGGGCGGGCTGTCCTCGGCCAGCTTCTACGTGCCCTACAAGGGCGTGCGGAAGTGGTCGTGGGAGATCTTCTGGCTGACCGGCGGCATCGTCAGCTGGCTGATCGCGCCGTGGCTGTTCGCGTCCTTGCAGACCAAGGACCTGCTGGCCGTGCTGGCGGCGACGCCGCGCGACACCCTGTTCTGGTGCTGGCTGTTCGGCGCCCTGTGGGGCCTGGGCGGCCTGACCTTCGGCCTGACGATGCGGTATCTGGGCCTATCGCTGGGCATGGCCGTGGCGCTGGGCCTGACGACGGCCTTCGGCACGCTGGTTCCGCCGCTGTTCGATGGCACCTTCGCCGACAAGCTTCTGGTCAACACCAGCGGCCGGGTGATCCTGGCCGGCGTCGTCGTCACCCTGCTGGGCATCGTGCTGGTGGCCCTGGCTGGCAAGGCCAAGGAGGCCGAGCTTTCGCACGAGGCCAAGACCGCCGCCGTCGGCGAGTTCGACCTCAGGAAGGGCCTGGCGGTCGCCGTGTTCTCCGGGATCATGAGCGCCTGTTTCGCCTTCGGCCTGGCCGCCGGCGAGCCGATCCGCAAGCTGTCGCTGGCTCACGGCACGGGCGTCTTGTGGCAAGGCCTGCCGGTGCTGTGCGTGGTGCTGCTGGGCGGCCTCTCGACCAACCTCGTCTGGTGCGGCGGGCTGATCCTCAAGAACCGCAGCGCCGGCGAATGGCTGGGCCGGGGAGGGGGGCAGGGCGCCCCGCTGGCCCTCAACTTCGGCCTCTGCGCCCTGGGCGGCCTGGCCTGGTACCTGCAGTTCTTCTTCTACACCATGGGCGAGAGCCAGATGGGCCGGTTCGGCTTCTCCAGCTGGACCCTGCACATGGCCAGCATCATCATCTTCTCGACCCTTTGGGGCTTCGCCCTGAAGGAGTGGGCGGCGGCCAGCAAAAAGACGCGCGGCCTGGTGATCGCCGGCATCGCCGTGCTGGTGGCCTCGACCGTCGTCATCGGTATCGGCAACGCGCTGGCGGCGTAGGATGGCCCGATGACCGACAGCGCCCAAAAGCTCTCCCAGACCCTGCATCGCGGCCTCGACATCCTCGAGGCCGTGGCCGCCGGCTGCGCCAGTCCCGCGCAGATCGCCGAGCGCCTGTCGCTGAGCCGCAGCACGACCTACCGGCTAGCCGCGCTGCTGGCAGAACGCGGTCATCTGAACGTCGGCGGCCACGGCTACAAGCTGGGACCGCGGATGTTCGCCCTGGGCGCCAGCGCCGCGCGCGCCGTCGATCTGCCCAGGCTGGCCCAGCCGATCCTGGAGGGCCTGACCCGCGACACCGGCGATGCGGCCAATCTGGGCGTGCGCGACGGCGACGAGGTGATCTACGTCGCCCAGTCGCCAGGCACGCGCCGGCTGGTCGTCCGCCACGGCGTCGGCGCGCGCAACCGGCTGCGCCAGACGGCCATGGGCCAGGCGCTGATGCTCGATAGCGACGACGAAGCCGACGAAGCGCCAGAATGGACCGTCGTCATGCGCCAGGCGCGCGCTCGCGGCCTGGGCTTTCACCGCGACGAATTCGGCGACGCCATCGTCTGTATTGCAGCCCCGGTGCGCGACGCCGCCGGCGCGATCGTCGCGGCCATCAGCCTGTCGACCATCCCGCAGTATCTCGACGACGAACGCCTGGAGCGCCTGAGAGACCAGGTGCGAGAGGCAGGCCAGGCTCTGAGCCGCAGGATCGGCGGGGAATAGGAATTTAGTCCTAGATACACGCCACAGCGGACGCATCAATATACATCGCCTAAGGAATATTATCGGAAATAGTATCTTGAACCGAGCCCAACACGCTTTCCGGCCTAGTCCTCAGCCCAGCGCCGCCACCACGGCCTCCAGTTCGCCCTTCACCGCGATCTTGCGTGCGGCGCTGACGACGAAACAGACGCTGGCGACCTGCGGATGCGGCACGACGCTGGTGACCCGCGCCGGATTGATCCAGACATGGTCGAAGTCCAGCGACGCCGCCGCCAGCCGTCGCAGATCGGCGTCGAGCCGCGCCGCGGCCTCGTCGGCGGTATGCAGCGCCAACACGCTCCTGGGCGCGTCGTAACGGATTTCGCAGTCAGCCGCCGGTGTCTGCGGCTCCGGCACGATGCAGAACACGTCGGTGGAATTGACCGCCACCGGTCCTTGCGGAGTGTTCATGATCACCAGCGGCATAGATCCCTCTCCAGTTCCAAGCACGCAATAGTCGCAAACCTCGCCGCTACAAGTCCAGGACGCGATTGCCTCCGGCAAACACGGCGACGCATTGACAGATCCGCTCGGCGCACCGACCATCTCATTAATTAGAACAAAGTTCCAAATTACGGGAGTTGGCGTTGAATCCGCTGTTGGGCGTCCTTTTCCATTGGCTGGGCGGTTTGGCCTCGGCCAGTTTCTACGTGCCCTATCGCGGCATTCGGCGCTGGTCCTGGGAGATCTACTGGCTGACCGGCGGCGTGTTCTCCTGGCTGCTGGCACCCTGGTTCTTCGCTTCCTTGCAAACGCACGATCTACTCGGCGTCATGGCCCAGGTTCCGTCGAGCGTTGTCGGCCTCTGCGTGCTGTTCGGCGTGCTGTGGGGCTTCGGCGGCCTGACCTACGGGCTGACCATGCGGTATCTGGGCCTGTCGCTGGGCATGGCCGTGGTGCTGGGCCTCTGCACCGTGTTCGGCACCCTGATCCCGCCGCTGGTGCGCGGCACCTTCGCCGACGCCCTGCTGGCCACGACCTCTGGCCGGATCATCCTGTTGGGCTTGCTGATGACCCTGGCCGGCATCGTCGTGGTGGCCTGGGCCGGCGCCAAGAAGGACGGCGACCTGTCGCCGGAGGAAAAGCGCGCGGCGGTGGCCGAGTTCGATTTCCGCAAGGGCATCGCCGTGGCGGTGTTCTCGGGCGTCATGTCGGCCTGCTTCGCCTTCGGTCTTGCGGCCGGCGAGCCGATCAAGGCGATCTCGGCGGCGGCCGGCACCGGCCCGCTGTGGACCGGCCTGCCGGTGCTGTGCCTGGTGATGTTCGGCGGCCTGATCACCAACGGCGTCTGGTGCGCCTTCCTGATCGTCAGGAACCGCAGCGCCGGCCAATGGATCGGCCGCACGCCCGACGCCAAGGAATCGGCGGACCGGCCGCCGCTGCTGGCCAACTACCTGCTCAGCGCCCTGGCCGGCACGGCCTGGTACTTCCAGTTCTTCTTCTACACCATGGGCGAAAGCCAGATGGGCAAGTTCGGCTTCTCCAGCTGGACCCTGCACATGGCCAGCATCATCATCTTCGGCACGCTGTGGGGCTTCGCCTTCAAGGAATGGAAGGACGCCCGTCCCGCCGTGCGCAACATGGTCTGGGCCGGCGTCGCCCTGCTGGTCGGCGCGACGGTGGTGATCGGCTACGGCAACATGCTGGGGGCCTGAAACCGCCATGCGCCCCCTGCCCCGTCGCCGCCTGCGCAAACTCCTGACGGCGACGGCGGCGCTGGCCCTGCTGGCCGCGCCGGTCGTCGCCCTCGCCCAGGACGGCGACCTGAAGCCGACGGGCCGCTGGACAGCCCGGAAGCCGGGCGCGGCGGCCAAACCGCCTATGGGCTGGAACGCCTGGAACGCCTTCCGCACCGAGGTCGACGAGGCCAAGGTCATGGGCTCGGCCCAGGCCCTGGTCGACACCGGCCTGGCCAGGCTGGGCTACGTGCACGTCAATCTCGACGACGGCTGGTGGCTGAGGCGCCGGCAGAGCGACGGCCGGCTGGAGATCCGCACGGCGATCTTTCCCAGCGCCGAGGTTCCCGGCGGCGACTCCAGCTTCAAGCCGTTCGTCGATCGCCTGCACGGCATGGGCCTGAAGGCCGGCATCTATACCGACATCGGCCGTAACGCCTGCTCGCAGGCCTGGGACCTGAAGTCGCCCAACCTGCCGGTCGGCTCGACGGCCGAGCGCGAGGTCGGGCTTGAGGGCCATGTCGATCAGGACATCGATCTCTTCTTCGGAACCTGGGGCTTCGACTATGTGAAGGTCGACGCCTGCGGCCTGGCCGACTACGCGCCCGGCGCGCCGGTCTTGAGCCGCAACGGCTATCGGCCGCGCGAGCCGCTGATCGTCCGCCGCGAACCGGCCAAGGACGCCTCGGCCCAGATCGAGGCGATGTATCGCCAGGTCGCCGCCGCCATGGCCCGCCACGGCGCCGACGGCGAGCGCGTGCTGTCGATCTGCACCTGGGGCCGCGGCGACGTGCGCGCCTGGGGCGGCGAGGTCGGCGCCCTGTGGCGCACCAGCCCCGACATCAGCCCGCGCTGGAGCGCGATGCTGCGCTCGTTCGACAGCGTGGCGACGCGCTCGCTCTACGCCCGCCCAGGGGCCTGGAACGACCCGGACATGCTCCACATCGGGGCCGGCGACTTCGACGAAAACCACCTGACCGAGGCCCGCAGCCACTTTGCGTTGTGGGCCATGACCGCCGCCCCGCTGCTGATCGGCTACGACCTGCGCCAGGTGCCCAAGGCGCTGCTCGACATCTGGGGCGCCGCCGATCTCGTCGCAGTGAACCAGGACCCGCTGGGTGACCAGGCCGTGCTGGTCCACCACGAGGGCGAGGCGCAGATTCTGCTCAAGACGCTAAGCGGCGGGCGCAAGGCCGTGGCTCTGTTCAACCGCGGCGACCAGCCGGCGAAGATCACGCTGACGAACGAACAGCTGAAGTTGTCCGCCGACACGCCCGTGGCCCTGCGGGACCTCTGGACCGGCAAGGACGCGCCGAGCTTCACCGGCCGGGCCGCCTTCGACCTGGCGCCGCGCGAGACCAAGGTGTTCGAGATCCGGGGCGCGCCGCTGATCGCCGACGGCGTGCTGCTGTCGGAAATCCCCGCCCGCATCCACGTGGCCCAGGAGCCCTCATGGCCGCCGCCGGCCGACGGCTTCGACGGACCGGTCGGGCCTGCCGGCCACACCGGCGGCGGCCAGGCCGACTTCTCGCCCTACCGCACGCCGCTGGCGGTGAACGGCCGCCGCTTCGCCCACGGGATCGGCGTGCTGGCCAATTCGCGCCTGGAGGTGCTGGCCGCCGGCGAGTTTCAACGCTTCTCCGCCAGCGTCGGCGTCGATGACGCCTCGAAGGCCTCGGGCGCGAGCGTGCGGCTGGCCGTCTATGGCGACGGTCGCCTCCTGGCGCGCAGCAAGCCGCTGCGGGCCGGCGACGCGCCGGTGGCGCTGAACGCGCCGATCAAAGGCGTGAAGGTGGTCGAGCTGGTAGCCGTCTCCAGCGACGCGGCCGCGCCGCCGGCGGTCGTCTGGGGCGGCGCGCGGATGACACATTGAGACGCTGCGAGCCGCCCGAACCGCCTTTCTGGCGATCCGGCCGATCGGCTACAATCGGTGGTTAGGTGACTCGTTTTCGTCCATGGGGGGCGCGGGCCTCACCTCGAGACCGTCGCAATCCATGGCCGCGCCCGAGCAGGATCTTCTTCGCACCCGCAACGCGCTGCTGACGGGCAAGCCCGCCGTGGCCCTGCACACGGCCAAGGCCGCCGTCGCCAAGGCGCCGGGCACGGCCGAGCCGCTCTACTGGCTGGCCTCGGCCCAGGCGGCCAATCGCGATCCCGCCGCCGCCCAGACCCTGAACGACGCGCGCCTGACCCACGGCCTAGCGGTCATCCGCGCCATCGGCGGCGACGCCAAGCGGCTGACGACCGACGGCGAGTACGCGCTGCAGATCGGCCATCGCCTCTACAACGCCAACTATCCGGCCTGCGCCTCCGTCGCCTTCGGCCTGGCGGTCATCGCCGGTCGGGAGGAGCCGCAGGCGCTGGTGTCGCTGGGGCTGGCCTTCCTGCACCAGGGCCGCGCCGAAGAGGCCAACAACATCTTCCGCGCGCTTTCGGAAGCCATGCCAAACAGCGCGCCGGCCCAGCAGTTCGAGCTCTACAGCCTGTTCATGGTCGCCGACGGCGTGGCGCGGCACGCCCAGGCCGCCAGAGCCTGGGCCGAGCGCTTCGAGACACCTGTGCTGACGTCCGCCCAGCCCCCGGCCCCGCTGGCCGGCCGCCGGCTGCGCGTCGGCTATGTGGCGCCAGTGTTCTCCAGCGGCCAGATCCGCCAGTTCATGGCTCCGCTGCTCGACCATCACGACACCGAGCGGTTCGAGATCTTCCTCTATCCGAATGAGGCCGACACGACGGACTGGGCCGCCAGACCGACCGTGCGCCCGATCGGCGCGCTGAAGGACGACGAAGCCGTCGCCCTTATCCGTCAGGACCAGATCGACGTGCTGATCGACGCCTGGGGCCACACCTCCGGCTCGCGGCTGGGCATCTTCGCCCGCCGGGCGGCGCCCGTGCAGGCCACCTGGCTGAACTACCAGCAGACCACGGGCCTGCGCGCGATGGACTTCGCCATCCACTCGCAGTCGATCCTGACGCCCGGCATGGAGACGCTGTTCACCGAGACCGTCTGGTCGGTGGAGCCGATCTCGGCCCCGTTCCGCGCCGATCCGGCGACGCCCTCCCCCGCCCCCAGCCTGACCAGCGGAAGCGTCACCTTCGGCAGCTTCATCAATCCGTCGAAGCTGAGCGACGAGGCGGTCGCCGGCTGGTCGCGGCTGCTGCTCGCCGTCGCGGGCTCGCGGCTGCTGCTCAAGTACCGCTATTTCGAGGATCCGGTGCTGGCCCGCGCCACGACGGCGCGCTTCGCCGCCCATGGCGTGGACCCCGATCGGCTGGTCTACGAGGGCCACGCGCAGGGCGACGAGTACGAGCAGGCCTTCGCCAGGATCGACCTGTCGCTCGACCCCTCCCCCTGCCCCGGCGGCACCACCACCCTGGAAGCCCTCGCCCGCGGCGTGCCGGTGATCACCCTGCGCGGGCCGACCTTCTACAGCCGCATCGGCGTTCAACTCGTCGAGGGCGCGGGCCTGCCCGACCTGGTGGCCGACAGCTGGGACGACTACGTCGCCAAGGCCGCGGCGGCGGCGGCCGATCCGGCCAGCCTGCAGGCCCTGCGCGACCGCACCTGGGCAGGCTTCGCCAAGGCCTCGTTCCGCGACGAGGCGCTGGTGGCGCGGACGCTGGAGAAGGCCTATCTCGGGATGTTCGCGGCGAAGTGGCCGGATCAAGTCTAGCCGCCCGACAGGATCCCTCTCTCTTTGAGAGAGGGAGGGGCCCGCGCCGAAGGCGTGGGAGGGTGAGAGGTAACAAACTCTCCGAACGAGGCGCGGCGTCACACAACGCGAGTCTAGGCCATTTATCCGATTATTTTTCAGATACTTACCGACACATAATCACACGTCCGAATTTGCCTGCCGGCGGTGAAACCTCTCACCCTCCCACCGCTTCGCGGCGGGCCCCTCCCTCTCTCTAAGAGAGAGGGGTTTTCATCGCCGACAGCCGCTCATGCAGGAGCCGCAGGCGCTCTTCGGATCGTGCGAAGGCCCGCTGGGGCTTTTCCAGGTCGTAGGCGGGGCTGACGCGTTCGCAGATCTGGCGATCCTCGTCGAAGATCCGACGGTTCATCTCGGCGCTGGAGTCGAGGAAGGCCTCGACCGCCCGTTCGGCGCCGGGGCGCACGCGGCCGTCGAGCAAGCGGGTGCAGAAGTGGGTCCGCCGCCCCTCGCGGGCCGGGAAATAGGTCTGTACGGCGTAGGAATAGCCGAAGGTCGACGAGATCATCGCGAACGGAAAGACGTGGATGGTCCAGTAGCCCTGATAGGCCTCGGCGGCGTCGAAGTAACGCCCCAGGGCGGAGAGACCGCGCAGGGTGCGCTTGTCGGTGACCTCGCCCTCCCAGGTCAGGTTGGGGCCGTCGACGACCAGGCTCTTCTCGACCATGGCCAGGCTCGCCAGGGTTTCGCCGTGGATCAGGTTGACGTGGTAGGTCTCCAGTGCGTTCTCGACCGCTACCCGCCAGTCGCATTCGAACGGCAGGGCGTGGAAGTCGCGGCGCGCGGTGATCAGCTTCGACACCGTCTCCAGCTGCGCCGCCGCGCCGCCCAGTTGCTCGGCGAGGTCCTGCTCGGGTTCGACGCCGACGAACAGGAAGTCGCCGCACCAGGCGGTGCGATAGCGGCCGATGGTCTGGGCGGCCAGCACCTCGGGATCGAAGCTCTTGGCCAGGGCCGGCTTCAGGGCGCCGCCGCCGTAGCGCCAGCCGTGATAGGGGCACAGCATCGGCCCGACGCCATGGTCGCCGACGAAGAAGCGCGCGCCGCGATGCGGGCAGACATTGTCGAAGGCCCCGATCTCGCCGTCGTCGTTGAACACCAGCAGGTCGCCGAACGCCCAGTCCAGGCGCAACCAGGCGCCCGGCTCGGCCACTTCCGAGCGGTGGGCGACCAGGTGCCAGTAGCGGCGGTAGAGCGCGTCGACCTGAGGCGTCATCAGAGCTTTCGAACTTACAGCTTTCTGGCGGGCGCGGCGTAGTAGGTGCCGCCCGCGACGGTGTCGCGGACGATCACCGCGCCGGCCCCGATCGTTCCGCCCGCCCCGATGCTCACGCCGGGCAGCACCCGCGCGCCGGAGCCGAAGAACACCCCCTCGCCCACCTTCACCCGGCCCGTCAGGTCGACGTGGCAGCTGAGGGTCGAACCGGCGCCCAGCACCACGTCGTGACCGACGCCGGAATGGCCGTTGATGGTGACGAGGTCCTCGACCTTGCTGTCGGACGAGACATTGGCGAACGGCCCCACCAGCACGCCCTCGCCCAGCCTGGCCGAGGCGGTGACGAAGGCCCGGTCGTGAACCAGGGTGGCGAACCTGCCGCCAGCCGCGCGCAGGGCCTTGCCGACCGCCGTCTTGCCCGCCGGCGTGCCGATGCCCATCACCAGCTGGACGCCGGCCGCCGGAACGTGGCCGGCGATCTTGCCGAGGTACGGCAGGTCGCGGCCGAAAGCGGCCATCGGCGCGTCGCCGTCGTCGAGATAGCCGATGAAGCGGTCGCCGCTCTTGGCGAACTGCGGGCCGAACCAGTCGAGAATTTCCCGGGCGAGCGCGCCGCCCCCGACCATCACGTAGTCCATCTGTCGTTCCTCCGTGTAGTCTTGTCAGGCGGCCCAGTCATGCTGCCTTGTAGCCGCCGTCCACGTCCCAGATCGCGCCGGTGACCCAGGCCGCGGCCGGGGTCAGCAGAAAGGCCGCCACGGTCGCTACGTCCTGCGGCCGGCCGAAGCCCAGAAGGTGGCGCGCGCGATAGGCCTCGATCCCGTCGCCCGTCAGGCCGCGGGTGATCCGCTCGTGCATCTCGGTCTCGACCGCGCCGGCCGCCAGGCCGTTGACGCGGATGCGGCGTGGCGCGAGTTCGCAGGCCAGCGACCGCACGAGGCCTTCCACGGCGGCCTTGGAGGCGGCGTAGGCGGTCATGCCCGCACGGCCACGCTCGGCGGCGACCGAGCTGACCACGACGATCGAGCCCTCGTCCTTCATCACCTTGGCCTTGGCGGCGGCGCGGGCGACGGCGAAGGCGCTGCCGAAGGACGCGCCCATCACCTCGTCGAGCTTGGCGTCCTTGGTCATGCGGATGGGCAGGACCATCTCGATCCCGGCGGCGTGGAAGATCCCGTCCAGCCCGCCGGCTTCGATGGCGGCCTTGGCCACCGCGTCGGTGGCGGCGTCGCCCTCGGAGAGATCCTGGATCAGGGAGACGTGGCCTTCGCCGGCGAGGCTGGCCAGAGTCTGGTCGAGCCGCCCTGCGTCGCGGCCGGCGGCGATCACACGGGCGCCGACCGCCGCCAGGGCCTGGGCCGTCGCCCGCCCAAGGCCCGACGAGGCGCCGGTGACGAGAATGGTCTTATCCGCCAGGGCTTCGGGATGCAGGCTCACAGGTACAGCGTCTCCACGCAGTCGAGAGGGCCGAAGCGGCCGGCGACCGCGCCCCAGGAATAGCCCACGCCGAACCCGGCCAGGACCAGGGTCGCGGCTTCACCGCTCAAGCGCTCTGCCACGGCGTCGGTCAGCAGCAGCGGCAGGGTCGCCGAGCTGGTGTTGCCGAACTTGCCGATGTTGATCGGCAGGCGCTCGGGCGGGGCCTTCGCCTTCTTGCCGATGTGGCGCAACATGAACTGGTTGGCCTGGTGCAGCAGGTGGAAGTCGACGTCCTCGGCCGTCAGGCCGGCGTCGGCGCGCACGGCCTCGATCAGGGCCGGCACCGCGCGCAGGGTGAAGGCGAAGACGGCGTTGCCGTCCATCTTCAGGGTCGGGGCGATGGCGCCGGCGGGACCGCAGGGCGAGCGGAAGCCGCCGTCCTGCACGATCAGGTCGGTCGCGCCGGTCCCGTCGGTGCCGAGGCGAAAATGCAGGGGCGCGGCGGACGCCTCGCGCTCCAGCGCGGTGGCCGAGCCGGCGTCGCCGAACAGCACGGCGGTGGCGCGGTCGTCGGGATCGAGCAAGGGACTAATCGTGTCGCCGGCCAGCAGCAGCACGCGCTTCAGGCCGGCTTGCAGCAGGCACGACGCCAGCCACAGGCCGTAGACGTATCCCGAGCAGCCCATGCCGACGTCGAAGGCCTGGGCGTGCGGCGAAAGACCAAGCTTGCCGTGCAGCAGGCAGGCGCTGGCCGGCAGGGCGTGGTCGGGGGTCTGGGAGACGAAGATCACCCCGTCGATCGAGGCGCGGTCCCAGGCCAGGCGCTCGATCAGCCGCTCGGCCGCGGCCTGGCAGAGGTCGGCCGTGGTCTGGCCCGGCTCGACCCAGTAGCGGGTCTGCACGCCGGTCATCTTGGCGACGTCGGCGACGGCCGCCTCGCCGAGACGGTCCTCGAACGCCTGGTTCTCCAGCCGCCTGGCGGGCACGGTCGAGACCACGCCCGCCAGACGGACGCCTTCGACCCGATAGCCGCCGGGCGCGGGCTGCATCAGGCGGTTTCCTTGGCGACCAGCGCCTCGATATCGGCCACGGTCTCGCACTTGGCCAGGGCCTGACCGTCGACGAGCACGCCATGGACCTCGTCGACCAGGGCCAGGGTCGAGATGATCGCCAGCGAGTCCCAGTTGAAGGCGGCCAGCTCGGCCGCCGGCGAGATCTCGGACTCGTCGACCTCGAAGATCTCGGCCAGTCCGGCGTAAAGGGCGCTCATTCTTGTCTCCTCAAATGACGACGCTGGCGGCGGCCCACGACAGGCCCACGCCGAAGCCCACCAGCATCGCTCGTCTGGGGGCTCCTCTAGGGGCGCCCGCGCCCTGCAACAATGGGGCGAGCGCCAGCGGAATGGTCGACGACACGGTGTTGCCCACCTCGCGCATGTCGATGACGAAGCGCTCGGGTTCGATGGCGAGCTTCTTGCGCAGGCGCTCCAGGATGAAGCCGTTCGCCTGGTGGAAGACGAAGAGGTCGTGCTCCTCCATCGTCCGCCCGGTGCGTTGCAGCAGGCCGTCCACGGCCTTGGGCACGTGGCCGAGGGTGAAGGCCATCACCGCCGGACCGTCCATCCGCAGCACCATGTCGCCGCCGGCCGAGGGCTCGCGGAAGCCGCCACGTCGAACCATCAGGTGCTCGCCGCCCTTGCCGTCGGTGCCGAACACCACGGGATCGATCAGAGGCGCGTCGGCCTCGACCGCCTCGACCAGGGTGGCGGCGGCGCCGTCGCCAAACAGGGTGCGCACGCTCTGGTCGTCGGGATCCAGCAGCTTGGAATAGGTGTCGGCGGTGACCAGCAGCACGCGCCGGGCCTGGCCGCTCTCGATCAGGGCCTTGGCGAGGCTGAGACCGTAGACGAAGCCCGAGCAGCCCAGGTTGAAGTCCAGGGCCCCGGCGCTGGTCGGCAGGCCAAGGCGGGCCTGCAACAGGCAGGCGCTGGTCGGCAGCACGTAGTCGGGCGTCTGGGTGCACAGCAGCAGAAAGTCGACCTCGCCCGGATCGAGGCCTTCCTTCGCCAGCAGGGCCCGCGCGGCGCCCTCGGCGAGGTCGAGCGCGGTCTCGCCGTCGGCCGCGATGCGGCGCTCGGCTATGCCCGTCTTTTCCAGGATCTTGTCGGCGCTCCAGTCGGGGAAGCGTGCGGCCAAGGCGTCGTTGGTCAGGCGGCCTTCGGGCAGGTGACCTGCGATCGCCTTGATCCTGGCGGTCAACATATACGCCTCGCGGCCGCGGAATGAATCATTGCAGAACAATGTCGAGCGCAATCTAAGCGCGTCGTTGGCCCAAGGGCCAGCCGTTTGATTTGCGGGAAACCTTCAATGTCGGCGCAAGACGTGTTCCCCCGGGCGATGGAGCTGCTCCTGGCCGGCGACGCCGTCGGCGCCGAGACGCTGCTGGGTCCGCTGGCCGCCCGGAACGGCGACGACGTGCAGGTCCACTACTTCCACGCCGCCGCCCTGAGCGCGATGGGCGAGGAGGCCCGCGCCCGAGCGGCCTTCGAGACCGCGTGGATGAACCACGCTTTCACGGTGATGGGCGAGAACGACATCGCGCTGGACCGGGTCGCCCGCGACGCCGCCTTCGCCCTCGATGTGGGCCGGCTGTTTTACGCCGAGGACTATGTCGGGGTCGCCGCCGCGGCCTGCGGCTGCGCGCTGAACGACCCCACGGTGGCGGCCAACGAGGGCCTCTTCGTCTACGGCCAGTCGCTGCACCACGCCGGCCGCATCGAGGCGGCGCTGGCGGCCTTCGACAAGGCGGTGGGTCTGACCGGGGCGTCCTATCTTTCAGGCTTCGTCCTCTATTCGCTGATGTTCGCCAAGGACGGCCTGCAGCGCCAGGCCGACACCGCCCGCCGCTGGGGCGAGGTGATGCGCAAGGTCAGGCCCGCCGCCCCGACCTTCCCGCCCGCCTGGGACGGCGCGCGCAAGCTGCGCGTCGGCTATGTGGCGCCCAGCTTCGCCAACCAGCTGCGCCACTTCGTCGACCTGGTGTTCGAGAACCACGACACAGAGCGCTTCGAGGTCTTCGCCTATGTGGATCATGCCACGAGTGAACGCCTGCCCGGCCACGTCACGGTGCGGTCCTGCAAGACCCTGACCTACGACGCCCACGCCGACCTGATCCGGGCCGACGCGATCGATGTGCTGGTCGATGTCTGGGGCCACGCCTCGGGCAACCGCCTGGCGGTGTTCGCCCGCCGGCCCGCGCCGGTGCAGGTCGCCTGGCTGAACTGGATCCAGACCACGGGCCTGGAGGCCATGGACTACTCCATGCTCGGCTCGCACATGCTGACCGCCGACGCCCCGCCGCTGTTCGTCGAGACGCTGCACGACATCGGCCCGATCCTGGCGGCGTTCAGGCCGACGCCGACGGCGGCCCCCTCGCCTTCCCCGGCGATCGAGACTGGCCGTCTGACCTTCGGCAGCTTCAACCATCCGGCCAAGATCAGCGACGAGACCGTCGCCGGCTGGGCAGGTTTGCTGGCCGCCTGCCCGACGGCCGACCTGCTGTTCAAGTACAGCTACTTCGTTGATCCGGTGCTGCAGACCACGATCCAGTGCCGGTTCCTCGCTCACGGGATCGCGCCCCAGCGCATCCTGTTCGAGGGCAAGACGACCGGCGAGGAATACGAGCAGGCCTTCACGCAGATCGACTTCGCGCTGGACCCCAGTCCCGTCGGCGGCGGCACCACGACCATGGAGGCCGTCTCGCGTGGCGTGCCGGTGCTGGCGATCCGAGGCCGCGACTACTACAGCCGCGTCGCCGTCGAGGCCCTCAGCGCCATGGGGCTGGAAGAGCTGCTGTTCGACGACTGGAGCGCCATGGCCGCCTTCGCCGCGCGTCTGGACCAGGACCACGAGGCCCTGGCCGCCCTGCGCGCCAGGATCCGGCCGGCTCTGGACGCCTCTCCCTATCGCGATGAGGCAGGCTTCACGCGGCGGATGGAGGCGGCGTTCGCGGAGATGGCCGCTAAGACCCAATAAGGTCTCACTTTCTCACCCGAGCATCCCCGCGAAGGCGGGGATCCAAGCCGAGTCTGCAGGTGATCAACGGCCGCGCTCCATCCTGAACGCCAGCTTGGGTCCCCGCCTTCGCGGGGACGCTCGGATAAGGGAGACTTCGAGGAAACGCCCCCTAAGCCTCGTTGACGCTGTTGGCCTTCACCTTGGCCGCCCCGGCCTCGTCCAGATCGTTGCGCGTCGCCGTCAGGCTCAGCGGGCCCTTCAGCGTGGCGTTGACCGCGTCGATGCCGGTGTCCTTGCGGGTCGGCTTGCGGGCGATCAGGTAGCGCAGCGACAGGCGTTCGTGGTCGGCCGCGTCGGGCTGGGTGCCGTGCAGGGTGCAGGCGTGCCACATGGCGGCATAACCGGCCGGGCCGACCAGCAGGTGCTGCGGGCAGTGCACTTGCCCGCCCTTGCGATCGCTGTAGGTCCAGCCGCTCTCGTCCTTGGTCAGGTCGTGCGGAAACAGCGTGCCGCCCAGGGTCTGGCTGTTCTCCAGCAGGAACAGCGGCGCGTCCCGCTCGCCCACGTCGTGCAGGTAGACATAGAGGGTGATGAAGTCGGCTTCCCGGTCCTTGTAGTCGATCAGGTCCTGGTGGAAGTCGATGCCGTAGAAATAGGTCACGTCCCGGTACTGCGGCCTCACATAGGGGCCCAGGTTGTTGACCGGGTTGCCGTGGATCCGCGTCTTCAGCCACTGGGGCACGGCCGAGGCCGGCACGCCGCAGATCAGCTTCTTGAGCAGGATCTCGTAGTCGTCGCCCAGCAGGCCGGCCACCGCGCCGGTCAGGCCCGTGTCCTTCTCGACGAAGGCCAGCTCCTCGTCGAAGCGCTCCAGCAGGTTGCGGCCGGGGGCCGGATTGACGCCGACATACTGCGGGTTGGCGTCGAACTCTTCCTCGCTGAGGAACAGCTCCTCGCCGAAACTGCGCAGATAACGGATGCGGGCGAGCAGTCGGCCCGCCGCGTCGGCGTCCAGGCCGCCAGGAAGCACGTGATAGCCGCGCTCGATCAGATCCCGCACCGGGCCGGGCGACGTAGCCGACATCGAAAGCTTCTCCATGACCGCCGAACACGACGGCGACGGATGAGATGAATACCGCTTCAAGGCGACGAGGCAATCCGTCGCAACCCGTACACGGCGACGGTTAGCGTCCGTTAACCATGTGACGCACAGGCTACGTACCGCATTCGGGGATTCTCAATGGCCAAGACCGCCCGCAATCCGCGCGCCGACATCATTTCGCCAATCGCGGTCGCGAAACCTCGCCTGCCCCTGGCCGACGCCATTCTTCCCTATCTTCGCCGCATCGACACCGCCCGCTGGTATTCGAACTTCGGCCCGCTGGTGCAGGAGCTGGAAGAGCGCCTGGCCCATCGATTCGGCCCCTCCGCCCTTGCCGTCACCTGCAGCAACGCCACCCAGGGACTGACCCTGACCCTCAAGGCCCTCGGCGCGACGCCGGGAACGCTGTGCGCCATGCCGTCCTGGACCTTCGTGGCCACGGCGCACGCGGCCGTGCAGGCCGGGCTGATGCCCTGGTTCCTCGACGCCGACCACGACAGCTGGATGCTGACGCCGCAGACGCTGGAAGCGGCCCTGCCCCGCGCGCCCGGGCCGGTCAGCGCCGTGATCATCGTCGCCCCGTTCGGCCGCATGCCCGACGTCGACGCCTGGCTCGATTTCCAGGACCGCACCGGCGTGAAAGTGATCCTCGACGCGGCGGCCGCTTTCGACGCCGCCAGCGACGCGCGCCTGCCGACGGTCGTCAGCCTGCACGCCACCAAGGTTCTGGGCATGGGCGAAGGCGGCTATGTCGTCACCGACGACCCGGCCATGGCCAGCCGCCTGCGTCGCCTGACGGGCTTCGGCTTCGAAGGCTCGCGCCTGTCGCAGCACGCCGCCACAAACGCCAAGATCAGCGAGTACGCCGCGGCCGTGGGCCTGGCCGCGCTCGACGCCTGGCCGGGCGATCGCCTGCGCTGGTTCACCGCCGCCCAGACGCTGCGTCAGGCCCTGTTCGCCTCCGACCTGAGCTTCCAGCCGGGCTGGGGCCACGACTGGACGACCAGCGTCTGCGTGGTCGGCACGCCGGACGGCGCCGCGCCGCGGCTGGCCGCCGCCCTCAAGGCCGCCGACATCGACACCCGCCAGTGGTGGGGCGACGGCTGCCACGCCTCGCCCGCCTTCGCCGAGTGCCCGCGCACCGACCTGCCCAACACCGAGCGCCTGGCGCGCTCGACCCTGGGCCTGCCGTTCTACATGGACCTCGACGCGGCGGACGCCGCGCGGATCGCCGACATCCTCAAGACGGCTGGCTGAGCCGCCAGTCGGCGCCGGTCGCGGCGAACAGCCGGATCGCATCGGCCAGCCGGCGCCCTTCGGCGCGGGCGCGGGTAGAACGCGCGCCGTTCAGCGCCCGCTGGGCGTCGATCACCTCCAGCATCGTGCCGCCGCCGCGATCCACGGCCAGGCGCGCCAGGCGCAGGCGTTCGCTCGCCTGGGCCTCGACGCGGTCCTGCGCCGCCAGGCTGGCCTCGTCGGCCGACAGGGCCGCCAGCGCATCGGCCACCTGGCCGAAGGCGCTCAGCACCGTCTGCTGGTAGCGGGCCGAGGCGACGCGGGCGGCCGCCCTCGCCTGCTCGCGCCGCGCCTTCAGCGTTCCGCCGTCAAACAGCGGCGCCGTCAGGCCCACGCCCACGTCCCAGCCGCTGGCGTCGTAGCTGAAGATGTCCTTAGGCTTCAGCGCGCCCTGGGTCAGCGAGGCGCTGAGCTTGAGGTTCGGATAGAGGTCGGCCGTGGCCACGCCGATATCGGCGGTGGCCGCATGCAGCTCGGCCTCGGCCGCCAGGATGTCCGGACGCTTGCGCACCAGAGCCGACGGCAGGACCACCGGCACGGGGGCCGACAGCTTCAGGGTGTCGAGCGTGAAGGCCGGCGCCGTCCAGTCGGCCGGGGCCTTGCCGACCAGCAGGGCCAGGGCGTGACGGGCGGCCGCCAGTTCGCCTTGCAGCGGCGGCAGCTGCGCGCGGTCCTGCTCGAGCTGGGCCTGGGCCGAGACGCCGGCCAGGCGGGTCGCCCCGCCCAGGGCGTCGGCGCGGCGCACCAGGGCGATGTTGGCCTCATCGTCGGCGATCATCCGCTCGACGCTGGCGATCTGGGCCTGGAGCGTGGCGATGGTCGCCGCCTGCAGGGCGATATTGGCCGTCAGGCTGAGATAGGCCGCCTCCGCGCGCCGGCCTTCCGCCTCGGCGCGCGCCGTCGCGCCCTCGATCCGGCGCTTCTGGCCGCCCCAGAGGTCGAGGTCGTAGCCGACGCCCGCTCCCACCGAATAGAGGCTGAAGGTCGGGTTGCTCAGCGTGATGTCGCCGAAGCTGGTGAAGCCGAAGGCCTGGAGATTGGCGCGCTCGCGGTCGATCCCGGCGTTGGCGCTGACCTGCGGCCCGGCCTGGCCGCGCGCGGCGGCTAGCGCCGAACGGGCCTGCGCCAGGGTGGCGTCGGCCTCGACCAGCGAGGGGTTGTCGGCCAGGGCCTGGCGGATCACCGCGTCGAGCTCGGGCGAGCCCAGCGCCGTCCACCATGGGCCGACGCCAGCTTGGTCCAGCGTCGCGGCGGCGGCCGGAGAGGCCTCGTCCTTGGCCAGGTAGCCGGCCGTCTTCGGCGCTTCTGGCGCCTGGAAGTTCGGACCGACGGTGGTGCAGGCCGAGGCGAGCGCAGCGAGGCTGATCGCGCCGGCGAGGGCGGCCAGGCGGGAGGTCTTAGTGGTCGGCGACATGAACGGTCTCGCCCCCTTTGGCTTTCGGGGTTCGCATGAGCAGGATGAGCGGTGAGCAGGCCACGGTGATGACCAGCATCAGGCGGAAGTCGTCGAGATAGGCCAGCATCGAGGCCTGGCGGTTGATGACGCCGTTGAAGGCCGCCATGGCGCTGTGGGTCAGGAACACGCTCTTGGCGTAGGCTTGGTAGAGCGGATTGTCGGGCCGGGCGTGCTCGACCAGCACGGCGTGGTGCTTCTCGATGCCGCTGACGAACAGGGCCTGCATGATCGAGATGCCGGCCGCCGAGCCGATATTGCGCACCAGGGTGAACAGGCCCGCGCCCTCGGCCCGCAGCTCCGGCTTCACCGTGGCGAAGGCGATGGTGCTGAGCGGCACGAAGATCAGGCCCGTCCCCGCCCCCGACAGGAAGCCGGAGATGATGATCAGGTGGGTGTCCATGCCCAGGCTGAAATGGCTCATCTGCCACAGCGACACGATGCTGACAGCCATGCCGATCGCCAGGATCAGCTTGATGTTCATCCGCCCGACCAGTTGGCCGACGGCGAACATGGCGATGAACGAGCCCAGGCCCCGGGGCATCGAGACCAGGCCCGTGAAGGCCACCGGATAGCCCAGCAGGGTCTGCATCATCGGCGGCAGCAGGGCCAGGGTGCTGTAGAGCAGTATGCCGATGAAGAAGCCGAAGAAGCAGCAGGTCATGAAGTTGGCGTCGGCCAGCAGGGCGCGCGAGACGAACGGCTTCTGCGCCGTCGCCAGCTGCACGGCGAACACCCACAGCGAGATCCCGCAGACGATCAGATAGGTCCAGATCTCGGCCGAGCCGAGCCAGTCCTGTCCAGGGCCGCGGTCGAGCATCAGCTGGAAGGCGCCGATGGCGATGGCCAGGCTGGCGAAGCCAAGGATGTCGAAGCGCTTCTTCTCGGTTCCCTTCTTCTCGGACAGGAAGAAGAACACCCCGCAGAAGGCCAGCACCCCGACCGGCAGGTTGATGAAGAACACCCAGCGCCAGTCGAGATTGTCGGTCAGCCAGCCGCCCAGGGCCGGGCCGAGGATCGGCCCCAGCACCGCGCCGGCGCCCCACACGGCCATGGCCTGGCCGTGACGCTCGGGCGGGTTGATGTCGAGCAGCACCGCCTGCGACAGCGGGATCAGCGCCGCGCCGAACAGGCCCTGCAGCAGCCGGAACAGCACGATCTCGACGAGGCTGTTGGCCACGCCGCACAGCATCGAGGCGATGGTGAAGCCGACGATGCAGACGTTCAGCACCATCTTGCGGCCCAGGCGCTCGGTCATGAAGCCGGTCAGCGGCGTCATGATCGTGGCGGCCACGATGTAGGAGGTCAGCACCCAGGTGATCTGGTCGGCCGAGGCCGAGACGCTGCCCTGGATGTGCGGCAGGGCGACGTTGGCGATCGTCGTGTCCAGCGAGATCATGATCGTCGCCAGCATCACCGAGACGGTGATGGGCCCGCGGTTGGCGACGTCGCGATCGTGGCCGGAAAGGGCCCGCGCGGCGTTCATCCCTGGCGGCCCGAGCGGACGTCCACCGTCGCCTTGGCGCTGAGGCCCGCGCCCAGATTGCCCGGGACGGCCTCATCGAGGATCAGGCGCACGGGCACGCGCTGCACCACCTTGACCCAGTTGCCGCTGGCGTTCTCGGCCGGCAGCAGGGCGAAGCTGGAGCCGGTGCCGGGGCTGAAGCTGGCGACGTGGGCCTTCAGCGGATGGTCGTAGGCGTCGACCTTGATGCTGGCCGGCTGGCCGACGCGCATGTGGGCCAGCTGGTCTTCCTTGAAGTTGGCCTCGACCCAGGGCTTGCCCGAGATCAGCCAGAACACCGGCTGCGAGGCGGTGACACGGGCGCCGACCTGCAGCTGCTCGACCTTGGCCACCACGCCGTCGGCGGGAGCGACCACGGCGGCGTAGGAGCGATCCAGCCTGGCGCGCTCGAGACGGGCCTGGGCTTCCAGCACCTTGGGCTGGCGCTCGGTCGGGGCGTCGGGCGAACCGCCCAGGTCGGCCAGGGCGGTGGCGATCTGCTGGCGGACGACGCCGATCTGGCGCTGGGCCTGGTCGGCGGCGTGGCCGGCCTCGTCGGCCTGGGCCTGGGTGGCGACGCCGGCGGCGGCCAGGTCGCGCTGGCGGGCGGCCTCGCGCTTGGCATAGGCGGCGGTTTCCTCGGCCGCGGCCATGTCGGCCAGCCGCTGGCCGTAGACGGCGCGGCGGGCCTGGACGTCGTAGCGGGCCTGGGCCAGGGCCGCCTCGGCCTCCGACACCGCGACCTGATAGTCGGCCGGATCCAGGCGGAACAGCACCTGGCCCTTCTTCACGGCCTGGTTCTCGCCCACCTCGATGCCGACCACGCGGCCGTCGACGCTGGCGCTGATGGCCGTGCGGCTGGACTGGATATAGGCGTTGTCGGTGGTCTCGAACTTGCCGCCGGTCAGCACCACGACGCCCACGCCGGCCAGCACGACCAGCGGAACGCCGATCATCAGCGGCAGGCGCAGCCGCTGGCCCAGCGTCTTGCCTTGCACCTTGCCTTGCCGCTTGCGGGCCGCCTCGGCTTCGGCGATGGCGTCATAACCTTCAGCGTCGCTCACGCGCTGCTCCACGTCTCTTCGAGTTTTCGGGAATCGCTAGGTCCGTTCGATCGCGAACCTTGAGCGGGCAGATAGGACTCCACCCATCATGAGTGAAATGATATCTCTTCACGTCAGCCATGAACGCCGTGAATTTCAGAACCGCCGACCTCAATCTCTTCCGGGTTTTCGTGACCCTGCTGGAGGAGAACAACGCCACCCGCGCCGGTGAGCGCCTGGGGCTTTCGCAGTCGGCCGTGAGCCACGCCCTGCGCCGCCTGCGCGAGATGGTCGGCGACGACCTCTTCGTGCGCGGCCAGACCGGCCTGCGCCCCACGCCCCGCGCGCTGGAGATCGCCGAGACCGCCCGCACCGCCCTGAAGCTGCTGGAGACGGCGGTCCTGGCCCCGCGCTTCGACCCGTCCGTCGACCAGCACGCCTTCAACGTCGCGGCGGGCACCTACATCACCTACGTGCTGGGTCCGCTGATCGCCGAGCGGGTGATGGCGGTGGCGCCCAACGTCCAGGTCCACTTCCGCAATCTCTACGCCGGCATGACCGAGGATCTCGACACCGGCCGGCTCGACATGGTCATCGGCTGTTTCGAGGCCGTGCCGGGCCGCTTCACCCACACCCGGCTGTTCGACGAGAGCGGCGTCTGGGTCGCGCGGATCGGCCACCCGGCGATCGCCCAGGGACTGGACCACGCCGCCCTCGCCCGCCTGCCGCGCCTGGGCGTGACCGGCGGCAACGACGATCCCGACCGCACCTCGGCCGGGCACCTTGGCCTGCGCCGGGTGACCTCCTGGGGCGAGCGCTACGGCCTGGGCGAAAGCCCCGATCCGTCGTTCTCGGTGCAGGACTCGTTCAGCGCCCTGAACATGGTCGCCCGCTCGGACATGATCTGCATCCTGCCCCGCCGTCTCGCCCAGACCGCCGCCGAGCGCGGCAAGGTGGTGATGATCGAGCCGCCAAACGCCCCGCCGCCCACGCCGTTCGGCGCCGTGATGCGGGCCAGCGACGCCCCGGACTCGCCTAACGGCTGGCTGCTGGAGCTCTGCCGCGAGGCTGGCGCGCTGCTCTGAGGCCTTGAGCCGGCTTCTCGACCGGCGTCACCGGCAGCCCGATCAGCTACCCCTGAGATATTTCGAAATACAATTGCGAGTGATTTGCAATCCCATCCTCCCCTCGCTATAGCCTGCCGGACGCCGACACCGTCGGCGTCCGGATTATCTGGCGCCGCTCTCCCTTTGCGTGATCGCAAGCGGCGCAACCAAGGGGTGGCCCATGTTCCTGAAGACCACGCTGCTGGCGAGCGGCGCTTTCCTGGCGCTCGCCGGGCCCGCTCTCGCGCAGACGACGACCGACGACACCGACGTCGAGGGCGTGGTCGTCACCGGCGCCTACACCGTCAACAGCCGCATCGACACGGCGACGGGCCTGGGCCTGACCCTGCGCGAGACGCCGCAGTCGGTCACGGTGATCACCGCCCAGCGCATCCAGGACCAGAACCTGTCGACGATCGCCGACGTCGTGCGCAACACCGCCGGCGTCTCGATGGTCGAGGTCGACGACGTGCGCAACGTGTTCAACGCCCGCGGCTTCGAGATCAAGAACTACCAGATCGACGGCGTGCCGCTGTCGTGGAGCCTGGCCGGCGATAGCGGCGAGACCGTCGCCGACGTGTCGATCTACGAGCGCATCGAGATCGTGCGCGGCGCCACCGGCCTGCTGACCGGCGCCGGCGACCCGTCGGCCTCGATCAACCTGGTGCGCAAGCACGCCGACTCCCGTGAATTCAAGGGTTCGGTCACCGGCTCGCTCAGCAGCTGGGACCGCCGCCGTCTCGAAACCGACCTGTCGGGCGCGATCAAGGACGGCGCGATCCGCGGCCGCTTCGTGGCCAAGTACGAGCAGGGCGACACCTATTTCGACCGCCAGACCACCGAGAAGCACGTGCTCTACGGCGTCGTCGAGGCCGACCTGACCGACACCACCCTGCTGCGCGTCGGCGCCAGCCAGCAGGTCACCACGCCGAACGCGGCGTTCTGGGGCTCGCTGCCGAGCTTCTACACCGACGGCACGCGCACGAACCTGCCGATCTCGACCAACACGGCCGCCAACTGGTCGTACTGGGACACGACCAACACCAACTACTTCGCCAACCTGACGCACAGCTTCGCGAACGGCTGGAAGGTCTCGTTCAACTACAACCGCATGATCAACGAGCAGGATTCCCAGCTGCTCTATCTCTACGGCACCATCGACCGCACCACGGGCGTCGGCCTGGCCACCTGGCCCTACAAGAGCAAGGGCGAGACCACCCAGGACAGCTTCGACATCCAGCTGCACGGCGACTACTCGCTGTTCGGCCGCGAGCACGACTTCACCGTCGGCGCCCTGCGCAGCGTCCAGAAGTCGGACGTGGTCTACTACCAGGCCGGCGGCGCCAACGCCTTCCTGCCGGCGACCAGCATCTACAGCTGGGACGGCAACTTCCCGCAGCCGACCTTCGCCACGACGCCGACCCAGTACACCGACAACGAGACCGAGCAGAGCGGCTTCTTCGCCGCCACCCGCCTCAACGTCACCGACGCCCTGAAGGTGGTCGGCGGGGCGCGGATCTCGGCCTGGAAGCGCAGCGGCCTGAACGGCGGCACGCAAGAGAACTACTCGTCGGACAACGTCGTCATTCCCTATGTCGGCGTGCTCTACGACCTGACCCCGACGCACCGCCTCTACGGCAGCTACACGGAAATCTTCCAGCCGCAGAACCTGCGCGACGTCAACGGCACGGTGCTCGATCCGGTCACCGGCAAGGCCTATGAGCTGGGCCTCAAGAGCGCGTTCTTCGGCGACGTGCTGCAATCGACCATCGCCGTCTTCAAGATCCAGCAGGACGGCGTGGGTCAGGCGACCGGCCAGTTCGTGATCGGCAACCCGACCGAGCAGGCCTATGCGCCGGCCGACGGCGCCGAGAGCACCGGCTTCGAGCTGGAACTGCTGGGCCGCGTCACCCCCAACTGGAAGGTCAGCGCCAACTACGCCCAGTTCGAGGTCGAGGACTCGAGCGGCGCCAAGGTCAACACCGACCAGCCGCGCAAGAGCTTCTCGCTGTTCACGACCTACGAGTTCAACGGCGCGCTTGACGGCCTGACCGTCGGCGGCGGCGTCAACTGGCGCGACACCATCTACTCGGTCACCGGCTCGGCCCGGATCGAGCAGGAGGCCTTCGCCCTGGTGAACCTGATGGCTCGCTACGAGATCAACGAGAACCTGTCGGTGCAGGCCAACGTCGATAACCTGTTCGACGAGACCTACTACAGCCAGATCAGCTATTTCAGCCAGTACCGCTACGGCGCGCCGCGCAACTACACGGTCGCCCTGAAGTACGCGTTCTGATTACTGGGAGGCGGATCACGCCTCCCGCCTGATCCAGTCGAAGAAGCCACCGGGTTCGCCTGGCGGCTTTTTTCGTGTCGGCGATGTCGGCAAGGCGAGGCGGCCGGCGTCCTTGGTCAGCGGCCCCGCGGCCGCGGGAGACGCCAGGATGCCCGACGCCATTCTCTGCTATCAGATGCGGGACGACGCTGGCGCATCTGGCTGCGCCTCTGTTTTGGGAGCAGAGGGTCGCCGGCCCGACCGGCGTTGTGGAGCCGACCGATGACCGATCCCGACTGGATCGACGCCGCCCTCGTCTCGGCCCGCCCCCGGGCCATGGCCGCCCTGTTGCGCTATTTCCGCAACCTCGACACGGCCGAAGAGGCCTATCAGGACGCCTGCCTTCGCGCCCTGAAGTCCTGGCCGCAGAAAGGCCCGCCGCGCGATCCGACCGCCTGGCTGATCCTGGTCGGGCGCAACAGCGGCGTCGACGCCGCCCGCCGCCGGGGCCGCCAGACCGCCCTGCCCTCCGACGAAGTGCTGACCGACCTCCAGGCCGGGCTCGACGACGCCGAGGCCGCCGCGGCCGAGCGGATCGACGGCGCCGACTGGCGCGACGACATCCTGCGGCTGCTGTTCGTCTGCTGCCATCCCGACCTGCCGGCCACCCAGCAGATCGCGCTCGCCCTGCGCATCGTCTCGGGCCTGTCTGTGCGCCAGATCGCCCGCGCCTTCCTGGTCGGCGAAGCCGCCATGGAGCAGCGGATCACCCGCGCCAAGGCCCGCATCGCCAAGGGCGACACGCCGTTCGAAGCCCCCAGCCTGACCGAGCGCGCCGAGCGGCTGCTGGTGGTCATGGCCATGGTCTATCTGGTGTTCAACGAGGGCTATTCGGCCGGCGGGGCCGAGGCCGACGCCCGGAGGCCGCTGTGCGACGAGGCGATCCGCCTGTCGCGCCTGCTGCTGGTCCTGTTTCCAGACGAGGCCGAGGTCATGGGCCTGACGGCGCTGATGCTGCTGCAGCACGCCCGCTCGCCCGCTCGGCTCGACGCCGACGGCCTCGTCGTTCTGCTCGAGAACCAGGACCGGTCGCTGTGGAACCGGGCGATGATCGACGAGGGCCTGGCCCTGCTCGACCAGGCCATGCTGCGCCGGGATCCCGGCCCCTACCAGGCGCAGGCCGCCATCGCCGCCCTGCACGCCCGCGCCGAGCGCCCCGAAGATACCGACTGGGCCCAGATCGACCTGCTGTATGCGGTGCTGGAGCGCATGACCCCCTCGCCCGTCGTCACCCTCAACCGCGCGGTCGCCGTCTCCAAGGTCGCCGGACCGGAGGCCGCCCTGGCGATGATCGCGCCGCTGGAGGAGCGGCTTGCGGGCTATTTCCACTTCCACGGCCTGCGCGGCGCGCTGAATCAGCAGCTGGGCCGCGACGACGACGCCCGCGAAGCCTTCGGACGCGCCATCGCCCTGGCCGGCGGCGCGGCCGAGGCCGTCTACATCCGCCAGCAGCTCGATCTCCTTCAGACCGGCCCCGAGAAAAATCGCGGGCGAGTGTCGGAAGCCTGACGGTTCGAACGTCCTCGTCGCGAACGGCCCGGCAAGGGCCTCGCCTTCAAGGGAGTTTCCGATGCTGAAGATCATCGCCGCCGTCGTCGTGCTGGGCCTGGCCGCCCTGCTGATCGCCGCCGCCCTGCGTCCGCCGACCTTCCGCGTCGAGCGCTCGATCCTGGTCAATGCCCCGCCCGAGGCCGTGTTGGCCCAGGTCTCCGACTTCAAGGCCTGGCGCGGCTGGTCGCCCTACGAGACCTTCGACGCCGACCTTTCGCGCACTTACGCCGGTTCAGATCGCGGCGTCGGCGCGACCTACGCCTGGGCCGGCAGGAAGGCCGGAACCGGCCGCATGCGCATCGACGAGGCTGCGAGCCGCCAGGTGCGCATCGCGCTCGACTTCGAAAAGCCCTTCAAGGCCAGCAACACCGCCCTCTTCACCGCTGTTCCCGAAGGCGACGTCACCCGCGTGACCTGGTCGATGTCGGGCCCCGCGCCGTTCGTCTCGCGGCTGATGGGCCTGGTGTTCAACATGGACAAGATGATCGGCCGCGATTTCGAGACGGGTCTGTTCAATCTCAAGACCGTGGTCGAGCGTTCATAATCCGTCGTCGCCCAAAGACCCGTCGCCCCAGGAGTCCGACATGGCCCGCTTCCTCCTGCTGAAGTTCGAACCGTCTTCAGAGCCGCGGGTTTTCCCCGGCGACCAGGAGACGAGCCATCCGGCGGCCCACAAGGGCGGCAAGGAAGGCGGCGAGGCCTCGGCCGGCGACAGCGCCGCCGATCGTTCGGCTTCCGCCAGGAAAGCTGCGGCCACCCGCAAGCGAAACGCCGAGCAGCACGCGCATCACTGAGCCGCGCGGCTGAAAGCTCTCTTAGAAAAACTGACGCGCTCGAATCCATACTAATCCAGTAGTGATTTCTCAGCGCCGTCTTCCTCCCCTTTGGCGGCGCCGAGCGGAGCGCCGCCCCGCCAGGACTTCACGGACGGCTCCCGTGTCCTGGTCCCGTCCTTCGGGGGAAGGACTGGGGCGGCGCTCACTCTTGGACTCGCTCTTCCACCCCTTCCTCTTGCGCTTTGGCGCACGGCGGCCCGCCCGAGGCCGCACAGGCCCCGCGAAGATTGACTTTGCGGCGATTGCGCCTATTTATCCCCACCTTCGGAGCAGGTCTGGCGAATCCGCGCCGCCCGCTCGCCCAAGCACGGGCGGCTCCGAGTTCAGACCAGCGTGAAATGACAGAATTCTCCGATCTCGGGCTCTCGCCCACGACCCTTCAAGCGGTCGCCGACACCGGCTACACGACCGCCACTCCGATCCAGGCCCAGGCGATCCCGGTCGCCCTCGCCGGCCAGGACGTCCTGGGCATCGCCCAGACCGGCACCGGCAAGACCGCCGCCTTCACCCTGCCGCTGATCGACAAGCTGCAGTCGGGCCGGGCCAAGGCTCGCATGCCGCGCGCCCTGGTCATCGCCCCGACCCGCGAACTGGCCGACCAGGTCGCCTCCAGCTTCGAGAAGTACGCCAAGGGCACCAAGCTCTCGTGGGCGCTGCTGATCGGCGGCGTCTCGTTCGGCGACCAGGAAAAGAAGCTCGATCGCGGCGTCGACGTGCTGATCGCCACCCCGGGCCGCCTGCTCGACCACTTCGAGCGCGGCAAGCTGCTGATGACCGGCGTGCAGTTCCTCGTCGTCGACGAAGCCGACCGCATGCTCGACATGGGCTTCATTCCGGACATCGAGCGCATCTTCAAGATGACGCCGCCGAAGAAGCAGACCCTGTTCTTCTCGGCGACGATGCCGCCGGAAATCACCCGCCTCACCAAGCAGTTCCTGAAGGATCCGGTGCGGATCGAGGTCGCCAAGCCGGCCACGACCAACGCCAACATCACCCAGCTGCTGATCAAGGTGCCGTCCTCGGACCCCAAGGCCAAGCGCCTGGCCCTGCGCACCATCGTCGAGAAGGCCGCGCCGGAAACCGGCATCGTCTTCTGCAACCGCAAGACCGAAGTCGACATCGTCGCCAAGTCGCTGAAGGTGCACGGCTTCGACGCCGCCGCCATCCACGGCGACCTCGACCAGAGCCAGCGCATGAAGACCCTGGCGGCCTTCCGCGACGGCTCGCTGAAGATCCTGGTGGCCTCCGACGTCGCCGCCCGCGGCCTCGACATCCCGGCCGTCAGCCACGTCTTCAACTACGACGTCCCGCACCACGCCGACGACTATGTGCACCGCATCGGCCGCACCGGCCGCGCCGGCCGCTCGGGCGTCGCCTACATGCTGGTGACCCCGGCCGACGACAAGGGCTTCGACAAGGTCGTCAAGCTGATCGGTTCGACGCCCACCGAAGAAGTCATCGACGTCGATTACAGCGACGCCGTCACCGTGCCGCGCGAAGGCGATCGCCGTCGCGGCCGCAGCGAGCGTCCGGGCCGTGAACGCGGCGAGCGGAGCGAGCGCGGTGAACGCAGCGGCCGGGGCCGTCGCGAACGCGCCGAGGCCGCTCCGGCCGAGGGCGAAGTCGTCGAAACCGTCGCCGTCGCCGTCGAGGCCGCTCCGGAAGCGCCCGTCGTCGAACGGGCCGAACGTTCGGAGCGTCCGGAACGCGAACGCAAGCCGCGCCGCGAACGCACCCGCGACCGTGAGCGCGCGCCCGCCGCCGTGGTCGAGGCCGCTCCCGTCGAGGAAGTCGCTCCCGCGGCCCGCCCCTCGCGCGAGCGTCCGCCGATGCCGGTGCGCGGCGTCCAGCCGGTCCGCGCCCGCGACGACGACGACGATCGCCGCGTGGTCGGCTTCGGCAACGACATCCCCGCCTTCCTGCTGCGGGCTCCGCCTCGCCTGGCCAAGGTCGAGGACTGACGAACCGCCCATTCGGGCGTAGAGTGGCCGGCGTGCTCCACGGAGCCGCCGGCTTTTCTTTGTTTCCTCGACGGTTCCGCGCGTTTGCCAAGAACGAGCAAAAAGCCCGGAGGAACCGCCATGGCCAATTTCACGCCGTCCCAATCAGACGCCGACCTGCTGACCCACGAACGCACCTACCACGCCTTCAGCGTGCTGATCCGCTGGTGCGTCGTCGCCCTGGCGGTCGCCATCACCACCCTGACCCTGTGGTTCGCCACGCCGGCGGGCTTCTTCGGCGGACTGATCACGGGCGTCGTGCTGGCCGTGGCCGGCTATTTCGCGGTCATCCGCCACGAGGCCAAGCAGCCGCTGGACCTGTGGACCGAGGGTCGGTGAAGCGCGCCTTCGGCGCTCCCCCTCCGGCCCTTCGGGCCACCTCCCCCAGAGGGGGAGGATCTGCGCCGCGCTAAATGCTCCCCCAATGGGGGAGCTGTCGGCAAAGCCGACTGAGGGGGGTCGCCGCAGGCGACTACCGCTTGATCTGCCCCGCCAGATACTTCCGGATCGCCGCGCCATAAGGCGGGCGCAGGGCCAGCATCGGACCGATGTCCTTCTTCAGCTGGTGGAACACCGCCTTGCGGTGGCTGAACTCGCGGAAGCCGTCGTGGCCGTGATAGGCGCCCGTACCGGCCGGGCCGACGCCGCCGAACGGCAGATCCTCCTGGGCGACGTGAAAGATCACGTCATTGACCGTGGCCCCGCCGCTGGTCGTGCCGTCCAGCACCTTCTCGCGCTCAGCATCGTCGGTCCCGAACCAATAGAGAGCCAGCGGCCGGGCGTGGGCGTTGACGTAGCCGATGGCGTCCTCGACGCGGTCATAGGCCTTCACCGGCAGCAGCGGACCGAAGATCTCGTCCTGCATCACCGTCATGTCGTCGGTGGGATCCAGGATCAGGGTCGGCGGCATCTTGCGGTGCTCCTGCTGGGCGAAGTCCTCGCCGGCCGGATTGAGTTCGACCACTCTGGCGCCCTTGGCCCGCGCGTCATCGACATAGCCCTTCACCCGGTCATAGTGGCGCTGGGCGACCAGGGCCGTGTAGTCGGGATTGTCCTTCAGGGTCGGGAAGCTCTTGGCGACCGCCGCCTTGGCCGCCTCGACGAAGCGGTCGACGTCCTCGGCCGGGGCCAGCACGTAGTCGGGCGCCAGGCAGATCTGGCCGGCGTTCAGCGTCTTGCCGGCCATCACCCGCGCCGCGGCGGTCTCCAGATCCGCCCCGCGCGACAGGATCACCGGGCTCTTGCCGCCCAGCTCCAGCGTCACCGGCACCAGGTTCTCGGCCGCCGCCCGCATCACGTGGCGCGCCACCGAGGTCGCGCCGGTGAACAGCAGGTGGTCGAAGGCCAGGCCCGAAAACGCCTGCCCCACGTCCGGACCGCCGGTGACGACCGCGATCTCCTCCTCGTCGAAGGCCTTGGCGAACATCGCCTTCATCAGCTCCGACGTCGCCGGCGTGAACTCCGACGGCTTGATCATCGCCCGGTTGCCGGCCGACAACACCCCGGCCAGCGGCGCGAAGGTCAGGTTGATCGGGAAGTTCCAGGGGCTGATCACGCCGACCACGCCCTTGGGCTGCCAGCGCACCTCGGCCTTGGCCCCGAACACGCCCAGCAGCGCCGGCGTGGTGCGTCGCTTCTCGGTCTTCATCCACTGGCGCAGATGGTCGCGGGCGAACTTCAGCGGCCCGATCGAGCCGGCGACGTCGGTCAGGGCCGTGGCGTCCTTGGAGCGCACGCCGAAATCGTCGCTCACCGCCTTGGCGATGTCGTCCTGGTGATCGACCAGAAGGCCGATGCAGCGGTTCAGCCAGCCGATACGCCGTCCGGCCGACGGCGCGCCGTCGCGCAGGTGGGCGGCCTTCTGCTTCTGCAGCACCGTCTCCAGGCCGGCCCGGACGGCCTCCGGACCAAGGTTGGCGGGGGCGTTCATACGGCGTCTCTCCCGAAAACGGCCTCTCGGCTCATCTTATCAGCGTTCAGGATGCGTTGAAGTTGTGACCGGCGCAAGCGCGCCCGTCCGGCCTTAACCGCTCGTTTGAACTCTTGCGCTTATGTTTGGCGCGCAAGCGATCGGCCTCGGAGAAACCGGGACCGAACGGGGGAATGAAAGATGTCGGACGTCGAGACCACGCTGCGCGGCCCTGAAGCCTACAAGATCGCCCGTCGGGCCCTGGACCTGATGGAGCGTCATCAGATCTGGCCGACCGCGCTGAACTTCGAGCTCTGGACCCACTATGTGGCCGATCCGGACGGCGCCCTGGCGCGCGAGATCACCCGCCTGATCTCGATGGGCGAGCCCATCACCGAGATGCTGAGCGAAGAGCTGGCCGCCGCCTATCTTCCCAAGGCTCGCCTCAACGAACAGATCCGCGACGCCGGCGACCTGCTCTCCAAGGAGCTGGAATCGGTTTCGAAGGCCATCCAGAACGCCCAGAAGACCAACGCCGCCTTCGGCAAGACCCTGGCCGGGGTCTCCAAGGACCTCGACGGCCCCACCGCCGTCGAAGGCATCAAGGCCGTGGTCACCAGCCTGGCGGCCGCCACCCGGCAGGTCGCCAAGGAAAACAAGGCGCTGGAGAACCGCCTGGCCGAGTCCACCGCCGAGGTCGACCGCCTGCGCGAGCACCTGGAGCAGGTGCGCCGCGACGCCACCACCGACGGCCTGACCAACCTGGCCAACCGCAAGGCCTTCGACGAAGAGCTGGAGCGGGCCTGCGCCGAGGCCGACGAGGCCGGTTCGGCCATCTGCCTGGCCGTGCTCGACATCGACCACTTCAAGGGCTTCAACGACACCTGGGGCCACCAGACCGGCGACCAGGTCATCCGCTACGTCGCCAGCGTCATCGGCCGCGTCGCCGCCCTGCCCCGCTTCGCGGCCCGCTACGGCGGCGAGGAATTCGCGATGATCTTCCCGGGCGAAGCCGCCACCGTGGTCAACGCCACGCTGGAAGAGATCCGCGTCGAGGTCTCCTCGCGCATGCTCAAGCGTCGCTCGACCAACGAGGACCTGGGCGCCATCACCCTGTCGTCCGGCTTCGCCGAGCGCCGCAAGGGCGAGACCGCCCACTCGGTCATGGAACGCGCCGACACCGCGCTCTACGCCTCCAAGCGCAGCGGCCGCAACCGCGTCACCGCCGCCGAGACCCAGCAGGAATCGGCCAACGCGGCTTAAGAACAGAACACGCGTTCTTCTCCAGAGAACCGCGTCCGGAGCCCGTCGATCCCAGGATCGGCGGGCTCTTTCTTTTGGCGCAAGCCCTCTTGCGTTCCCCCGGGGCATCCGCGCCTAGCTTGCCTTCAGGCGCGAAAAGACGCCCGGAGGATGTGATGGCCTACGAGAAGATCCGGCTGGAAACCGAAGGCGGCGCAGCCGTCGTCACCCTTTCCGATCCCGCCACGCTCAACGCCGCCAGCCCCGAGGTCGCCCGCGAACTGGCCCACGCCTTCGGCGCGATCGCCGCCGGCCAGCTCGAGGCGCGCGCGGTCGTCCTCACAGGCGAAGGCCGCGGCTTCTGCTCGGGCGCCAACCTTTCGGCGGGCGCCACCGCCGGCCGGCCGATGGACGCCGACGGCAAGCCCGACGCCGGCGCGGCGCTGGAAAGCGTCTACAATCCGCTGGTGACGCTGCTGCGCGACTTCCCGCTGCCGATCGTCACCGCCGTCAACGGCCCGGCCGCCGGCATCGGCTGCTCCCTGGCCCTGCTCGGCGACATCGTGGTGGCCGCCGAAAGCGCCTACTTCCTGCAGGCCTTCCGCCGCATCGGCCTGGTGCCCGACGGCGGCTCGACCTGGCTGCTGCCGCGCCTGGTGGGCAAGGCCCGGGCGATGGAGATGATGCTGCTGGGCGACAAGATCCCCGCCGCCAAGGCCCTGGACTGGGGCCTGGTCAACCGCTGCGTCCCCGACGCCGAGCTGATGCCGACCGCCCTGGAGCTGGCCCGCGCCCTGGCCGAAGGCCCGGCCTCGCTGGGCGCGATCCGGCGGCTGGTCTGGGACAGCCTGGAGAGCGACTGGATCGGCCAGCTGCACGCCGAACGCCAGGCCCAGCGCGCCGCCGGCAAGACCGAGGACTTCATCGAAGGCGTCTCGGCCTTCCTGCAAAAGCGCCCGGCGACCTTCAAGGGGCGGTGAGGCCGAAATGGAGGGCGCGGATGGTCGAAACCGCCCGCGCCCCAGTCGCCTAGCAATCAGTACTTCAGCCTGAACCCCACCGACATGCTGCGCCCGGTCGAGCCGTAGTTGGTGACCAGGTGGTTGGCGTCGTAGGCCCAGCGCTCGGTCTTCTGGTTGGTCAGGTTCAGCGCCTCGATGTTCAGCGTGATGAACTTGTTGACCGTGTAGGTGGCCGAGCCGTCGAGGTTGAAGGTGGCGTTGGAGCCGCCGAAGTCGTTGACGTAGGGCGACGAGCAGTCGCCCGGCGCACAGGTGCCCGAGGCCAGCGGATAGGTCGTGTAGTAGGCCGCGCGATAGGCGCTCGACAGGCGGGCCGACCACTTGTCGGCGTCGTAGTAGACCGTGAAGTTCACCGCGTCGGGCGAGGCGCCCAGCCAGGGTCCTTCGACGATCCCGTCGGCCTTGTCGGGGTTGAGGATGTAGCCCAGCTTGGATTCCAGGTGGGTGTAGTTGGCCTGGACGCCCAGCTTGTCGAACGGCGCGGGCAGGAAGGTCAGGTTCTGCTGGTAGCTGAACTCGACGCCCGAGATCCGCCCGCCGGGCGCATCGACGTACTGGCGGATGGTCCAGTCGCCGTCGGCGGCGATATAGGCCAGCAGCGCCGTATTGGTCAGGGCGTCCTTCACCGAGGCCAGACTGTCGCTGTCGAGCAGCTGGCTCAGCGGCCCCGAACGCGTCACGTTCTGCGGGAAGCTGCTGATCTCCTTGGTGAAGATCGCCGCCGAGAACAACGCCCCTGGCGCGAAGTACCATTCGAACGACAGGTCGTAGTTGGTGGCCCGGAACGGCTTCAGCTCCGGATTGCCCAGGGTGATCGACGGTAGCGAGCTCGACGGCAGCGAAGTGCTGAGCGAGGAGATGCCCGGCGACAGGTTGGCCAGCTGCGGCCGCGCCATCACCTTGGCCGCGCCGAAGCGCAGCAGCATGTTGTCCTTCAGCTCGTAGGCCAGGTTCAGCGACGGCAGGAGGTCGTGGTACTTGTTGGTCGCCGTCAGAGCTCGGGCCGAGGTCGAGTAGCCGTTCGATTCCAGCTCGGTCAGGGCATAGCGCACCCCGACATTGCCGCGCAGGGTGCGATCGAACAGCCCACTGCGGAAGTCGAACTGGTTGTAGAAGCTGGTGTCGGTCTCGGTCACCGAATAGGCGTTGCCGGGGTTGGACTTCGACGACAGTCGCCAGTCGCCCCACTTGTTCACGCAGTTGCAGTCGAAGCCGAACAGGCTGCGGAACTTGTCGATGTCGGGCACGATGAAGCTGGTCGGCGTGCCGGACGAGACGTCCAGACCCGCGCCCCAGTTCACCAGCTTGCTCATCGCCGCCGTCGTGGTGCCGGCTTCCAGCAGCGTCGGGTTCAGGGTCTCGGTCGACAGGCGTTGGTACTGCGCCGTCGTGAACTGATAGACGCGCCGGGCGACGCCGCCGCTCCAGGTCAGGTCGTCGTCGATGTCGTACTTGAGATCGACCTTGGCGGTCTCGTAGCGGTTATCGACATAGCGCTCGTAGTGGCGCAGGGCCGAGAAGCCCTTGACCGTGTCCCACTGGGTCGGGTCGGCCACGTTGAAGCCGAAGTTGAGGATCGGCATCGAGCCGCCGCCCCGCTCGTCATAGACCACCCCGTCGGCGTCCATGTGGTTGAACTCGACCAAGAGGCCGGTGTTCTGGGTGCGCGAACGTGACAGGCCGTAGGTGGCGTTCAGGGTGAAGCGGTCGCTGAACTCGTGGGCGACGTTGAACGAGGCCTGCTGGAAGGTGGTGGTGTAGTAGCTCTCGTCGGCGGCCGAGCGGACGTCGACATTGTCCATCACCAGATAGTCGGCCTGGTTGGCGTCGTTGACGTGGGCTTCCAGCACCTGGGTCGCCGGCCGGCCGACCAGGGCCTGGATCGCGCCCAGCACGCCCGCCGTCCCCGTCTGCCCGTTGTAGCCGTACTTGTAATAGTAGTCGTAGGGCTCGAGGTTGTTGGGATTGTAGCTGTAGCTCGTGCCCGACACGAGCGAGGAGCCGTAGAGGTCCGTGCCGCAGTCGATGGCGTCGCGATAGGCCGTGCCCGTCTGGCTGGTGCAGTACGGCAGGATCTGGCGCTGCACGCTCGCCGGCGCGGTCGAGGCGTTGTAGGTCGAATAGGTCTTGCCGCCCGAGGTCACCGTCTTGGTGTTGTTGCGGTTCAGGCCCACGGTCTGCAGCTGGTAGTTCGTCTGGTCCTGCCACAGCCGCGAATAGACCAGATCCGTGGTCACCGTGGTCTTCGGCGTCGGCCGCCACTGGAAGGCCGCCGTCGCCCCGATCCGCTCCTGTTGCAGTTCGGCGTGGTTCAGGGTCGCAAGCGCCGGGATCACCGTCAGGTCGTTCATCTGCGCCAGGGCGTCGGCGCTGGAGCCTTCGGCCACCGTCGCGAAGCCCGTGGCCGTCGTCGTCGCGCCAGTGTGGGTGGCGTTGCGGTACAGCAGGTCGCTCTGGCCCGCCTGGCGCTGGTAGCTGTCGATGGTCTGCTTGCGCGAGTTGTAGGCCAGCGAGAACAGCGCCCCGAGGTCGCCGATCTTGGTGTCGTTCCAGCGGTCGGAGACGAGGCCCGCGATGCGCGGCACGTGGTTGCCGCCGTTCTCGTAGTAGGAATCCTGGATCGACAGGGCCAGGCGCCGGCCCTTGAAGTCGAACGGCCGGCCGGTCTGCAGGTCGACCGTCGCCCCCAGCGAGCCCTCGTCGGTCTCGGCCGAGGCGGTCTTCTGGACCTTCAGCGAGTTGAACAGCTCCGAGGCGAAGGTGTTGAAGTCGAAGCCGCGCGAGCGGTTGGGGCTGGTGCCGGAATCGGTGGCCGCCGCCGTCGACAGGGCCTCCAGGCCGTTCAGGCGAACGCGGGTGAAGTCGCTGCCCAGGCCCCGGACGGTGATCGTACGCCCCTCGCCGTTCTCGCGGTCGATCGACACGCCCGGCAGGCGCTGCAACGACTCGGCGAGGTTGGCGTCCGGGAAGTCGGCGATGTCCTCGGCGTTGATGGCGTCGACCATCACGTTGGCGTTGCGCTTGACGCTGATCGCGCTCTGCAGGGCCGCGCGGTAGCCCGTGACCACCACCTCCTCGACGGCGGTGCTCTCGACGGACTGGCCCGAAGCCTGAGCAACCTCTTGAGCGTGAGCCGCCCCGGTGCTCAGAGCCAGCACGGACGCGGCCGCGCACAGACGCGCCGCGGCGCGACGTTGGAATGTCGTTTGAAGCATGATGCCTCCCCCTCCCTGTCGTTTCCTTCGGAGGAGGCCCGTGTGATCCGCGCCGCCCTCCGGTCGCCGCCCAGAAGCGGTAACCGGTGTCATTATCGGCGAGACCTCTTTGGCGGCGGATTTCGTCAGATTGCCAAAGAGCGTCGTTAGGTGTCGCCGACGCAGCGAGACGCTAGGCGACGGAACGACGAAGGGCGGCCCGCTCGCGCGGACCGCCCTCGAAAGACGCCAGAAAATTCAGACGCAAGAATTTGATTTCAAAGCGCTATCAATACTGCTTGTAGCTCTTTTCCTCGAAGATCTCCGAACCGCTGAGGCTGTTGATCTGGCGCTTCACGGCGGCGCGCTTGTCGTTGTCGAGATAGACCCGACGGGCCAGCTGGATGAACTCGGGACCGAAATCCTGGGTCCGTTCGCAGGCCCGCTTGCCCTCTTCGATGTCCCAGAGCGCCGCGTTGATTTCGGTCAGTTCGGCCGTCAGGCGGTCGAGCTCGGCGCTGGGCGTCAGCTTTTCGGCGGCGATTCCCTCCAGCAGGGCCAGCTCCTTGCGGACATTGGCCTCCTTGGCCGGATCACCGATGCGCACGGCCTTCACGCGCAGGATGGTGATCTTGTCGACGAGCTCGCCGGCGGAAATGGGGGCGAGGATGGACATCAGGAAACTCCGGCGATCAGGGTGTCGAGGGCGGCCTTCACGACATCGGTCGGAAGTGCGGCCATGCCCTCTCCGTAGTCCTCGGCGCATAGCACCTCAAGACGGCGCGCGGCAGGCCGGAACTTGACCGCCTTGCGGCGATTCAGTTGCAGCGACAGCAAGGAAGCCCCACCGGCCGCCAGCATGTGTCCGGGGCCGGCGTCATTGGCGACCGCCGCCGCCAGCCGCCCAGCCAGGGCGATGGCCAGCAGCGGCCCCTTCACCGAGGTGAAGCCGTCGCCGCGATCGGCCTCGGGAAACAGGGCCCCGGGAACCTCGGCGCGGGCGATCGCCGCGTCGGCCGCCTCGTCGGGCCCGAAGAAGAACACCGGCGTGCGCCCAGCCGCCTGCTGGTCGCGTGCGAGATCGAGATAGCGTTCCAGCGGCCAGCGCTTTTCCTGGCCGCCGGCGCCGGGCGCGAGACCCACATAGACGGGGCCGTCCGGCAGCAGGGCCCTGGCGGCCGAAAGCGCGTCGGTCTCGGTCAGGGTAAGCGGCCGCAAGGCGCCCTGCCCGTCGCTCGCCAGGCTCAGCAACCTTGCCAGCCGGTCGACCACGGCCGCCGGCCAGTCGCTCTTGCGGGCTTCCATCGCGGCGGAAACGAACCGCCCCTTGGCTGCCCGACGCGCGACGAGGCTGCGCCGCAGGTTCTCCTGGGTGTCGATGACTAGGTCGAAGGTCCGGCCGCCGAACGGCCTGACCCACGGCAGCACGTCCAGCGCGCCCGCGCCGGTGACGCCGTCCTTGAGAATCTCGTCGACATAGCCGGCAACGACGCGCTTCAGCGGGCCGTCATAGACCGTCTCGCCCTTGGCCGCGCACCAGGTGACGCGCGCATCGGGAAAGGCCGCGCGCAGGCCGGCCACGAAGGGCAGCTTGATCAGGCCGTCGCCGATCACCTCGCCCATGGAATAGATCAGAACCGTCTGGACCATGGCCGTGCATGACCGCGCCCGCCTCAATCGTCAATCTCCAGGGCGTATGTGAGCGTTTACTTGCAATCCGCTCGATCTGATGTAACGTCGGTCTCATGAGCGCCAAGCCCCGCATCGAACGCGCCGCCCTCGAGGTCTTCGCCGCCCAGGGCGTCGACGCGGCCACCACCAAGCTGATCGCCGCCCGCGCCGAGGTCTCGGAAGGCGCGATCTACCGTCACTGGAAGAGCAAGGACGAACTGGCCATCGGCCTGTTCATGGCCGCCCACCGGCGGCTGTCCGAGCTGATCGAGGCCGAGGCGAGCGCCGTCCACGGCGTCGAGGCCAAGGCCGGCGCCATCGTCCGCGCCTACTGCACGGCGGCCGACGAGGACTGGACCCTGTTCTCGTTCCACCTGCTGCAACTGCACCACTTCCTGCCCTACTACCAGGAGGACGGCCGCGACCCGGTCACCCTGGTCGAGACGATCATCAAGCACGCCATGCTGAAGATGGAGCTGCCGCCGGGCGACCCGCGCGTCATCGCCGCCATGGCCATCGGCGTCATCACCCAGACCGCCCAGAACCGCGCCTACGGCCGCCTGGGCGAAGACCTGCTGTCGGCCCACGCTCCTTTGATGACCGCGGCGGTCCTCGCCGTGCTGAAAGCCCGATAACCCTTAGGACACCCGGACCATGCGCAGCGCGCTGTTCAACGCCTACTACTGGGTGCTGTCGATCTTCTACGGCCTGTCGGCGGCGCTCTCGGCGCTGCTGCCGGGCCGCCGGCCGGTCACCTTCGCCCTGCGGCTCTATTCGAAGCGCATGCTGTGGGCCCTGCGGGTCTTCGCCGGGGTCGAGGTCGAGCTGAAGGGCCAGGAAAACCTGCCGAAGGGCGCCTTCATCATCGCCGCCAAGCACCACAGCTGGGGCGACGGCTTCGTGATGTTCGCCAATCTCGACAACCTCAGCTTCGTCACCGGCGACCACCTGGAGAAGTTCCCGCTGCTGGGCGGCATTCTCAAGAAGTTCGGGGCCATCGTCGTCGACAGCTGCGGCGGACCGGAAGCCCGCGCCGCCCTCTCCAAGAGCGCCGCCCAGGTGGCCGCCGAGGGCCGCCGTATCCTGATCTATCCCGAGGGCCACCTGGCCGCGCCGGGCGAGCGCTTCCGCTATCGCACCGGCGTCTATCACATGAGCCAGGACTTCGGCCTGCCGGTGGTGCCCGTCGCCACCAATCTCGGCTGCTTCTGGAAGCAGCAGGAAAAGAAGAAGACCCCCGGCCGCGCCACGGTGGAGTTCCTGCCCGCCCTGCCCCAGGACCTGCAGAAGGTCGAGTTCATGAAGCTGCTGGAAAACACCGTCGAAGGCCGCACCAACGAACTGATCGCCGAAGCCACCGGCCAGCCGGTGAGGGCCTCGGTGCTGGTCGATCCGCCGCGCAAGAAGCCGGCGGCCGACGCCGAACCGCTGTCGGCCTGACGCCATGCTGGGGCTGGCGACCATCCTGCTGCTCCAGGGCGTGGCGACCTTCGCGGCCATCGCCATCGCACGGGCGACGGGGGCGGAGAAGCGGCGATCCCTGCTCCTGCTGATCCTTCCCGCTCCGATGCTGCTCGGCCTGGCCTGGGGCCTCCTGTTCAAGGCGACGCCGGACTCGACCTTTCCGCGCCCGACCTGGCTCATCGACATCGCCTGCGCGATCCCGCTGTCGATCCTGCCGGCGACGGTGGTCGTGGTTATCTACGCCCGCAAGTTCCGCCTGCTGGCGGCCACGTTCGGCCTGTTGCAGATGCCCTTCACCCTCGTCGTCGGCTTCTTCTCGGCCATCCTGGTCAGCGGAGTCGCTCCATGACCCTCAATCCAGCCAGGACCCCCATGGCCGCCAGCTTCCGCGCCGCCCGCTTCGCCGCCTTGCTGCCTCTGCTCGCCCCGATCCCCGCCGCCGCCCAGATCACCAAGGCCGTGATCCCCACGGAAGCGGGCTTCGAGCCGCATTGGTGGCCCGAGATCACCGCCCCGGCGGGGTGGAGCGCGCTTGAAGAGGTCAGGCACGAGAACAACTGCAAGGCTCTCACGCCAGCGGGCCAGACCTTCAGGGACGCTCCGGCGGTCATCTATGCCTGCGCCACTCGGCGGAACGGCGACGCCGACGACCTGGCGGGGTTCCTCGAGCAGGACCAGGCCAAGTTCCTGGCCGACGATCCGGGCCTGAAGCTCGAGCGCCTGCCGGACATGGCGACCGCCGTCGGCGACCCGCTGACGCTATACCGCCAGACGCCTGGCAAGGGCGCCAACTGGGAACTCGTCGCCTATGGCCAGGAGACCGACGCCGACGGCCAGACCTTTTTCCTGACCTTTGTGCTCAGCGCCCGCTCGCCGGAAGCGCTGGCCAAGAGCCAGGCCGCCTACCGGACGATGGTCACCGCCTATCGCTAGAAGGAGGCCGACATGCTGGCCAACCTGCTGACCGCGCTTCGCCTGCTCGCCCTGCCCTTCCTGGCCTGGGCCGTTCTCGCCGACGCCGGCTGGATCGCCCTGGCCCTGTTCCTCGGGGCGGGCCTGACCGACGTGCTCGACGGCTGGGTCGCCCGGCGCTTCGGCCAGACCTCAACGTTCGGAGCGATGTTCGACCTGCTGGCCGACCGGCTGCTGACCCTGGTCAGCCTCGCCGCCCTGATGGCGGCCGGCGCCTTTCCGGGCGCCTGGATCTCGGTTCCGCTGCTGCTGATCGCCCGCAACTTCTTCGTCGCGGGCCTGCAGCAGGCCCAGCCCGAACGCGACTTCAACTTCCCGCCGCTGGAGCACCCGAAGATCGCGCTGAACTTCCTGGGCGTCGGCCTGCTGCTGGCCCCGCTCGGCGCACAGACGGCCGGCCTCTGGGCCCTGGCCGCCAGCGCGGCGCTGTCGGTCGTGACGGTGGCGATCTATGCGCGCCGGGTCGCACCCGGCTTCGTCGGCGCCGAAAACCCGGCCAGCGCAACCAGCAGCCCGTCCCAATGACGATCAGCGAAGGGCGAAGGTTGCGACCAGGAGCATGATGGGGACCAGAGGCGCGCAATATCCCCACGTCGCCAGTTTTCGACGGCTCCGCGCAACGCCGAGAAAACAACAGATGGCGCCGCCCATCGCCACGGTTGGCGTCAGGATCAGAGCCAAGGCGAAGGCCGGACCCCGGCTCGCACTCAGATCGACACCCGGAACCAGCAGCATGGCGATGATCAGCGCCGGCAAGCTGAACAGAAGCCAGATGACGCCGAAAACGGCCGCCATCCCGCGCCAGAACTGACTGCTTGCCGCTATGGTCTTGGCCAACGACCTGTTCGCTTTCTCGCTATGGCCGTCGGCCTCGCTTGATCCAGCGATCAAGCCTTTCGATCGTCTACGGCGTCACGCCTCGGAGGGCTCAGGCGCCGGCTGAATGGTCACGCTCTCGCCGCAGCCGCAGGCGTCGGTCTCGTTCGGGTTATGGAACACGAACTTCGACGACAGCTTGGTGACCTCGTAGTCGATTTCGGTGCCGATCAGGAACAGCACCGCCTTCGGCTCGATCAGGATGGTGACGCCCTTGTCCTCGACGACCTCGTCGATCGGACCCTTCTCCTTGGCGTATTCGAAGACGTATTCCTGGCCCGCGCAGCCGCCGTTCTTCACGCCAACGCGCAAACCCGCATAGGGCTGGTCGGCCCTGTCCATGATCTCCTTCACGCGCGCGGCCGCGGCCTCGGTCAGGGTGACGACCTTGGGGCGCGGGCGGCGCGGACGGGTGGTGACGGCGGCTTCCATGGCGGGTCCTGCCTCTAGAACATGTTCAGCTGCAACTTGGCCTCGTCGCTCATCCGCGACGGGTCCCACGGCGGGTCGAAGGTCAGGTCGACATTGCACGAGCGGATGCCGTCGATCTCCATGACCGCGTCCTTGACCCAACCCGGCATGTCGCCGGCCACCGGGCAGCCCGGCGCGGTCAGGGTCATGTCGATGGCCACGTCCTTGTCGTCGCTGACGTCGACCTTGTAGATCAGGCCCAGCTCATAGATGTCGACCGGGATTTCCGGGTCGAACACCGTCTTCAGCTTCTCGATCAGCTGGTCGGTCAGGCGGTTCAGCTCTTCCGAGGAAAGAGCCGTCGCGGCTTGCGGGACTTCGGCTTGGTCGGTCATAGGCTCAACTGAAGAAGCTGCGGGCCTTGTCCAGCGCGTCCACGAACGCGTCGGCTTCGGCAGGCGTATTATATAGGGCGAAGGAAGCCCGGGCGCTCGACGTCACCCCGAACCTTTTCATCAGCGGCTCGGCGCAGTGCGTCCCGGCCCGCACGGCCACGCCGTAGCGGTCCAGCACCTGGGCCACGTCATGGGCGTGGGCGCCCTCGACGACGAAGCTCATCACCGCGCCCTTGCCGGGCGCCGTACCGAGGATCCGCACGCCGTTGACGCCTTCGAGGCGCTGGGCGACCCGCTCATAGAGCGCGTGCTCATGGGCCAGGGCCGCTTCGCGGTCGACGCCGTTCAGCCACTCGATGGCCGCGCCCAGGCCGACGGCCTCAAGGATCGCCGGCGTGCCGGCCTCGAAGCGGTGGGGCGGGTCGGCATAGGTGATCTTGTCGAGGCTGACCGAACCGATCATCTCGCCGCCGCCCTGGTAGGGCGGCAGGGCGGCCAGGCGCTCGGCCTTGCCGTAGAGCACGCCGATGCCGGTGGGGCCGTAGAGCTTGTGGCCGCTGAAGACGTAGAAATCGACGTCGAGCGCCTTCACGTCCACCTTGGTGTGGACGATCCCCTGGCAGCCGTCGAGCAGCACCGGCGCGCCGGCCGCATGGGCCAGGCGCACGATCTCGGCCACGTCGTTGACCGTGCCCAGCACGTTCGACATGTGGGTGACGGCGACCATCCTGGTCTTTTCCGACAGCAGGCCCTTGTAGGCCTCCATGTCGAGCCGGCCGTCGTCGAGCACCGGGATGAACTTCAGCACGACGCCGTAGCGCTCGCGCAGGAAGTGCCAGGGCACGATGTTGGCGTGGTGCTCCATCTCCGAGGCGATGATCTCGTCGCCGGCCTTCAGCGAACGGCCAAAGGTGTCGGCCACCAGGTTCACCGCTTCCGTGGCGCTCTTGGTGTAGACGATCTCGCCCACGTCGGCGTTGATGAAGCGCGCGATGGTTTCCCGCGCCTTTTCATAGAGTTCCGTCGTTTCGTTGGCCAGCGTGTGCAGGCCGCGATGGACGTTGGCGTAGGAGGTGCGGGCCAGGCCCATCATGGCGTCCAGCACCGCGTCGGGCTTCTGGGCGCTGGCGGCGCTGTCCAGGTAAACGAGCGGCTTGCCGTGCACCGTGCGCGACAGGATCGGGAACTGGGCGCGGATGGCCTCGACGTCGAAGGCGGCGGTCATTCTTCACGCCCCAGCTGCTTGGCGACCCAGGCGGCGGCGATCTCGCGCGCGCCGGCGTGCTCGATGCGCTCGACCACCTCGCCGACGAAGGCCTGCGTCAGCATCGCCCGGGCTTCCAGCTCGGGAATGCCGCGCTGGCGGGCGTAGAACACCGCTTCCTCGTCCAGGGCGCCGATGGTGTTGCCGTGGGCGCAGGCGACGTCGTCGGCGAAGATCAACAGCTCGGGCTTGGCGTCGATCTCGGCCTTGTCCGACAGGATCAGGGCGTGGTGGCCCATCCGCGCGTCGGTCTGGTCGGCGCCGGGCTGGACGATGATCCGGCCCTGGAACACGCCGCGCGCCTGGTCGGCGACCATGCCCTTGGTCAATTGGCTGGTCACGCCGTCGACGCCGTCGTGGGTGACCACGGTGGTCTGGTCGGCATGGCGCTGGCCGTTCAGCAGATAGATCCCATCCAGGCGAGCCTGGGCGTGGGCGCCGGGATGAGCGACGTGGGTCTCGATCCGCTGGCGGCGCGCGCCGCTGGTCAGGACGGTCTGGGCAAAGATCGCGCCGGCGCCGAGTTCGACGCGGGCGGTGACGACGTCGACGGCCTCGGCGTCATCCTCGACCAGCACGATGCGCGTCAGGCTCGCGCCCTCGCCCACGGCGATGTCGAGCGACACGTCCGAGATGTAGCCGGCTGCGCGGCCCTCGTGGCTTTCCAGCAGAGTCAGGCTGGCGCCCGGCTCGACCACGACCGCATACGAGGCGGCCTGCGAGACCTTGTCGGTCGCCGCGACGAAGCGCAGCGCCAGGACGTCGCCCTGCCCGCTCGTGGCCACGTGGCGGCCGTTGACGAACAGGATCTCGCCGTCGACCAGGCCCGCGAACGGACCGGCCGCGACCTCGCCGTCGAACTTCGGCGCGGGATCGGGCAGCACGCGGATCAGGCCGCGCAGGTCGGTCCAGCGCCAATCCTCGTCGCGGCGCGACGGCAGCGCGGTGACGTCGCCCGTCTTGAGAGCGGTCGAAAGGCTCACGCGGCGGCCCCGACGTACTTGTCGTAGCCCTCGGCTTCCAGCTGCAGGGCCAGCTCCGGGCCGCCCGAGGCGACGATGCGGCCGGCGGCCAGCACGTGCACGCGGTCGGGTTTGATGTAGTCGAGCAGGCGCTGGTAGTGGGTGATCACCAGCATGCCGCGCTCAGGCGAGCGTAGAGCGTTGACGCCTTCGGAGACGATCTTCAGGGCGTCGATGTCGAGGCCCGAATCCGTCTCGTCGAGGATCAGGAACTTCGGCGACAGCATCGCCATCTGGAAGATTTCCATCCGCTTCTTCTCGCCGCCCGAGAAGCCGACGTTCAGGCCGCGCTTGAGCATCTCGAAGTCGATCTTCAGCGAAGCGGCCTTTTCCTTGGCCAGCTTCAGGAAGGCAGGCGCGGCGATCTCGTCCTCGCCGCGGGCGCGGCGTTGGGCGTTCACCGCGGTGCGGATGAAGGTCAGGGCCGGCACGCCGGGGATCTCCAGCGGATACTGGAACGACAGGAACACGCCCTTGGCCGCCCGCTCGTTGGGCTCCAGGCTCAGCAGGTCCTCGCCGTTGAGCGTGGCCGTTCCTTCGGTGACCTCATAGCCGCCGCGGCCGCTCAGCACGTAGGACAGCGTCGACTTGCCGGCGCCGTTCGGACCCATGATGGCGTGCACCTCGCCGGCCGGCACCTCGAGCGTGACGCCCTTCAGGATCGGCTTGTCTTCGACGCGGGCGTGGAGGTTTTCGATCTTAAGCATGGGTCTCGTTGGTCTTTTCGAGCGTCGTATCGGCGCCGACAAAGGTCTCGACGACCTCGATCTGGCCCTCGATGGCGGCGTTGAACAGCGAAAGTTCCTCGGCGGGAATCCAGTATTCCTCGTGCTCCTTGCCGCCCACGACCTTGGGGTCGTAGCCGGCGAGGAAATCGGCCGAGACGTTGAAACGGGTGACGTAGCCCCGCTTGTCGTCGTTGTGCACGGCGTTCCAGTCACGGGCGATCTGGGCGGCGTAGGCCTGGTTGGTCACCGGATAGAAAATCGGCTGCTCGGGCAGGCGCGGCGGGAATTCCGTCCAGCCGGACGCCTCGATCAGCTTCAGTTCCGCCGTACCGACCGGCCGGTAGAGCGTGACGGCCACCGTCATCCCACCGAGCCTTCGAGAGAAATCGCCACCAGCTTCTGGGCTTCGACGGCGAACTCCATCGGCAGTTGCTGCAGCACGTCGCGGACGAAGCCGTTGACCAGCAGGGCCACGGCCTCTTCCTGCGAAAGGCCGCGCTGCTGGCAGTAGAACAGCTGGTCGTCCGACAGGCGGGTGGTGGTGGCCTCGTGCTCGAACACCGACTGGCCGTTGCGGGCCTCGATATAGGGCACGGTGTGGGCCGCGCAGGTCTTGCCGATCAGCAAGCTGTCGCACTGGGTGAAGTTGCGCGCGCCCTTGGCTTTCGGGTGGGCCGAGACCAGGCCGCGATAGGTGCTGGTCGACTTGCCCGCGCTGATGCCCTTGGCGACGATCCGCGACTTCGTATTGGCGCCCAGGTGGATCATCTTGGTGCCGGTGTCGGCCTGCTGATGGCCGTTGGTGACGGCGATCGAGTAGAACTCGCCCGACGAGCCCTCGCCGCGCAGCACGCAGGACGGATACTTCCAGGTGATGGCCGAACCGGTCTCGACCTGGGTCCACGACACCTTGGAGCGGTCGCCGCGGCAGTCGGCGCGCTTGGTCACGAAGTTGTAGATGCCGCCCTTGCCGGTCTCCGGATCGCCCGGATACCAGTTCTGGACGGTGGAATACTTGATCTCGGCGTCGTCCAGCAGGACGAGCTCGACCACGGCTGCGTGCAGCTGGTTCTCGTCGCGCATCGGGGCCGTGCAGCCCTCCAGGTACGAGACGTAGGCGCCCTTGTCGGCGATGATCAGGGTGCGCTCGAACTGGCCGGAATCCTTGGCGTTGATCCGGAAATAGGTCGACAGCTCCATCGGGCAGCGCACGCCCGGCGGCACGTAGACGAACGAGCCGTCCGAGAACACCGCGCTGTTGAGGCAGGCGAAATAGTTGTCCGAGGTCGGCACGACGCTGCCCAGATACTGCTTGACCAGTTCCGGGTGCTCGCGGATCGCCTCGCTCATCGAGCAGAAGATGACGCCGGCCTGGGCCAGCTCCTTCTTGAAGGTCGTGACGACCGACACGCTATCGAACACCGCGTCCACGGCGTAGCGCGGCGCGCCTTCGACGCCGGCCAGCACGGCCTGCTCCTTCAGCGGGATGCCCAGCTTTTCGTAGACGGCCAGCAGCTCGGGATCGACCTCGTCCAGGCTTTTCGGCCCTTCCTTGGTCTTCGGCGCGGCGTAGTAGTAGGTGTCCTGGTAGTCGATCTTCGGATAGTTGACGTTGGCCCAGTCCGGCTCCTCGAGCTCGAGCCAGCGGCGATAGGCCTCCAGACGCCATTCCAGCATCCACGCCGGCTCGTCCTTCTTGGCCGAGATGAAGCGCACGATGTCCTCGGAGAGCCCCTTGGGGGCGAACTCCTGGTCGATATCGGTCGTAAAGCCGTGCTCGTATTTCTCGAGCGCGGCGACGGTGTCGATCGTTTCCTTGACCGCGGCCATCAAGCCACCTCCCGGCGCCGGGCGCCGATACGCTTCCAGGCGGCGAGCCAGGCGTCGCCGCACACAATCCAATCCGCTTCCGTGCTCGCCCAACCGCCGCTGACACGCAGCGCATAGGGGGCGAGATCGGAGCGGCCCATGGCCTCGACCACGCGACTGGCCTTGACCTTGCCCGACGAGCAGGCGCTGCCGGCGCTGACCATCACCCCGGCGAGATCCAGGTTCATGACCTGGACCTGCGAGGCGAAGCCCTCGGCGGCCAAACAAAGAGTCTGGGGCAGGCGAGCAGCGCCCTCCCCGAGCACCACGCCGCCGGCGTCCTTGACCCGCTGGGCCAAGGCGTCGCGCCAAATGCCCTGATCGGCCGCCCGGGGCAAGTCCCGCAGGGCCGCCGAAGCCGCCGCGCCGAAGCCCGAAATCCCGGCGACGTTCTCGGTGCCCGCCCGGCGGCCACGCTCCTGGCCGCCGCCGTGCTGGCGACGCACCACATTGGCCCGCGTGCCGGCCACCAGCGCGCCGACGCCTTGCGGGCCGCCGATCTTGTGGGCCGACAGCGCCAGGGTGTCGGCGCCCAGGGCGGAGAAATCGATGGCGATCTTGCCGGCCGCCTGCACGGCGTCGACATGCAGCAGGCCGTCGGCCGCGCGCACGATCACCGAGGCCCCGGCGACGGGCTGGATCACGCCCGTCTCGTTGTTGGCCAGCATCAGGCAGACCAGGGTGCGGCCCTCGCCGGCCAGCAGGTCCGAAAGCTTGGAAAGGTCGGCCACGCCGTCGGCGTCGACCGGCAGCACCGCGACCGAAACGCCGCTGGCCGCGGCCGTCTCGACCACGGCGTCGTGCTCGATGGCGCTGACCACGATGCGTTTGACGCCCGAGGCGACCGCGCTGTCGATGGCCAGGGCGTTGGCTTCGGTGCCGCCGCTGACGAAGGTGACCGAGCCAGCGACCACGCCGACCAGTTCGCCAACCTGCTTGCGGGCGGTCTCCACGACGTCGCGAGCGGCGCGGCCGGCCGCGTGCACCGAGCTGGGATTGCCGGCCAGCTCAAAGGCGCGCAGCACCGCGTCCCGCGCCTCGGGGCGGATCGGGGCGGTGGCGTTGTAGTCCAGATAGATGGCGGGCTTGCTGGTCACGCCGCGGCCTTCGCCTCCGGCCGCAGGCGGCCTTCCAGAACGTCGGCGATGGTCACCGAGGCCAGGTAGGAATGGATCTGGCGGCCCATCTCCTCCCACAGGTCGTGAGTCAGGCACTTGGCGCCGCCGGCCATGCAGCCCTTGTGGCCGGTCTTGCCGACGCCGCAGCGGGTGGCGCGCAGGGGCTCGTCCACGGCCATGACGATGTCGGAGATTCGGGTCGAACGGGCGTCGGTCGCCAGGCGATAGCCGCCGCCGGGACCTCGGGCGCTGACCACCAGCCCCTTGCGGCGCAGGCGGGCGAAAAGCTGTTCGAGATAGGAAAGAGAAATCTGCTGGCGGGCGGCGATCTCGGCCAGGGCCACCGCGCGGCCCTCCGCCTCGTCCTGCTTGCGGGCGAGGTCGGTCATGGCCATCACGGCGTAACGTCCCTTCGTGCTCAGGCGCATCAGGCGCTCTCCCTTGCAGATTCCCCGCGCAACCGCATTTGCGTATGCTACAAGCCGCGACTTCGCGCCGCGCCCTGCTGGGCGGTGCGCGCGATGCGGATTTAGGAAGACCAAGCGCGGCGGTCAAGTATTCCATGCGCCTTTCACGGCGAATGGTACAGGCCCCGACGCCCCAACTCGTGACGGGGACCTGTATGCCTGACGTGATTTTGACCGGCGCCGCGGGCCGTATCGAAGGCCGCTATTCGCCGGGCAAGACGGACAATGCGCCCATCGCGCTGATCCTGCACCCGCACCCCAAGGCCGGCGGTCACATGAACCACCCGGTGTCGGTGCAGCTGTACCACCTGTTCATGAAGCGCGGTTTCGCGACCCTGCGCTTCAACTTCCGCGGCGTCGGCCGCAGCCAGGGCGAATTCGACAGCGGCATCGGCGAGCTGGCCGACGCGGCCACGGCGCTCGACTGGCTGCAAGCCAACAACCCCGCCGCCGCCCAGACCTGGGTCGCCGGCTACAGCTTCGGCGCCTATATCGGCATGCAGCTGCTGATGCGCCGCCCGGAGACGGACGGCTTCATCTCGGTGTCGCCGCCGACCAACATGTACGACTTCAGCTTCCTGGCCCCCTGCCCGGCCTCGGGCCTGATCCTGACCGGCGGCGCCGACACCGTCGTGCCGCCCGTCGAGGTCGAGCGCGTGGTCTCCAAGCTGCGCACCCAGAAGGGCATCGTCATCGACTATGAAGTCGTCGACAAGGCCACCCACTTCTGGGCCGAACACCTGCCTAGCGTCGAGCAGGCCGTCGGCGGCTATCTCGACAAGCGCCTGGAAGCCAACCCGATCCCGTAGGGGTTGGAGGCTTCAAGGTTCTGGAATTCGAAGCCCGCCCTCGGTCGCCGAGGGCGGGTTTTTCGTTTGCCCCGTTTTTTCCTCCGAGCATCCCCGCGAAGGCGGGGATGCAAGCCGAGTCGGCAGATAGGTCAGGGCCGTGCCGTAACCTGGAAGTCAGTTTGGATCCCCGCCTTCGCGGGGATGCTCGGAGATGTGGAGCAAGAGTAAGCGGCAAGGTCGGAGGAAATCCGCCGCTCGACCACCCCAACCTTCGCAACCGCGAGACAGACTCGCCGCCGCCCTCTAAAACCGTCGTTATCGCTCCCATCGCAGAACGGTCGGCCCATGCATTATGACATCGTGATCGTCGGCGGCGGGGCGGGCGGGCTGGAACTGGCCGCGCAGCTGGGCCGCAAGCTGGGACGCCGGGCCGGCAAGGAGCGGATCCTGCTGATCGACCGCTCCAGCTTCCACATCTGGAAGCCGACCCTGCACGAAGTGGCGGCCGGCACGCTCGACGTGCACCAGGAGGGGCTGTCCTATTCGATCCTGGGCCGCGCCAACCATTTCAGCTTCCTGCTGGGCGATCTGGCCGCGCTCGATCCCACCGCCAAGCGCCTGACCCTGAAGCCCATCGCCGCGCCCGACGGCGGCGTGCTGGTGCCCGAGCGCTCGATCACCTTCACCTGGGGCGTGCTGGCCATCGGCAGCGGCTCCAACCTGTTCGGCACGCCGGGCGCGGAGACCGCCCACCTGTTGGAGCGGACGGAAGACGCCGAGGCCTTCCACACCCGCCTCCTGGCCACCTTCATGAAGGCCTCGTTCGCGCCCGAGCGAACCATGGGCGTGGCCATCGTCGGCGGCGGCGCCACGGGGGTCGAACTGTCGGCCGAACTGCTGGAAGCCCATCGCGCCCTTCTGGACGCCCTCGGCGCCGAGCAGCGCTTCCGCCTCGACATCACCATCGTCGAGGCCGCGCCGCGCATCCTCGGCGGCCTGCCCGACAAGACCTCGGCCCAGGCCACCGTCGCCCTGGAGCGCAAGGGCGTGCGGGTGCGCACCGGCGCCAAGGTGCTGGCCGTCCACCCCGACCGCCTGGAAACCAGCCACGGCGACATTCCCGCCGACCTGATCGTCTGGGCCGCCGGCGTGAAGGCCGCCGAGAGCAATCTCGCGCTCGGGCTGGAGACCAACCGCCTCAACCAGTTCGTGGTCAACGACCGGCTGGAAAGCTCCGCCCCCGACATCTGGGCCCTGGGCGACTGCGCCGCCTGCCCGTGGAAGGACGGCAAGCTCGTCCCCGCCCGCGCCCAGGCCGCGCACCAACAGGCCAGCTACCTGGCCAAGGTCCTGCTCGCCCGTCTGCGCCAGGCGCGGGTGGAAGAACCCTATGTCTACAAGGACTTCGGCTCGCTGGTGTCGCTGGGCGAGAACAAAGGCGTCGGCGCCCTGATGGGCGGCCTCGGCGGCCCCAACTTCTTCATCGAGGGCCTGGTCGCCAAGTGGTTCTACGTCTCGCTCCACCTGGCCCACCACAAGGCCATCCTCGGCGTGACCAAGACCGCGCTGCTGGCCCTGGCGCGGCTGCTGCAGCAGCGCGTGGCGGGGCGGCTCAAGCTGCACTGACCGCCTGCGGCGGCCCCCTCAGTCGCTCCGCGACAGCTCCCCCAAAGGGGGAGCATCTATCGCCGCAAAGATCCTCCCCCTCTGGGGGAGGTGGCCCGGAGGGCCGGAGGGGGCCCGCGCAGCGGGCTACGGCCGCACGATCCGCCCCCCCGTCATCGCCCGCGCCACCCCCGTCGTCCCCGGGAAGCTGATCGGCAGCCCCCGCGCCGTCCGGGCCGCGAGATACGCAAACGCCTCCGCCTCGATCGCATCGCCGCGCCAGCCGTAGTCCTCGGCCGTCTTCACCGGCACCGGGCAACGCTCGGTCAGCACCTTCATGATCTGCGGATTATGTCGCCCGCCGCCGCAGACGATCAGGGCGCTGGGTCGGGCGCCGTGTTCGAAGGCCTTGACCACGGCCTCGGCGGTAAAGGCCACCAGGGTGGCCGCCGCGTCCTCGGCCGACAGCGGCTCCACCAGGTCGAGCGGGAAGTCGTAGCGGTCCAGCGACTTGGGCGCGGGGCCGGCGAAATAGGCGCTGGCCAGGAACCGCTCCAGGATCGCCTCGTCCACCTTGCCGGCGGCGGCCAGGCGGCCGTTCTCATCGAACCGGCCCAGGCCCCGCTCCTGCAGCATCAGGTCGATCATGCCGTTGCCGGGACCGGTGTCGAAGGCCAGCAGCGTGCCGTCCTCGTCGACCAGGGTGATGTTGGCCACCCCGCCGATGTTCAGGGCCGCCACCGGCGCGGCCAGGCCCGAGGCGCGGGCGCGGGCATCGTGATAGATCGGGGCCAGCGGCGCCCCCTGCCCGCCCGCCGCCACGTCTGCGGTGCGGAAGTCGAAGGCCACCGGCCGGCCGGTCAGGCGCGCCAGCCGCTCGGCGTCGAGCAACTGCACCGTCCGGCCGATCCGCTCGGGCGTCGGCCGCTCGTGCAGCACCGTCTGGCCGTGCACGCCCAAAAGGTCGAAGTCGCCCCAGGAGAGGCCGTGCTCGGCCAGGAAGCTCTCGGCGGCGTGGAAATGCTCGTCGGCCACGACCTGGGCGGCCTCGGCGAAGATCTCGGGCTCGGGTCGCTCGCGCGGCCAGCCGCGGGCGATCTCGGTCGCCACCAGCAAAAGGTCGCGCGTCGCCTCGCGCAGCTTGCGTTCGCCCGAAGGCCCGAAGGCCTGGATCGTCTCGCCGTCGGTCTCGAGCACCGCCATGTCGACCGCGTCGAGCGAGGTGCCGGTCATGAATCCCAGAATGCGCATGGGTCCGTTGACTGCCACGGCCCGCGTCGGGTAGCTAGGCCCCATGACCGCCAAGGCCCTCCGTACCCGCGCCTATTATCGCCCGCTGATCTAGCGGGCGAACGACCGGTCATGTCGACGCACCGCCACCTGGCCGGCGATGCGTCCCTCCCCTTACCGACGACGTCTCCGGCGCACAGCCTTCAAGGAGACTATCGATGAAACCCTCGCCACAGACCGCCCCGCCCGTGCTAGACGCGCGGACCAGCGATACAGAGAGTCGAGCCATGTCCGCGCCGCAGAGCTTTAAGTCCGATTTCCTCAAGACCCTGCAGGCGCGCGGCTACATCCACCAGATCACGCATCCGGAAGAGCTGGATACGGCGGCCGCCTCGGGCGTCGTCACCGCCTACATCGGCTTCGACGCGACGGCCCCCAGCTTGCACGTCGGGTCCTTGATCCAGATCATGATGCTGCGCCGCCTGCAGCAGGCCGGCCACAAGCCGATCGTCCTGATGGGCGGCGGCACGACCAAGGTCGGCGATCCGACGGGCAAGGACGAAAGCCGCAAGCTGCTGAGCGACGCCGACATCCAGGCCAACATCGCCGGCATCAAGCAGGTCTTCGCCAAGTTCCTGACCTTCGGCGACGGCCCGACCGACGCCATCATGGTCGACAATGACGAGTGGCTGAGCAAGTTCGGCTACGTGCAGTTCCTGCGCGACTACGGCGTGCACTTCACGGTCAACCGCATGCTGGCCTTCGACTCGGTGAAGCTGCGGCTCGAGCGCGAGCAGCCGATGACCTTCCTCGAGTTCAACTACATGCTGATGCAGGCCACCGACTTCCTGGAGCTGAACCGCAAGTACGGCTGCGTGCTGCAGATGGGCGGCTCGGACCAGTGGGGCAACATCCTCAACGGCGTCGAGCTGACCCGTCGCGTCGACCAGAAGGCCGCCTTCGGCCTGACGACGCCGCTGCTGGCCACGGCCTCGGGCGCCAAGATGGGCAAGACCATGTCGGGCGCCGTGTGGCTCAACGCCGAGCAGCTGAGCCCGTACGACTACTGGCAGTTCTGGCGCAACACCGAGGACGCCGACGTGGGCCGCTTCCTGAAGCTGTTCACCGACCTGCCGCTGGAGACGATCGCCGAGCTGGAGGCCCTGCCGGGCGCTCAGATCAACGACGCCAAGAAGGTGCTGGCCGACCAGGCCACCCGCATGGCCCACGGCGAGGAGGCCGCCAAGGCCGCCCGCGACGCCGCCGAGAAGGCCTTCGAGCAAGGCCAGCTGTCGGCCGACCTGCCGACGGTCGAGATCGCCGCGGCGATCCTCGCCGAAGGCGTGCCGCTGGCGGTGCTGGCCACCGACATCGGCCTCACCGCCTCGCGCGGCGAGGCCCGTCGCCTGGCCCAGGGCGGCGGCCTGCGCCTGAACGACGCCCAGGAGAAGGACGGCGACCGCCTAGTGACCAACGCCGACCTCGTGGACGGCGTGGTCAAGCTCGGTCAGGGCAAGAAGAAGATCGTGCTGGTCAAGCCGGTCTGAGATGCTGCGTTCCCGGGGTCGGCCTCGCCGGCTCCGGGATCACTATGATGTTGGCCTCCGTGATCTTGGAGAGAGTGCGATGCTGAGCCCCGGCGACAAGGCCCCCGACTTCGACCTGCCCACCGACACCGGCCGCGTCAGCCTGGCCGGCCTGAAGGGCAAGGCCGTCGTGCTCTACTTCTATCCGAAGGACGACACGACCGGCTGCACGTCGGAAGCCCTGCAGTTCTCGGCCGAGGTCGAGGAGTTCGCCAAGGCCGGCGCGGTGATCATCGGCGTGTCGAAAGACAGCGCCGCCAGCCACGGCAAATTCCGCAAGAAGCACGACCTGACCGTCGAGCTCGCCGCCGACACGCTTGGCGAGACCGTCGAGGCCTACGGCTCGTGGGTCGAGAAGAACATGTACGGCCGCAAGTACATGGGCATCGACCGCTCGACCTTCCTGATCGACCGCGAAGGCGTGGTCCGCGAGGTCTGGCGCAAGGTGAAGGTGCCCAACCACGTCAAGGCGGTGCTCAAGGCCGCCCAGGCGCTGAAGGCGTCGTAAGCGCGCGACCAACAAAGTGTGGCGCCGAGGCCGCAAGGCCTCGCATTTCGGCAACGACTCCCGTGTCGCGTGTAGCCAAGCCGTTCATGCGGCGTTAATCGACGCAGACGCATGGTCGAAACTTGGCCTTCCGCGCCTTCGCAGGTGCGAAGAGTCTTGCGCCTTTCCGCTTTCTCGTTGCATATCGCCAGGACCTTGAGAACTGGGGGGTTTCCTGGGCAATGGCGATCGCGCGCTTTCAACGCCTATTCAAGACCCTCGAAAGTCTGTTTCCCGAACGACATCTGTATGTTCGCTCGGGCGGAGAGATGCGCGGCTACGTGCTGTCGACGGGTAAGCAACTGGCCTGCGCCGCCGGCGTCGGCGCCGCGGCCCTGTGGATGGGCGTGTGCACCGCAGCGATGATGGTCAACGCCCTGGCCGTAAGCCAGACCGACCAGGTCGTCCTCAAGCAGAAAGCCTATTACGAGCGGCTCAACGCCGACCGCCAGGCGCGCCTCAACAGCGCTGTCGCCCAGCTGTCGGCCACCAGCGGTTCGCTCGACGAACTGGCCGCCTCGGTCGAGAAGCGCCACGCCGCGCTCGCCCTGCTGGTCAGCGACTTCAAGGGCGCGCCCGGCGCCGCCCAAGCCCTGGCCGTGGGCAAGCCCACCCTCGCCGACGCCTCGCCGGTCGAGCGCATCCAGGCCACCCGCATCGACCAGGAACGCCTGATCGACGCCGCCGAAGGCTTCGCCAAGAGCCGGGCCGAGCGCCTGCGCCTGGCCATGCGCATGGCCGGCCTCGACGCCGGCAGCTTCACCGGCCGCGGCTCGGGCCTCGGCGGTCCGCTGATCGAGGCCAAGGACCCGCGCGCTCTGGCCGCCGTCCTCGACGTCGACGAAGAATTCGCCAGCCGCATCCACCGCGCCGCCAGCGACATGTCGGACATGCGCTCGCTGTCCAGCGCCGCCCAGCGCCTGCCCTTCTACCGCCCGACCTCGAACCCGGCCCTGTCGAGCAGCTACGGCGTCCGCTTCGACCCGTTCACCCACCGCCCGGCCTTCCATTCGGGCCTCGACTTCCCCGGCGCCTTCTATACGCCGATCATGGCCACGGCCCCGGGCGTCATCTCGTTCACCGGCGTGCGCTCTGGCTACGGCAACACCGTCGAGATCGACCACGGCGGCGGCTTCAAGACCCGCTACGCCCACCTGCAGGCCATCGCGGTCCGGGTCGGCCAGCGCGTTTCGATCGGCCAGCGTGTCGGCGCCATGGGCTCCACCGGACGCTCCACCGGCCCGCACCTCCATTACGAGGTCTGGGTCAACGGCCGCGCCCAGAACCCCAACCGTTTCCTGAAGGCAGGCGAGTATGTTCAGCAAGCCAGCTAAGGGGTCCAAGACCCAGCCCCAGATCGAGCCGCTGCCGCTCACCCCGGCCGCGCCCGCCGTCGAACCGGCCCGCAAGGCCCCGCCGCGCGTGGCTTCGCTGATCTCGTCGGACATCACCATCGAGGGCGGCGTCAACGGCGACGGCGAGCTGCAGATCGACGGCGTGGTGCGCGGCGACGTCCGCGTCGGCCGCCTGACCGTCGGCGAGACCGGCCATGTCGAGGGCGGCGTCTACGCCGAGGTCGTGGAAGTGCGCGGCCGCGTGGTCGGCGCCGTCACCGCCAAGCAGGTCCGTCTCTACGGCACGGCCTATGTCGACGGCGACATCACCCACGAGCAGCTGGCCATGGAAACCGGCGCCTTCTTCCAGGGCCGCAGCCTGAAGTTCCAACGCCAGGCCCCGCCGCAGGTCGCCCCGGTCTCGGCGGCGCCCGCGCCCGTCGCGGACCTTACACTGACGGCGCGGCCGGTCGGCTGAAGCCAAGGCCACCGCGCCCCCAAAGAAAAACGCCCCGGATCACTCCGGGGCGTTCGTCGTTTCAGGCCATGCCGAAAGGCCTCAGCCCTCGGCGTCCCGCGTCGCGCCGACCCGCTGGGCCAGCGAGGCGCCCATGAAGGCGTCCAGGTCGCCGTCCAGCACGCCGGCGGTGTCGGAAGTCTCGACGTTGGTCCGCAGGTCCTTGACCATCTGGTACGGCTGCAGGACGTACGATCGGATCTGGTGACCCCAGCCGATGTCGGTCTTCTGGTCGTGCAGCGCCTGCTGGGCGGCTTCACGCTTCTGAAGTTCGGCCTCGTACATCCGGGCGCGCAGCATCTTCCAGGCCTCGTCGCGGTTCTGGTGCTGCGAGCGGCCGGCCTGGCAGGCCACCACGATGCCGGTCGGGATGTGCGTCAGACGCACGGCCGAGTCGGTCTTGTTGATGTGCTGCCCGCCAGCGCCCGAGGCCCGGTAGGTGTCGGTGCGCACGTCCGAGGGGTTGATGTCGATCTCGATCGTTTCGTCGATGACCGGATAGACCCAGGCCGAGGCGAACGAGGTGTGGCGCCGGGCGCTGCTGTCGTAGGGGCTGATGCGCACCAGGCGGTGCACGCCGGCCTCGGTCTTCAGCCAGCCGTAGGCGTTGGCGCCCTTGACCAGCAGCGTGGCCGACTTGATGCCGGCCTGATCGCCGTCGGTCTCTTCGACCAGCTCGGTGGTCATGCCGTGGGCGTTGGCCCAGCGGGTGTACATCCGCAGCAGGATGCCCGCCCAGTCGCACGACTCGGTGCCGCCGGCCCCGGAGTTGATTTCGATATAGGCGTCGTTGCCGTCGGCCTCGCCCGACAGCAGGGCCTCGAGTTCGGCGCGGGCGGCGCGTTCCTTGATGGCCTTCAGCTGGGCGCGGGCGTCGTTGAGGGAGTCCTCGTCGGACTCCATCTCGGCCAGTTCGGCATATTCGAGCGCGTCCTTGACGTCGCGTTCGATGCTCTGGACGGCCTCGACCTTGGCGGCCAGGTTGGCGCGCTCGCGCGACACGGTCTGGGCCTCGGACGGACGGTCCCACAACGTCGGGTCTTCGACCCGCGCGTTCAGTTCATCGAGTTTTCTAAGGGCGACATCCCAGTCAAAGACGCCTCCTGAGCAGTCCAACGGACTGCTCGATGTCGGCCGCGGCGGCCTCGACATCCGGTCTCATCACGTAGCTCCGTGACACAAAGTAAGGGCGCGGGACATAGCCCGCGCCCGGAGTCGGCGCAATGGGGCGGCGCAACCGCCCCGGCTCCTCAAGACCTAATAGAGCCCGCTGATGTCAGGCTGCTTCGGCTGCTGCCTGGGCTGCGGTTCCGACGGCGAAGGCTGGCCGGTCGGCACGCCGTTGGGCCAGGCGTCGCCGTAGGAGATCGGGCCGCCGGTCGGGGTCGGCGCGACGACCTTGGGCTCGGTGCCCGGACGGAAGGCCTCGCGCACGCCGCGCACCACGGCGAACTTGGCGGTCTTGGGCGGCTTGAAGTCGGTCTTGGGCTGGTCCTTCAAGGCCACCTTCATGAAGTCGATGAACACCGGCACGGCGTCCTGCGAGCCCGTCTCGCCCTCGCCCAGCGAGCGGTTGTCGTCGAAGCCGACGAACACGCCGACGATCAGGTTGGGCGAATAGCCGATGAACCAGGCGCTGCGGTACTCGTTGGTCGTGCCGGTCTTGCCGGCCAGCGGATAGCCCAGCTGGCTGACCGAGGCGGCCGTGCCGCGCTGGACCACGCCCTGCAGCATCGAGGTGATCTGGTAGGCCGTGACCGGGTCCATCACCTGCTCGCCCGGCGCGGTGACGCGCGGGCTCTCGTCGCCGTTGAAGCCGGCGGTGCAGCGCGGACAGTCGCGCTTGTCGGCGCGGAAGATCACCTTGCCCTCGCGATCCTGCACCAGCTCGATCAGGTGCGGTTCGATGCGGCGGCCGCCGTTGGCGAACGGCGCATAGGCCGAGGTGATCTTGAACGGCGTGGTCTCGCCCGCGCCCAGGGCCATGGCCAGCACCGGCGACATGTCGCGCGTGACGCCGGTCTTCTTGGCCATCTCGATGATCTTCTTCATGCCCACGCCCTGGGCCAGGCGCACGGTCATGGCGTTGATCGAGCGCTCCAGGCCCTTGCGCAGCGGCAGGGCGCCGTAGAACTTCTTCTCGTAGTTCTCCGGGCTCCAGTCCTGGCCGTTGGCGCCCTTGAAGGTGATGGCGCTGTCCAGGATCACGCTGGCCGGCGTGTAGCCGTTCTCCAGGGCCGTGGCGTAGACGAACGGCTTGAACGACGAGCCGGGCTGGCGCATCGCCTGGGTGGCGCGGTTGAAGTTCGACAGCGAGAACGAATAGCCGCCCACCAGGGCCACCACGCGGCCGGTATAGGGCTCGATGGCCACCAGGGCGCCGTTGACGGCCGGAACCTGCCTCAGGCGATAGGTGGACGTGCCCTCGACCTGCTCGACGAACACCAGGTCGCCGGTCTTCAGGCCCTTGCCGGCCTTGGCCCAGACGATGTCCTCGCCGGCCAGGGTCCCCTGCCCTTCGCCCTTGATCAGGCGCACGCCGCCGCCGGCCGAGGTGACCACGGCCGCGCGCCAGCCCCGGCGCTCGGCCGGCGGACGCTTGGCCTGGGCGGCCTTCTCCCAGCCCTCGTCCAGGCTCTCGACATGGCCCCAGGCCCCGCGCCAGCCGTGGCGGCGGTCATAGTGCTCCAGCCCGTCCATCAGCGAGGCCCGCGCGGCGGTCTGCAGCTTCGGGTCCAGCGTGGTGCGCATGTAGTAGCCGCCCTCGTTCAGGCGGTCGCCCAGCGTGGCCATGCCGCGCTGGCGCACTTCCTCGACGAAGTAGTCGGCGTCGCGATAGGCCGCGCGCTTGGGGGCCGGCTGCACGACCAGGTCCTCGGCCATCGCCTTTTCGGCGTCGGCCCGGCTGACCCAGCCCAGCTCGGCCATCTGGCCCAGGATCCAGTCGCGGCGGGCCTTAGCCTTGGCCTTGTTGCGGATCGGGTGGTAGTTGTCCGGCCCCTTGGGCAAAGCCGCCAGATAGGCGCTTTCGGCCAGGGACAGCTCGGGCAGCGACTTGCCGAAATAGTTGTAGGCGGCCGCGCCGACGCCGAACGAGCGATAGCCCAGCCAGATTTCGTTCAGGTACAGCTCGAGGATCTGCTGCTTGTCGAGCGACTGCTCCAGGCGCCGGGCCAGGATCGCTTCCTTGAACTTGCGCCCGACCGTGGCGTCGCTGGTCAGCAGGACGTTCTTGGCCACCTGCTGGGTGATGGTCGAGCCGCCTTCCAGGCGCCGGCCGCGCATGGCGTTGCCGACGTTCTTGAGCATGGCGCGCGAGAAGCCGCCGACGTCGACGCCGCCGTGCTTGAAGAAGTTGCGGTCCTCGGCGGCCATGAAGGCCTGGGCCAGCTGCGGCGGGATCTGATCGTAGGGAACGAAGATCCGGCGCTCCTTGGAGTATTCGCCGATCAGGGTGCCGTCCCAGGCATAGACGCGCGTCGCCGTCGGCGGACGGTAGTCCTGCAGTTCGCCCGCGTCGGGCATGTCGTGGAACAGCCACGCGGCGTAGATGGCGATGGCGAACCCCGCCACCGCGATCGTCGACAGAACCGCGACGCCGGCTATGGCGATCCATCTTTCGGCGGGCTTCAAGTCCACGCGGCCTCCGTCGAGCGGCGCGGGGGTCGCGCGCTCAAATCATCTCAAGCGATGGCTGTAACCCGCATCGGGCGAGGCGCCAACGCCCCTGCCCCGTCTCGGACTCGCCGCGAAGGCCGCGCGACATCACAGCCCCCTTATCCGAGCATCCCCGCGAAGGCGGGGACCCAAGCTGATTTTCCGGACGAAGCCCCGCACGCGAGAGCATCCGCAGACTCGGCTTGGGTCCCTGCCTTCGCGGGGATTGAACGGTTGAAAAGTCGAAATTCGGCGGCCAACCAGGGGCGCACCGGCAGCCTCAGCGCGCCGCCATTCGGGTCTGGGCGGCGAAATAGGTCTCGATCGAGGTGGCGACCGCGCCCATCAGGCGTTCGCGGCCCGAAGCGCTCTTCAGCAGCTTCTCGTCCTCGAGATTGGTCATGAAGCCCATTTCCAGCAGCACGGCCGGAACGTCGGGGGCCAGCAGCACGATGAAGCCGGCGTCGCGGTGGCTGCGGCGAAGCAGCACGGTCTCGTCGCCCACCTTCTCCAGCAGGGTCTCGGCGAAGGCGGCCGAGCGGTTCTTGGTGGCGCGCTGCGACAGGTCCAGCAGGATCTGGCCGACCGCGCGGTCGCGGCCCGGCAGGCTGGCCTTCATCAGCCAGTCGTCCTTCTCCAGCACCCGGGCGGCGCGCTCGGCGCCCTTTTCCGACAGGGTGTAGACGCTGGCGCCGCGGGTGCCGACATCGGGGCCCGAGTCGGCGTGCAGCGAGATGAACAGGTCCGCGTCGGCGCGACGGGCGATCTGCACGCGCGATTCCAGCGGGATGAAGGTGTCGGTGTCGCGGGTCAGCACGACGTTGAAGCGGCCGGACTTCTCCAGCTTGGCCTTCAGCGCCTTGGCCGCGGCCAGGGTGACGTCCTTCTCGTTGGTGTTGGCGCCGGCCGAGCCGGGATCCTTGCCGCCGTGACCGGCGTCGATGACGATCGTCTTCTTCAGCTTCAGGCCCGAGGGCTTGATCGGCGTCGAGACGGTGGTCGGGCGCATCACCGCGGCGTTGGCCGTGGCCGGATCGCTGGCGGCCAGGTCGATGACATAGCGATAGGCGGTCGCGCCGTCGGCCGGCGGCAGCAGGAAGCGCCGCTTGACCACGGCCTTGGCCGAAAGATCCAGGGAAAGGCGCGCGCCGCCGGCGGCCTCGTCGATGACCCAGCGGTCGACCAGACCGTGGCCCGCGCCCTGAAGATCACCCGAAACGGTCACGTTGGGCAGGCCGACCACGACTCGGCTGGCGGCCGCGCCGTCGCCGATCAGCTTGCCGACGGCCGCGCGGTCCAGGTCGATGACGACTCGGGTCTCGGCGCGGTCGCCGCCGAAGCGGACCTTCTGCACGCCGGCGGCCGGCGCCGGACCCTGCACGGTCGCCACGGCCACGCCGGCGAGCGCCAGCGCGCCGACGATCAGCGCCGCCTTCGCCCAACCCGTTCTCGCAGCTCCGATGACGACCTTACGCATTACCGCCCAGCCTGCTGGCGCTTACTTGAAAACCAATGAGGGATATCCGCACGGACGGGTAGCAAAACCGTTAAGGAAACCGATCTCTTCATCAATTTCGATGCTTGCTCCACGGCGCTTTTCATTTGCGTCGCGTTCTTGCTAGAGTAGCGCCGTACGCAGAGCGACGTCGTCAGACGCAGCGCCTTGCGTGAGCGGTTCCCAAATGTCGGACGCGCCCCATGCGTCCCCCACGCCGGAGCCGCCGGACTTTTTGAGCTTGCGGGCGACGGCCGGCCTGGGACGCGATGTCTCGGAGCCCGAACCCAACAAAGGCCCCGCGTCGGGCCTTTCGCCGCTCCCGGCGACGACGCGTCATCCGAACCGCGCCACCCCGGCGCGTCAAAGGAAACAAACGAAACCCCATGGGCTGCGCCGCACCCGATCGCCTCTGGCAACCGCCCTTCGAACTTCGCTCCGGCGAAGTCGCGGTCTGCGATGCGCGCGCCCCTCATTCATATCGGCGCCCGGGCCTCGCGCCCGCCGCGCGCCGTGGAGATTCCCTGTATGTCGAAGAAGATGTTGATCGACGCCGCCCACGCCGAAGAGACGCGTGTGGTGGTCGTGGACGGTTCGCGGGTTGAAGAGTTCGATTTCGAGAGCCAGACCCGCAAACAACTTCGTGGAAATATCTATCTCGCCAAGGTGACCCGCGTTGAACCCAGCCTCCAGGCTGCGTTCATCGAATACGGCGGCAACCGCCACGGTTTCCTCGCCTTCAACGAGATCCATCCGGACTACTACCAGATCCCGGTCGCCGACCGTGAAGCGCTGATGCGCGACGACTCGCACGACGACGAGGACGACGCGCCCGTCTCGCGCCGCGCTTCGGGCGGCGACGACGAGGACGACCACGATCACGCCATCGACGACGAAGACGACGACGTCGAAGAAGAACTGGCGCGCCGCAAGCGCCGCCTGATGCGCAAGTACAAGATCCAGGAAGTGATCCGCCGCCGGCAGATCATGCTGGTTCAGGTCGTCAAGGAAGAGCGCGGCAACAAGGGCGCGGCCCTGACCACCTACCTGTCGCTCGCCGGCCGCTACGGCGTCCTGATGCCCAACACCGCCCGCGGCGGCGGCATCAGCCGCAAGATCACGGCCGTGACCGACCGCAAGCGCCTCAAGAGCGTGGTGCAGAGCCTCGACGTGCCGCAGGGCATGGGCCTGATCGTCCGCACGGCCGGCGCCAAGCGCACCAAGGCCGAGGTCAAGCGCGACTACGAGTACCTGCTGCGTCTGTGGGAGAACATCCGCGACAACACGCTGCACTCGGTCGCCCCGGCGCTGATCTACGAGGAAGAAGACCTCGTAAAGCGCGCCATCCGCGACATGTACGACAAGGACCTCGACGGCATCTGGGTCGAGGGCGAGGCCGGCTATCGCGAAGCCCGCGACTTCATGCGCATGCTGATGCCCAGCCAGGCCAAGAAGGTGTTCCCGTACCGGGAAGCCGCCCCGCTGTTCGTCAAGCACAAGATCGAAGACCATCTGGCGCAGATCTACTCGCCGGTCGTGCCGCTGCGTTCGGGCGGCTATCTGGTGATCAACCAGACCGAGGCCCTGGTCGCCATCGACGTCAACTCGGGCAAGGCCACGCGCGAGCGCAACATCGAGGCCACGGCCCTCAAGACCAACATCGAAGCGGCTGAAGAAGCCGCCCGCCAGCTGCGCCTGCGCGACCTGGCCGGCCTGATCGTCATCGACTTCATCGACATGGATGAAGGCAAGAACAACCGCACGGTCGAGAAGGTCCTCAAGGACGCTCTCAAGGACGACCGCGCCCGCATCCAGATGGGCAAGATCTCGGGCTTCGGCCTGATGGAGATCAGCCGCCAGCGCCGCCGCACCGGCGTGCTGGAAGGCACCACCCACGTCTGCGAGCACTGCGAAGGCACCGGCCGCGTCCGCTCGGTCGAATCGAGCGCCCTGGCCGCCCTGCGCGCCGTCGAGATCGAGGCCCTGAAGGGCAGCGGCTCGGTGGTGCTGAAGGTCAGCCGCGCCGTCGGCATCTACATCCTCAACGAAAAGCGCGCCTACCTGCTGCGCCTGCAGCAGAACCACGGCCTGTTCGTCACCGTGCTGGTCGATGACGGCCTGCGTCAGGCCGAGCACGAGATCGAGCGCACCGAGCTGGGCGAGCGCATCGTGCCGCCGCCGGTCGCCTACGAGCCCGATCCGGTGTTCGACGAGGTGTTCGACGACGAGGACGAAGACGAAGACGAAATCATCGTCGACGAGTCCGAAGAGGACGAAGACGAGGACGAGGCGCCCCGCAAGGCCCGCTCGTCGGACGACGATCGCGGCGGTCGCCGTGGCAGCAAGCGCCGTCGTCGCGGCCGTCGTGACGAGGAAGAAACCGCCGAGGACGCGCCGGTCGAGGACGCCGAAGCCGAGTTCGACGCTGAAGGCGACGCCGACGGCGACGACGAGGAATCGCGCCGTCGCCGTCGGCGTCGGGGTCGCCGCGGCGGCCGTCGCGGCGGTCGCGAGGACGGCGATCGCGCCGCCGACGCCTATGTCTGGACCCGTCCGCGCGTCCCGTTCGGCGACAACCCGTACGTCTGGCACGATCCGGAAGCCCTGGAGGCCCGTGGCGGCGAAGGCCGTCGCGACCGTCCGGAACGCGGCGAGCGTCCTGAACGGGCTGAACGTCCCGAGCGCGCCGAGCGTCCTGAACGCACCGAAGCCGCCGAGCGTCCCGAACGCGCTGAACGCCCCGAGCGTTCGGAGCGCCGTGACCGCCGTCGCGGCCGCGACCGCCAGCCGGCCGCCGAGACCCCGATCGCTCCGGTCGCGGTCGAGGACGTCGCTCCGCTGGTGCTCGAGCCGCCGGTGATCCTGGGTCCGCCCGCCGACGTCTGGGTCGAACTGCCCGAGGCCGCCGAAGCGGCTCCGGCCAAGAAGCCGCGCCGTTCGCGCAGCCGTGGCCGCAAGGGCGCCGCCGAAACCGAAGCGACCGAAGCCGAGGCCGTGATCGCCGAAGCGGCCGCCGAGCCTCAGGCCGAGGCCCTGGCCGAAGTCGTCGCCGAGACCGCGCCGCTCGTCGCCGCCGATGTCGAGATCGCCCCGGAGCCGGCTCCCGAGCCCGTCGCGCCGGAACCGGTGGTCGAAGCCGTCGCCGAACCGGTCGTCGAGGCGGCTCCCGTCGCCCCCGCCCCCGTAGTCGCCGAACCGGAACCCGCGCCGATCTCGGCCGAGCCGGATCCGAACGAGATCACCGCCCCTCCCGCCGCGCCCAAGCGCGGTTGGTGGCGCCGCGGCTGATCCAGCAATAAAGGACCGCGGCGGCGCCATGGCGTCGCCGCGGTTCGCGCCTATATCCCCTCCTAGACAAGCCTCGCTCTGAACAAGCCTAGCCTTTGCGATTCCCACTTGAAGCGCGCTAGTCTGCCCGACGGCGCGGGGGCGCGACCAGGAGACCATCGATGACGTCCCGCAAGAGGGCGGTCGGCAAGACCTTCGGGGCCGGCCTCTCGGCCCTGGCGCTTCTGACCGCCGTCATGGCCCCGATCGGCGCGGCCCACGCCCAGGACGGCGGCATCTCACTGATCCGCGACACCGAGATCGAAGAGATCCTGCATCGCGACGCCGACCCGATCTATGCGGCGGCGGGCCTGGATCCCAAGACCGTGCGCATCCTGCTGGTCGGCGACAAGGAACTGAACGCCTTCGCCACCCAGGGCCTGATGATGGGCCTCAACACCGGCCTGATCCTGCAGACCGAGACGCCTAACCAGCTGAAGGGCGTCATCGCCCACGAAAGCGGCCACCTCGCCGGCGCCCACCCGCTGCGCTCCGACGAGATGATGAAGGCCGGCCTCAAGCCGATGATCCTGACCATGGGCCTGGGCGTCCTGGCCGCGCTCGCCGGCGCGCCCGACGCCGGCGCGGTGCTGTTCGGCAACGCCAGCTATTTCGGCACCCTGGGCGCCCTGGGCTACAGCCGCGAGCAGGAATCCCGCGCCGACCAGGCCGGCGCCAACTTCCTGGAAGCCACCGGCCAGTCGGGCCGCGGCCTCGTCGAGTTCTTCGACAACTTCCGCTATCAGGAGGTCTTCGACCAGTCGCGGCGCTTTGCCTATTTCCGCAGCCACCCGCTGTCGTCCGACCGCATCGAGGCCTTGCGGGCCAAGGTCGAGCGCCTGCCGCACTACGACGCCGTCGACAGCCCCGACGAGCTGGCCGAGCACGAGATCATGAAGGCCAAGCTGGAGGGTTTCATCAACCCGCAGACGGCCCTCATCAAGTACCGCGAAAGCGACCGCGGCTTCCCCGCCCGCTACGCCCGCGCCATCGCCTACTACCAGATGAAGGAGCCCGATCGGGCCCTGCGCATCCTCGACGACCTGATCGGCGAGAACGAGAAGAACCCCTATCTCTGGGAGCTCAAGGGCCAGATCCTGTTCGAGTTCAACCGCGTGGCCCTGGCCGAGGAACCGCAGCGCCGCTCGGTGGCGCTGAAGCCCGACGCGGCCCTGCTGCGCATCAATCTGGGCCAGACCCTGATCGGCCTCGACGATCCCAAGAAGGTCGAGGAAGGCGTCGGCGAGCTGAAGCGCGCCCTGGTCAACGAAAGCGACAACGCCGTGGCCTGGCGCCTGCTGGCCCAGGCCTACGACAAGCAGGGCAAGGACGGCGACGCCCGCCTGGCCACCGCCGAGCAGTACTTCAACCTGGGCGCCGTCCGCGAGGCCCGGGTGTTCGCCATGCGCGCCCGCGAACTGCTCAAGAAGGACACCCCCGAGTGGCGGCGCGCCACCGACATCGTGCTGGCCTCCAAGCCCAGCGACCAGGACCTCAAGGCGCTCGCCAAGGAGGGCCTGTTCGGCCACTGACCTCCCGATACTTCCGCATCAAGACTTCCGCATAGAGACCTGAATGCCCCTTCGCCGTCCCCTCGCCTTCGCCGCCGCCGGCCTCGTCCTGTCGATCGGCATGGCCGCCTGCAGCCAGCCCCAGACCGCCGGCAAGGCCGACACGCCCAAGGTCGACGAGGCCTTCGGCAAGAAGGTCCGCGCCTATCTGCTGGAGCACCCGGAGATCCTGCTGGAAGTCAGCGCCCGGCTGCAGGAGAAGCAGCTGGCCGAGGCCTCGGCCAAGTCGCAGGGCGCCATCGCCAAGCACCGCCAGGCCATCGAGCGCGACCCGCGCGACTTCGTGGCCAACCCGAACGGGACGATCACCGTCACCGAGTTCTTCGACTACAAGTGCGGCTACTGCAAGCTGGCCGCCCCGCAGATCCTCGAGATCATCGAGAAGAACCCCGACGTCCGCTTCGTCTTCAAGGAGTTCGTGATCTTCGGCCACACCTCCGAGGTCGCCGCCCGCATGGCGATCGGCGCCCAGGACCAGGGCAAGACCCTGGCGGTCTACAAGGCGATGATGGAGGAGAAGAGCCTCGACGACGCCGCCGTCGATCGCCTGGCCAAGGCCGCCGGCGTCGATGTCGCCAAGGCCCGCGCCGCCGGCCAGAGCGCGGCCGTCACCCAGCAGCTGCAGGACATCCAGGGCCTGGCCCAGACCCTGGCTATCGAAGGCACCCCGGCCTTCATCGTCGGCGACAAGATGATCCCGGGCGCCGACATGAACGCCCTGAAACTGGCCATCGAGGAAGCCCGCCTGGCGGCCAAGAAGAAGGGCTGACGCGGAGCGCGCACCGGGCGGCAGTAGTCGCCCGGCGGTCGAAACGGCGCGGCAAGCTTTGCCGCTCCGGCCGGGCCTTGCCGCGACACGTCGCCGCAACCTTTTGAAATCTTTGGTAACCGCCGTGCGAGCCCCGCTTGCACGGCGTTTGCTTTGCACATCCCGCCAGATCCTCGGCGGGAGTTCCCATGCTTGTTTCAAGTTCCAGTTCCTGGTCGGTCCTGTCGACCGCGGCCGCCGATCGCGTCAACGGCGCGACCGCCCAGTTCGCCTCCGCCACGTCCGGCCTCGGCGGAAGCTCGGCCAAGCAGGAGCTCTACGACTACGCGTCCAAGTCGCCGGCCGAGAAGATGCGCGCGGCCATCCTCGGCAAGCTTGGCCTCACCGAGGAGCAGGTGGCCGCGATGGATCCCAAGGAGCGCCAGAAGGTCGAGGACCAGATCAAGCAGATGATCAAGGACGAGGTCACCCAGCAGGCCGAGGAGAAGAAGGGCGTACTGGTCGACTTCAAGGCCTAAAGCCCAAGATCCTTTCCCTCTGGGGGAGGTGGCCGCGAAGCGGACGGAGGGGGGCGTTTTCAGCTAGTGCTGAACCGGCCAATTTCCCGGTCACTCCCCTCTCCGTCGCCCTCGGCGACACCTCTCCCACAGGGAGAGGGCCTTTGTTCCCTAGATCAGCCCCGCCAACGGCGAGCTCGGATCGGCGTAGAGCCGCTTCTGCATCCGTCCGGCCAGATAGGCTTCCCGCCCGGCGATCACCGCGTGCTTCATGGCCTTGGCCATGCGGATCGGGTCCTTGGCCTCGGCGATGGCGGTGTTCATCAGGATGGCGTCGCAGCCCAGCTCCATGCCGATCGCGGCGTCCGAAGCCGTGCCGACGCCGGCGTCGACCAGCACCGGCACCTTGGCGTTCTCGATGATGATCCGCAGGTTGACGCGGTTCTGGATGCCCAGGCCCGAACCGATCGGCGCGCCCAGCGGCATGATCGCCACCGCGCCGGCCTCTTCCAGCTTCCGGGCGTAAACGGGATCATCCGAGCAGTAGACCATGACCTGGAAGCCGTCGGCGACCAGCAGCTTCAGCGAGCGCAGGGTCTCTTCCATGTCCGGGAACAGGGTCTTGGGGTCGGAAAGGACCTCCAGCTTCACCAGGTCCCAGCCGCCGGCCTCGCGGGCCAGGCGCAGGGTGCGCACGGCGTCCTCGCCGGTAAAGCAGCCCGCCGTGTTCGGAAGATAGGTGAACTCGGTCGGCTTGACGTAGTCGACCAGCAGCGGCTGGCTCGGATCGGTCAGGTTCACGCGGCGCACGGCGACGGTGACGATCTCGGCCCCGGCCGCGCGGGCGGCGGCGGCGTTGGTCGCATAGTCCTTGTACTTGCCGGTGCCCACGATCAGGCGCGAGCGGAAGGTGCGGCCGGCGACGGTCCAGGTCTCGTCGGCGTCGACGGTCTGGACGGCGGATTCGGGGGAAACGTGCGCGTTCATCCGGCCGGTTTACGCCTGGGCAGCCTGGGATTCAAATCCGTAGAGACGCGGGGGTGATCAGCTGCGGGGATTGCCTGGCTTCCACCGGCCTTGGCCACCCCTCCTCCGTAAAATCCCCGCGAAAGCGGGGACCCAGGCTTTTTCTGAAACGCGCAGGCTGTTCCCTCTCCCCTTGCGGGAGAGGGTGGCCCTGCGGAGCAGGGTCGGGTGAGGGGTCTCTCAGAACCCAACACCGCATGCGGCGGTCAGGCCGGGTGATGCGTCTCACATCTGAGAGACCCCTCATCCGTCGGCCTTCGGCCGCCACCTTCTCCCGCAAGGGGAGAAGGATCGCTTAAGGGGACAGACGAAGCTGGATCCCCGTCGAGCTCAGACCAAACCCCAACCAATCCAACCCCTTACAACTTTCTCACCGCCCTGGATCAGACGCGCTGAAACCCGCTGCATAATCACTGGGTCTCGCCGCACCGAAGGGGCGCGCGGCCAGCGACCATGCGGCGGCGGGATGCGATCGAGCGGGACTGGGTCGGATTGGGAAGATCCGTCGCGTCCGGGGACCTGGCGCTGGCCAGGCCCGCCCGCCGTCGGCTTGGGCGAGGATTACAGAGCACCCCTCTCCTCGCCGCCGCTAGAAAGGGAAACCTCGAAGGCGGTCCTGGTAAGGCGTTAAGAGCGCCGCCGCCCGGGAAGCCGGCAGCCAAACGACCGCGCGGAGCGTCTAGGCTTCGTCGAAACGGTAACAACACAAAGCACCTCCGGGCGTCGCCCGGGCGCTCCGCTCCCCTTCGACAGCTCAGCGGTTCACCGCGTGAGATCGCCAACCCGTTCCCTCTCCCCTTGCGGGAGAGGGTGGCCTGCGAAGCAGGTCGGGTGAGGGGTCTCTCAAAACTCAAAACCGCGTGCGGCGGTCAGGCCGGGTGGAGCCTCCAACGTCTGAGAGACCCCTCATCCGTCGGCTTCGCCGCCACCTTCTCCCGCAAGGGGAGAAGGACGCTCCCAATCACCCCCCGCCAATAAAGGTCACGATCTCGATCCGATCCCCGTCGGCCAGCGCCGTGTCGGCATAGAGCGAGCGCGGGGCGATCTCGAGGTTGCGCTCGACCGCCACCTTGCGTGCGTCCAGGCCGAGGGCGGCCACCAGGTCCGCGATGCTGGCGACGCCGTCGAATTGGCGGTCTTCGCCGTTCAGTAGAAGTCTCATCTCACCTCCGAAGCGAGGCATGCTTGTGACGCGAGGGAACCGGCTATACAAGACCTCCGGAATCGACGGCGGAGCCGAATGGTCAAACCGATCCATGTGCTGAGCGGGCCCAATCTCAACCTGTTGGGAACGCGGGAGCCCGAGATATACGGCAAGGACACCCTGGATGACGTGCGCAAGCGCTGCGAAGCGCGGGCCGCGGCCAAGGGGCTTTCCGTCGTTTTCCGGCAGAGCAATCACGAAGGCGTGCTGATCGACTGGGTGCAGGAAGCTCGCACCGAGGCCAGCGCGCTCGTGATCAATCCGGCGGGTTATGGACACACCTCCATCGCCCTCCTCGACGCCCTGAAGACCTTGAATATCCCGGTCATCGAGTGTCACCTGTCGAACCCTGCGGCGCGGGAAGAGTTCCGTCGCCACACCTTCGTTTCGCTTGCCGCGACGGGCCTGGTCTCGGGCTTCGGCGCGGCAAGCTATGAACTGGCCATCGAGGCCGCCGCCGGACTGATCAGCGCCGACTGACGTCCGCGCTCCCGGCCCAGAACCATAAGGTACGATTTCAATGTCCACTCCGAAGGCTCCCGAGACGGTCGAAACCCCGTCGATCGACGCCCGCCTCGTCCGCAAGCTCGCCGACATCCTGAAGGACACCGGCCTGAGCGAGATCGAAGTCGAGCATGCCGGCCTGAAGATCCGCGTCGCCCGTGAACTGACCGTCGCCCCGACCGCTTACGTGCAGGCCGCTCCGGCCGCCGTGGCCGCGCCGCTGGCCGCCCCGGCCCCGGTCGCCGCGCCCGCCGCCGAAGCCGCCGCCGCTCCGGCCGCCGCCCGTGGCGACGCCGTGAAGTCGCCGATGGTCGGCACCGCCTATCTCTCGCCTCAACCGGGCGCCGACGCCTTCATCAAGGTCGGCGACACCGTCAACGCCGGTCAGACCCTGCTGATCGTCGAAGCCATGAAGACCATGAACCCGATCGCCGCGCCCAAGGGCGGCAAGGTCGTCGAGATCCTGATCAGCGACGCCCAGCCGGTTGAGTTCGGCGAGCCGCTGGTCATCATCGAGTAAGCGCGATGTTCGACAAGATCCTCATCGCGAACCGGGGCGAGATCGCGCTCCGGGTTCACCGCGCCTGCAAGGAAATGGGCATCGCCACCGTGGCGGTCCACTCCGAGGCCGACTCCAACTCGATGTGGGTGCGCCTGGCCGACGAAAGCGTCTGCATCGGCCCCGCCCCCGCCGCCAAGAGCTACCTCAACATCCCGTCGATCATCGCCGCCGCCGAGATCACCGGCGCGCAGGGGATCCACCCGGGCTACGGCTTCCTGTCGGAGAACGCCCGCTTCGCCGAAATCGTCGGCGCGCACGGCTTCACCTTCATCGGTCCCAAGCCCGAGCACATCCGGATGATGGGCGACAAGATCACCGCCAAGCAGGCCGTGAAGGACGCCGGCATCCCGGTCGTTCCCGGCTCTGACGGCGGCGTCTCGACCGAGGAAGAGGCCTTCGAGGCCGCCGACAAGATCGGCTTCCCCGTGCTGATCAAGGCCGCCGCCGGCGGCGGCGGTCGCGGCATGAAGGTCGCCCAGACCCGTGAGGACCTCGCCGAAGCCGTCTCGACGGCCCGCGCCGAAGCCCGCGCCGCCTTCGGCGACGACACGGTCTACATGGAGCGCTACCTCCAGAAGCCGCGCCACATCGAGCTGCAGGTCATCGCCGACAGCCACGGCAACGTGGTGCACCTGGGCGAGCGCGACTGCTCGCTGCAGCGCCGCCACCAGAAGGTCCTGGAAGAAGCCCCCTCGCCGGCCCTGTCGGCTGAAGGTCGCGCCAAGATCGGCAAGGTCGTGGTCGATGCGGTCAAGGCCATCGGCTACCTCGGCGTCGGCACCATCGAGTTCCTGTGGGAGAACGACGAGTTCTTCTTCATCGAGATGAACACCCGCCTGCAGGTCGAGCACCCGGTCACCGAAGCCATCACCGGCATCGACCTGGTGCGCGAGCAGATCCGCATCGCCGCGGGCCTGCCGCTGTCGTTCACCCAGGACGACGTCGTGTTCGAAGGCCACGCCATCGAGTGCCGCATCAACGCCGAGAACGCCCGCACCTTCACGCCCTCGCCGGGCACGGTGACGGACTTCCACGCGCCGGGCGGCCTGGGTGTTCGCCTCGATTCGGCGATCTACACCGGCTATTCGATCCCGCCCTACTACGACAGCCTGATCGGCAAGCTGATCGTCCACGGCCGCGACCGCGAGGAGTGCATCGCGCGCCTCAAGCGCTGCCTGGGCGAGATGGTCGTCGGCGGCATCGAAACCACGATCCCGCTGTTCCAGGATCTCCTGGTGCAGCCCGACATCCTGGCCGGCGACTACGACATCCACTGGCTGGAACGCTGGATCAAGTCGCAGGGCTGAGGCCTTAATGTCTTCGCCGGCTCCCGCGCACCGGGAGCCGGCGGATGACGCTCAGAGCGTGATAGCCGAAAGTGGATGCCGGTTTCGGCGGCGATCACGCTCTAAAGGCTCAAGGATCGACTGACCGCCCATGGACGACGCCTTCGGCCTCGACGACCTCGTCGCCTGCTACGAGCGCGGCGTCTTCCCCATGGCCGACGCTCGCCATGACGAGCGCCTCTTCCTCATCGACCCGCAATGGCGCGGCGTGCTGCCCCTGGAGGCCATGCACGTGCCGCGACGCCTGGCCCGCACCGTGCGCGGCGAGCCGTTCGAGGTCCGCGTCGACACCGCCTTCGACGCCGTGGTCGAGGCCTGCGCCTCCTCGCGTCCCGGACGGCTGGAGACCTGGATCAACGCCCCGATCCAGAAGATGTACGGCATGCTCTACGCCGCCGGCCGCGCCCACAGCGTCGAGTGCTGGCAGGACGGTCAACTCGTCGGCGGGCTCTACGGCGTCTCGCTGGGCGCGGCCTTCTTCGGCGAGAGCATGTTCTCGACCGCCCGCGACGCCAGCAAGGTGGCGCTGGTGCATCTGGTCGGCCGGCTGCTGGTCGGCGGCTACAAGCTGCTCGACACCCAGTTCATCACCGATCACCTGGCGCAGTTCGGCACGCAGGAGATCTCGCGCGCCGACTACAAGCGCCGGCTGTCCAAGGCGCTCTCGGCGCAGGCGGATTTCTACTTGCTGGGGCCTTCGGCGACCGGCGTCGACGTCTTGCAGGCGATCAGCCAGGCGTCATAGACCGGGTGCTCCAGCGGGTTCAGGCCCGGCGAGCTGGCGTACATCCAGCCCTTGAACACCTGCCGCCCGGCCGGCGCTGCGCGCCCAGGCAGAGCCTTGGGCTGGGTGTCGATGGTCAAATAGGCGATCTGGTCCGGTGCGACCTCGTCGCTGGCCGTGGCCTCGCAGGCCCGCACGGTGAAGACCAGGGTCTTGTAGCGGATCGGCTGCCCCACCGGGACCTCGAAGCGCATGGTCTCGGTCGTGACCTTGTCCAGCGCCTGGATGATGGCCACGCCATAGCGACCGCGCTTGGCGGGTTCGGCGGGCTTGGCCGGGGTCTGGGCGACCGGCTTGGCCGGAACCGGCTCGGCGGCCGGCGGCGGCGAAGGCTCGGGCGGCGGCGCGGCGTTGGTCGGCGTCGTCTGCTGGACCGGCTTGGGCGCCGGCGCGACCGGGGCGGGCTGAGCCACCGGCGCGGTCGTGGCCGCGGGCGGCTGCTGCACGGGCCGCGCCTGTTGCGGAGCGGCCTGCAGCGCCCAGGCGGCGCCGACGGCGAACGGAACCGCGGCGACCAGGATCGCCGCGCCCTGCAGGCTGCGCCGCTTGAGGCTCATCTTATTCCGGCGACCAGGACTGGTAGTCGCTGGTGGCGACGGCGCGCTCGCCGCCACGGCCGATGGCGCCCTTCGGACGCCAGGCGTGGACGGTGCCGGTGAGATTCGGCAGGTGGTCCTTCTCCCACGCGCGACGCGGCAGCGGGGCCTGAGTCGGCAGCTCGTCGAAGGTGTAGTGCAGCCAGCCGCTCCAGTCGGGCGGAACCTTGGAGGCCTCGGCGTAGCCGTTGTAGATCACCCAGCGACGCTTGCGCTCGTCGTAGCTGTCCTTGTTGTCGCGGGCTTCGAAGTAGCGGTTGCCGAACTCGTCCTGGCCAACAAACACGCCCCGACGGGAGATGTGGAAGCGCTGACCCAGGGTCGCTCCGTTCCACCACGTGAAGATCGCTTTCAGCACTGCGCGGCACCCAATCTGGCAAATGCCTTCGCGACCGAAAAAGCGCGGCGCGAAGCGGGCGGACTATAGGTCGCCGCGCCGTCAGCGTCCAGCCGAGGCGATACGAAGCCGCACTTCAAGATGTTGTGGACAGCGCTGTGCATAGCCCCAACATCTATTGATGGTTACCGACCCACGGTTTAGGGTTGACACCATGACGAAGCACCCGCCGCGGAATCGGCCCATGCGCTTTGAACGACTCTTCACCGGACGAGCGCCGGAAATCGACCTGCGCGAGATCGAACGGCCCGACCGTCTCGTCGAAACCCTGGCGCCGCTGGGCTGGCCCGACGCCCGCGTCGAGGCCTGGCTGGACTGGGCCGATATCGCCGCGCCGGGCGAAGCCGACTCCGAATCCGTCCTCGACGGCGCACCCGAACGCTACGCCGCTCGCCTGACACAGGCGGGTCGCGCCGCCGGCCTCTTCGCCTCGGAAGACGACGCCCGGTCGTTCGCCGCCGACCTCGTCGACAGCCTGCTCGCGGGCCTCGCCACCCCGGCCGGTCCGGGCGCCGCCCTGCCCGCCCCGCTGCACGTCGCCGCCATCGAATTCCGCGCCGCCGCCGCCGAGCACATCGGCCAGGCCCGCGCCGGCCGCCTCGCACTGGAAGCCGCCGCTCAGCTGGAAGCGGCCCTGATCGCCGTCTCCGACGCCGTCCTGCGCTGCGAGGGCGACGCCCGAGCCTGTTCCGACCCCGGCCGAAACGTCGCCCTGGCCCGCGCCGCCCAACGGGCCCGCGCCGCCGGCGCCAGCGACGCCAGCATCGCCGACGCCATCGCTTCGGCGGGCGCAGCGGGCTTCTCGAACCCGCTGCCCGAACCCGCCAAGCCGTCGCCGCTGCTGGCCCTGGCCGAGCCGGCAGACGTCGCCGCCGGCGACGAGGCCGCCGCCCTCGCCGCGCGCGCCAGCTGGGAGACCGGCCAGATCGTCCTGGCCCTGTCGCCCGCCGACGCCGATCACCTGTCCGCCGGCCACGCCGCACGCGCCGCCGTCAACGCCGCCGCCTTCCTCGGCGACGAAGGCTTCGACATCGCCGGCTTCCGCCACGTCGTGCGCCTGTGGGCGATCGCGCTGGAGCTGGAACGCCCCATCAACGGCGCTGTGGCCCTGAGCCTGGCCGGCGTCGGCGACTGGCTGCTGGCCCAGGGCCTTTCACCCGCCACGTCCGCCGGTCGTGACGCCGCCGCAGCGCTGTGGGCCCTGGCCGCCGGCGAGGCGCTCACGGCCTCCGCCGAAGTCGCGGGTACGCTGGGCGCCGCCGAGACCTTCACGAACGACCAGCAGCGCGTCACGGACACCCTGGCCGAACGTGCGGCGCACGCCGCCAAGCTCGACGCGCCGCTGGCGGCCGAAGCTGTCGCAGCGCTCGATCGCGCCCTGACCGCCGTGCGTGCGCACGGCCTGCGCGGAACGGGCGTCGTCGCCGCCTTCGAGGACGCCGAAACGGCCCTGCGCCTGGGCGCCTGCCCGGGCCTCGATAAGGCCTGGAGCCTGATCCAGGCCGCCGAGACCCTGGATGGCGTCGCCGTGCGCCAATTCTCCGGCGCCGCCCAGGCGGCCCTGCGTTCCGTCAGCGCCGACCTCGACGCCGCGCGCCTGCACGCACTTGGCGCAGGATCGCTGGAGGAGGCCCAGGGCCTCGACCATCGCGCCCTGGCGGCCGTCGGCTTCACGGGCCACGAGATCACGCTTGCAGAGAGCGTCCTGCGGTCCACCGGCGACCTGCGCGCAGCGTTCGCGCCGGCCGTGGTCGGCGCCGACTTCCTCAGCGACGTGCTCGGCGCGCCCGCCGAGGCTCTGGCCGATCCCGCCTTCGACACCCTGGCCTTCGCCGGTTTCGCGCCGGAGACGATCGCCGCCGCCCAGGCCCACGCGGTTGGAACCGGCCGCATTCACGACGCGACGGCCCATGCGCCGGAAGCCAAGACCCTGTTCCGCGCCTTCGAGGCGCCGGGCCACGCTGACCGGATCGCCTTCACAGCCGCCGTCGAGGCCTTCGCCTGCGCGCCGTGGCCGCTGGCCCTGGTCGCGCCGTTCGACGCCCGCCCGGCCGACCTGCTGCGGCTGCAGGCCTCGGCCGCCCGCGCCGGCGTTCGTGCCCTGAAGCTGTCGCGCGCCGCCGCCCCGGCCAACTTCACGCTCGACCTGCCCGATGCGCCCGTGGAAGCCCCGCGCGCCAAGCCGCCCGAACCTGTCGTCACCGAGCGCGTGGTCGAGAAGGTGGTCGAGCGTCGGCGCGAACGCCGCAAGCTGCCCGACCGCCGCAAGGGCTACATCCAGAAGGCGGCCGTCGGCGGCCACAAGGTCTATCTGCACACCGGCGAGTACGAGGACGGCGAGGTCGGCGAGATCTTCATCGACATGCACAAGGAAGGCGCCGCCTTCCGGTCGTTGATGAACAACTTCGCCATCGCCGTGTCGCTGGGCCTGCAGCACGGCGTGCCGCTGGACGAGTTCGTCGACGCCTACGTCTTCACCAAGTTCGAGCCGGCCGGGCCGGTGACGGGCAACGACTCGATCAAGTCGGCGACCTCGATCCTCGACTACATCTTCCGCGAACTCGGGGTCTCGTACCTGGGTCGAGACGACCTGGCCAACGGCGACCCGCAGGAGTTCAACGCCGACGGCCTGGGCCGTGGCAAGAACGCCGAGACCGAGGACGAGGCCGACGAGCCCGCGCCTCTGCCGGCCTCGAAGTTCATCTCCAAGGGCTTCTCGCGCGGCGCGACGCCGGACAACCTGGTCTTCGCCGCCTTCGGCCGTCGCAAGGACGGAGAAGCCAAGCCCAGCGCGCCGGCCGACCAGGCCGACATCTGCCCGGCCTGCGGCGACGTCGCCCTGAGCCGCAAGGGCGGCCTGGTGGTCTGCGAAAGCTGCAACGGCCAGGCCGAACGGCCTTCGCCTCGCGGCTGAAGCTGAGTTTATGGCGCGAGGCTTGCTGCGATGACGGCAAGCCTCGTATGTGGCTCCCCTCATCGCCTAGGACGCGTGCCGAAATGAAACCGCTGGCCCTCCTCGCCGCCGCCGCGCTGTCGACCCTGGCCCTGGCCGGTCCCGCCCTGGCGCAGAACGCCGGACAGATCGAGCGCGTGCGCCGCGGGGCCGACTGCCCCAAGTGCAATCTCTTCCAGGCCGACCTGTCGGGCCTGACGTTGAAGGCCAAGAACCTGGCCGGCGCCCGCCTGCGGCAGGCCGACCTGTCGCTGGCGGTGATGGGCCGCACGCGGTTCACCGGCGGCGACCTGCGCGACGTCAACGCCTATGGCGGCGTCTTCGGCGGCGCCAGTTTCGCCCGCGCGAACCTGACCAATGCGACCTTCGTCGGCGCCTATCTGGAAGGAGCCAGCTTCGCGGGCGCCGACCTGTCGGGCGTCAACTTCTCGGGCGCCGAGCTCGACCGGGCCACGGGCCTGACGCAGGCGCAGTTGAACCGCGCCTGCGGCGACCCGTCGACGACCCTGCCGCGCGGCCTGTCGATCCCGCGCTGCCGCTAGGCCTCAGCGCACCGGCAGCATCAGGTGCGCGTAGGGCGTATCGGGGAACATGACGTAGGGCTTGGACGTATCCGGACGCGCGCCGCCGGGATAGCCGGCCAGCATGCCCGGCGCGCCGACGACCATGACGTGCGGACCGGTCTTGACCCAGGGATCCCCGGCCATCGGCTTGGTCGCGTAGGGGTCGAGGTTGCTGGGGTCGGAGCCGCCCTTGAGCATGTAGATGAAGCCCGGCTTGCCTTCCGGCGGCGGCTTGCGGCCGAACATGGCGCCCGCCCATTCCATGGCGTTGGCGTCGGCGCACATGGGATCGACGCCCGGCGTCGTCGGGATGTCGGGCATGCAGGTGTAGCCGTTGGTCCCGTCGCGCAGGTGACGCATCGAGCCGTCGGCGGCGAAGGTCATGATCGCCGCGTCCTTGCCGATGGCCGGCGGGGCGGCCGACATGGCGCTGGCGATGATCTTCTGGTCGGCGGCGGATGGCGGCGCGGCTTGGGCGACCGTCACGGCGGACAGGCAAAGAGATAGCGCTAAAGCGGTCCTGAACATCGGGAACCCTCCCTGGGCGCACCCCCGACAGCGGCACCATAGCACGAAAAAGCCCTCCGAGCCGAACGGCTGGAGGGCTTTGTCTTTCAGGTGCTTGCCCTCAAATCCTTAGACCTTGATGGGCGGAGCCGTGCGGATGTGCAGCTCCTTGAGCTGCTTGTCGAGCACGTTGGCCGGCGCGTTCATCAGCAGGTCCTGGCCCTGCTGGTTCAGCGGGAAGGCGATGACTTCGCGGATCGCGACCTGCTCGGCCAGCAGCATGACGATGCGGTCGATGCCGGGGGCCAGACCGCCGTGCGGCGGCGCGCCGTAGCGGAAGGCGTTGAGCATGCCGCCGAACTGCTCCTCGACCACTTCCGGGCCGTAGCCGGCGGTCTCGAAGGCCTTGAGCATGATCTCGGGCTTGTGGTTCCGGATCGCGCCCGAGCACAGCTCATAGCCGTTGCAGACGATGTCGTACTGGTAGGCGCGGATGGTCAGCGGATCCTGGGTCTCCAGGGCCTCCAGACCGCCCTGCGGCATCGAGAACGGGTTGTGCGAGAAGTCGACCTTCTTCTCGTCCTCGTTCCATTCGAACATCGGGAAGTCGACGATCCAGCAGAACTTGAACTGCTCTTCGGCGACCAGCTTCAGCTCGGTGCCGACGCGGGTGCGGGCCAGGCCGGCGAACTTGGCGAACACGGCCGGATCACCGGCCACGAAGAAGGCGGCGTCGCCTTGGCCAAGGCCCAGGCTTTCCATCAGGGCCTGGGTGGGTTCACCCAGGTTCTTGGCGATCGGGCCGCCCCACGCGCCCTGGTCTTCCGACCAGAAGACGTAGCCGAGGCCCGGCTGGCCTTCGCCCTGGGCCCAGCTGTTCATGCGGTCGCAGAAGGCGCGCGAACCGCCGGTCGGGGCCGGGATGGCCCAGATGGCGTTCTTGGCGTCGGCGCCGAGGATCTTGGCGAACAGGCCAAAACCGCCGTCACGGAAGTGCTCGGAGACGTCGGCCATCTTGATCGGGTTACGCAGGTCCGGCTTGTCGCTGCCGTACCAGGCCATCGACTGGGCGTAGGTCAGGCGCTCGAAGCCCTTGTGCTCGAGCGTCGCGCCGAAATCGTTGGTGAAGGTGTGGGTCTCGCTGATCGGCGAGACCGGCTTGCCCGAACCGAACTCCTCGAAGATGCCGTGCATTACCGGCTCGATGGCCGCGAACACGTCTTCCTGGGTGACGAAGCTCATCTCGACGTCGAGCTGGTAGAATTCCAGCGAGCGGTCGGCGCGCAGGTCCTCGTCGCGGAAGCACGGGGCGATCTGGAAGTAGCGGTCGAAGCCCGAGACCATCAGCAGTTGCTTGAACTGCTGGGGCGCTTGCGGAAGCGCATAGAACTTCTCGGGGTGCAGACGCGAGGGCACCAGGAAGTCGCGCGCGCCTTCCGGCGAGGAGGCCGTCAGGATCGGCGTCTGGAACTCGTTGAAGCCCTGGGCGAACATGCGGTTGCGGATCGACTGGATCACGCGCGAGCGCAGCACGATGTTCTTGTGCAGGGTCTCGCGGCGCAGGTCGAGATAGCGGTGCTTGAGGCGAATTTCTTCCGGATAGTCCGGCTCGCCAAAGACCGGCAGCGGCAGCTCGTCGGCGGTCGACAGCACTTCGACGTCGGTGACGCGAATCTCGATCTCGCCGGTCGGCAGGTTGGGGTTCACGACGCTGGCGTCGCGGGCCACGACCTGGCCGTCGACGCGGATCACGCTCTCGGCGCGCAGGCGCTCGACGATGGCGAAGCCCGGGGTCTCCGGGTGCAGCACCAGCTGGGTCAGGCCGTAGTGATCGCGCAGGTCGATGAAGACCAGGCCGCCGTGGTCGCGCTTGCGGTGGATCCAGCCCGACAGACGCACATTGGCGTTGGTGTCGCTGGCCCGAAGAGCGCCGCAGTTATGGGTGCGATAGGCGTGCATCGTGGTCATGAAAGGCTTTGAAACGCGTTGATTTGCAAGGCGCGGAAAGGCGCATGCGGGGGCGTTTATGTCAAGGATTCTGAGGCGATCGGCAGGTAGGACCGCCTGACGGCGACCCCCTCCGGCCCTCCAGGCCACCTCCCCCAGAGGGGGAGGATCTGGTCGGCGCGGCGCTCTGCAAGATGCTCCCCCTCTGGGGGAGCTGTCGCGGAGCGACTGAGGGGGTGGCGCAGGCATGGGCTCTCGCACTCCCGTGAAAACTCACGAAAGTTGATGGGGAGGCGCGGAGCGGCCGGGCGGAGCCCGGAGACCGTGATGTGGTTTAGCGTTTCGGCTTCGTCTGACCGCTCCGCCACATCGTAGGCTCGAAGGACCGGGGGCGCGGGTGCTTTTTCAACCCTGGACCCGGTTGTCCCTCGGACGGGCAGGACCAATAGCCCCGCGGTGATCCGGCGGCGCCTCGGCTGATCCTGTTAGGCCGGTTTGAAACGATCCCGACCCTGTCGACCCGCTCGTCTCGTCACGGAACGGCTGGCGGCCCAATCACGCCTTCTGAGCGATCCTGCAAACCCGCCCTTCCCATGACGCTTCAAGCGGCCCCGCTCGATGCGATCCACAGCCGCTAACTCGGGCCGGTACCAAGAGCCCTCCCCATGGCTGGGATGGGGATGATTATGGGGCGGCTCGATCAGGTGGGGATAAGTTGGGATTATAAAGTTGTAGGGCGTTGAGTTGGTTGGGTTCTTTTCCGATTACGCCGTGCGAGCAGCGTGCGTTCCTTCTCCCCTTGCGGGAGAAGGTGGCGGCGAAGCCGTCGGATGAGGGGTCTCTCAGATGGGAGACGCTCCGCCCGGCCTGACCGCTGCACGCGGTGTTGAGGTCTGAGAGACCCCTCACCCGATCTCGCTCCGCGAGGCCACCCTCTCCCGCAAGGGGAGAGGGATCCGGTGCGAAACCCGCTTTCGCGGGGATTTTATGGTGGAGAGCCGAGATGGGACCGCCGGCGGTGTAACCCCTCACCCTCCCACGCTTCGCGTGGGCCCCTCCCTCTCCCTATGGGAGAGGGAGCCTCGGGGAATCTTCACCCAGTCACGAAGACCTTCTTCAGTTCGGTCTTGAGGATTTTGCCGTTGGCGTTGCGCGGCAGGGTCTCGGGCCAGAACACCACCCGCACCGGCACCTTGAAGGCGGCCAGGCGGTCGGCGACGAAGGCGCGGAGTTCGTCTTCGGTGGCTTCGGCGCCGGGTTTCAGGGTGACGACGGCGGCGGGTTCTTCGCCGAGGGTCTTGTGGTCGACGCCGACCAGGGCCGCGTCCATCACCGCCGGGTGGTCGTAGAGGACGTTCTCGACCTCGATGCAGTAGATGTTCTCGCCGCCCCGGATCAGCATGTCCTTGGCGCGGTCGATGATGTAGCAGAAGCCCTCTTCGTCTAGGCGGGCCAGGTCGCCGGTGCGCACCCAGCCGTCGACGAAGGTCTGGGCCGTGGCCTCGGGCTTGTTCCAGTAGCCCTTCACCACCTGCGGGCCCTTGCACCACAGCTCGCCCACCGAACCGATCGGCAGCTCCTGGTAGGGCGCCTCCAGGGTCATGATCTTCAGGTCGGTGACCGGCACGGCCGGGCCGCAGCTTTCGGGACGGTTCTCGTAGTCCTCGCCCGAGTTGGAGGTGGCGGTGGCCGAGGTCTCGGTCATGCCCCAGCCGTTGCCCGGCGAGGACTTGGGCCAGATCTCCTTGATCTTGCGCACCAGCTCGGGCGCCGAAGGCGCGCCGCCATAGGCCACGGCCTCCAGCGACGACAGGTCGTAGTTGTCGCGGGACGGATGCTCGATGATCTGCCAGGCGATGGTCGGCACGCCGCCCATCTGGGTCAGCTTCTCGTCCTGGATCAGCTGCATGGCCTTTTCGGGATCCCACTTACGGATCATGGCGAGCTTCGCGCCGCCGAACAGGCCCGGATTCATCACCGCGAAGCAGCCGGTGGCGTGGAAGAACGGCACCGAGATCAGCGCGCCCTTCTGCGGCAGGCTGGGATCGGGCTGGGGCGGGGCTTCGCCACGGCGCAGGAAGCTGCGCGCGGAAGCGGCAGCGGCGGCGAAGATGTTACTGTTGACCGCGCGATGCGTGGCGAGAGCCCCCTTGGGCTTACCCGTGGTGCCGGAGGTGTAAAAGATCGTCGCGTCGTCCTCGGGACCCAGCTCGACGGTCGAAAGCGGCTTTTCCTCCAGCTTGATCCAGTCGTTGGGGCCGCCGATCACGCTTTCCAGGCGCGTGACATAGGGATGGGCGATCTCTTCCCTGGCGCGCGAGACGTAGACGCGCTGGAGGTCGGGGCAGTTGTCGAAATGCTCGGCCAGGCGCTCGAAGCGCTCGACGTCCATCACCGCGACCGAGGCGCCGGAGTCGACGAGGCCGTATTCCAGCTCCGGCCCGGTCCACCAGGCGTTCAGCGGGGTCAGGATCGCGCCGATGGAGAGGCCCGCATAGAAGGCCACCGGCCATTCGGGCAGGTTGCGCATGACCAGGGCCACCCGGTCGCCCTTCTTGACGCCCTTGGCTTCCAGCTCGGCGGCGAAGACGGTGACGGCGCGGTAGAAGGCCTCGAAGCTGACCCGCTCGTCCTCGTGGACGAGATAGATCTTGTCGCCGTGGGTGCGGCCGACCTGCAGGGTGTGGCGCAGGGTGGGCGGGAGGTTCTTCCAGGTCCGCGTCGGCACGCCGCGGATCTCGACCTCCTCCATCTCGCCGGGCGTTCCCGGGGCGGTGATCAGGGCGTAGGCCTGTTTCACCGACATGGCGGGCCAAGGGGGCAAGGCGTGAGCGGCCTGGGTCATTCGTTACTCTCCCGGTGTAGCTCGCGCTCGTTGGAAGCGGCGCGTTTCCGTCGAGTAAGCACGGCGGGACGACCGATGTAAACGGTCGTTTGGATAGATAAGGGAACAATGTTTAGTTGGCCGCCCCGTCCTTCTCCCCTTGCGGGAGAAGGTGGCGGCGAAGCCGACGGATGAGGGGTCGCGCGGACGGTTCTGAGAGACCCCTCACCCGACCCCGCTCCGCGGGGCCACCCTCTCCCGCAAGGGGAGAGGGATCGCAGTCAGGCCATCGCCGCCAGACGCTGCAAAGCCGCTTCCAGCTTGGCTTTCGCCGCTTCGGCTTCGGCCAGGCGTTCGCGGTTTTCGTCGACGACCTCGGGCTTGGCGCGGGCCAGGAAGTCGGGGTTGCCGAGCTTCTTGCCGGTCTTCTCGATCTCCGACACGTGGCCGGCGATCTCCTTGGTCAGGCGGGTCTTCTCGGCGGCGACGTCGATGAATTCGGCGACGCCGAGGGCGCCCGTCGCTTCACCCATCACCACCGGCGCCGTGCCGGCAGGCGCGGCGTCGGCCAGGGAGATCTCGCCCAGGCGGGCCAGGCTGAGCAGCAGGTCGCGGTGGCGCGACAGGCGGCCTTGGGTGCCCTCGCCCGCCCCGACCACGGCCAGGGCCGGCTTGGCCGACGGCGGCACGTTCATCTCTGCGCGCAGCGAGCGGATCTCGCCGACCGTGTCGACCAGCCAGCCGATCTCGGCGGCCGCGTCGGCGTCGATCCAGCTTTCCGGCAGCTCGGGCCACGAGGTCGAGATCAGCATGGCCTGGCGGGCCGGACCGCCCTCCTCCGCCGTCTTGTCCCACAGCTCCTCGGTGATGAACGGCATCACCGGGTGCAGCAGGATCAGGATCTGGTCGAGCACCCAGGCCGTGGTGGCGCGGGTCTCGGCCTTGGCGGCCTCGTCCTCGCCATTGAGGATCGGCTTGGCCAGCTCCAGGTACCAGTCGCAGAAGACGTTCCAGATGAAGCGGTAGAGGCTGCCGGCGGCTTCGTCGAAGGCCGGGGCTTCAAGCGCCTTGGTGACCTCGCCGAGGGTCTTGACGACCTCGCCGCGGATCCACTTGTTGATCGGCTGGGACACGGCCGCGGGGTCGAAGCCCTCGACACGGACGCAGCCGTTCATCTGGGCGAAGCGCGTGGCGTTCCACAGCTTGGTGCCGAAGTTGCGGTAGCCCTCGATGCGCTGCTTCGAAAGCTTGATGTCGCGCGCCTGGCCCGACATGGCCGTCAGGGTGAAGCGCACGGCGTCGCAGCCCAGCTCGTCGATCAGGGCGAGCGGGTCGATGACGTTGCCCTTGGACTTGCTCATCTTGGCGCCCTTCTCGTCACGGACGAGGGCGTTGATGAACACCTGCTTGAACGGGGCTTCACCCATGAAGTGAATGCCCATCATCATCATCCGGGCGACCCAGAAGAAGATGATGTCGAAGCCGGTGACCAGGGTGCTGGTCGGGTAGAAGCGGGCGACGTCCGGGGTCTTTTCCGGCCAGCCGAGGGTCGAGAACGGCCACAGGGCCGAGCTGAACCAGGTGTCGAGGACGTCTTCGTCGCGGTTCAGCACCACGTCGGCGCCGAATTGCTCGCGGGCGGCGGCGTAGGCGGCTTCTTCGGTCTCCTCGACAAAGATCGAGCCTTCCGGGCCGAACCAGGCCGGGATGCGGTGGCCCCACCAGAGCTGGCGCGAGACGCACCAGGGCTCGATGTTGCGCAGCCACTCGAAGTAGGTCTTTTCCCAGTGCCTGGGCTCGAAGACGGTTTCGCCGGTCTCGACGGCCTTCAGGGCCGGCTGGGCCAGGGTGTAGGCGTCGACGTACCACTGGTCGGTCAGGTAGGGCTCGATGACCACGCCCGAACGGTCGCCGTGCGGGACCATGTGCTTGGTCTTCTCGATCTCCTTCAGCCAGCCCTCTTCCTCGGCGCGGGCGACGATGGCCTTGCGCGCGGCGAAGCGGTCCATGCCCTGATACTCGGCCGGGACGGCGTCGTTGAGCTTGGCTTCGGGGGTCAGGATGTTGATGGCCGGCAGGCCGGCGCGCTTGCCGACGCCGAAGTCGTTGAAGTCGTGCGCCGGGGTGATCTTCACCGCGCCCGAGCCCTTGGTCGGGTCGGCGTAGTCGTCGGCGACGATCGGGATGCGGCGGCCGACGATCGGCAGGACGACGTCCTTGCCGACGAGGTCCTTGTAGCGCTCGTCCGACGGATGGACGGCGACGCCCGTGTCGCCCAGCATAGTTTCGGGACGGGTGGTGGCCACGACGATGTAGTCGCGTGTCTCAAATTGGGTCGGCTTGCCCTCGTCGTCGAAGGCGACCGGGTGCTCGTAGGTCACGCCATCGGCCAGCGGATAGGCGAAGTGCCAGTAGGCGCCGTCGACCTCCTTCTGCTCGACCTCGAGGTCGGAGATGGCGGTCTGGAATTGCGGGTCCCAGTTGACCAGGCGCTTGTCGCGATAGAGCAGGCCCTGCTTGTAGAGCTGGACGAAGACCTTGCGGACGGCGGCCGACAGGCCCTCGTCCAGGGTGAAGCGCTCGCGCGACCAGTCGCAGCTGGCGCCCAGACGGCGCAGCTGGTTGGTGATCGCCCCGCCGCTCTCGGCCTTCCATTCCCAGACGCGCTCGACGAAGGCGTCGCGGCCCATGTCGCGGCGGCCGATGTTGCCGGCGGCGGCCAGCTGGCGCTCGACCACCATCTGGGTGGCGATGCCCGCGTGGTCGGTGCCCGGCAGCCAAAGGGCGGCCTTGCCGCGCATGCGGTGGAAGCGGGTCAGCACGTCCTGCAGCGTGTTGTTCAGCGCGTGGCCAATGTGCAGGGAGCCCGTGACGTTCGGCGGCGGGATCACGATGACGAACGGCTCGGCGTTCGGATCCTCGCTCGGCTTGAAGGCCCCGGAGGCCTCCCAGGCGGCGTACAGGCGGGGTTCGACGGACTTGGGATCGAAGGTCTTTTCAAGCATGGCGGAGGGGATATGCCACTTAGCGCCGCCCCGCGAAACCGGGCGACGGGATTATCGGGGATTTTGAACGGGAAAAGGCGGCCGCCGGAGCGACCGCCTTCTCAATTTCAATGCGTCGGCGGCCGCCCTAGGGACGGTGCGACGCAAGCATCATACGCCGCGGCCGCGCGAGATCCGGTGGACCTCTTCCTCGACCTTGTTCTCGACGATGCGCGGCAGGTTGGTGTCCAGCCACTCCTTGAGCAGCGGGCGCAGCAGCTCGCGGACGACGTCTTCCAGCGTGCGGCCGTTGGCCGGCATCAGCAGGGCCGAGCTCAGGCTGCCGAAGGCGCTGGCGGCGAGGCCGGCGGCGTGGTCGCCGACCAGGGTCTCGGCCACTTCGTCGCGGTTGAAGGCCGGCGACGGCGGGGTGTAGGCCGGTTCCGGCGGCGGGGGCGGCGGCTCATAGGCCGGCTCCGGCTCGGGTTCCGGGGTGTAGACGTCGAGGTCGCCGAGCGTCTCGACCGGAGCCGGCGGCTCGATCGGGTCGGTCAGGTCGAGGACGTCGTCCTCGATCAGCGGCTCGGGCTCGGGAACCGGCTCGGGCGCGGGCGGCGGCGCTTCGGCCGCCGGAGCGTCGTCTTCGGAGATGATCCGCCGGATCGAGGCGAGGATCTCCTCCATCGTCGGTTCTTGAGAGCTCTGGTCGGACATGATGGGCTGGGCCGTATTAAAGGGCTACGAATCCTTGGCGTCCTGCAAGACGCGCACCACCGATGGTGCAGACTTGCACGGCTTAAGCAAGGCCAAGGATGGGCGAGGCGATGATTCGTCCAGGATTGGACGGACTTACTTACCCGGAGCGGGCGTCGCCACGGCCGGCGAGGCGATCTTGTCGAGCGCCTGCACGGCCGGCTCCCACGGCACCCACCCGAAGGCGTGGTTGACCTTGTCGTACGAGGTCTTGGGATCGTAGCGCTCGACGCCGGGGGCCAGCTTGGCGATGTCGAGCGCGCCCATGGCCTGCAGCACGCCGGTGCTGGCGACGTACTCGTCGCGGCGGGCGGTCACGAGGGCCAGTTCGGCGGCGCGCAGCTCCTGCTGGGCGTTGAGCACGTCGAGCGTGGTGCGCAGGCCGACCTGCTGCTCCTGGCGGACGCCCTCGAAGGCGATCTTGGTCGCCCTCACCTGCTCTTCGTTGGACACGAGGTTGGCGCGGGCGGCCAGCAGGGTGCTCCAGGTCGACGAGACCTGCTGCACGACGGTGCGCTTGGCGCCCTCGACGGCGATGCGGGCGGCGTTCTCGCGCTCGCGGGCGGCGCGGACGGCCGAGGCGTTGAGGCCGCCGGTGAAGATCGGCACGCGGGCGGTGATCGAGCCGGCGACGGCGCGGTCGTAGTCGCCGAACTGCTTGCCGGCGCCGTTCACCTCGCTGGCGTCATAGCCGAGGCTGGCGCCGGCCGAGACGGTGGGCAGGTAGGCGGCGCGGGCCGCGGCGACGTCGGCAGTGGCGGCCTGCTCGCTGTAGCGGGCGGCGACGACGGCCGGGTTGTTGGCTTCGGCGGCGTCGAAGGCCTGCTCGACGCTGGCCGGCAGCAGAGCGGCCAGCGAGGGTTCGGGCGCCAGGTCGGTCGGGTTCTGGCCGACGATCTGGGCGTAGCTGGCGCGGTCGACGGCCAGGTTGGCCTGGGACGAGGACAGGCTGGCCTTGGCGGCGGCCAGGCGCGCCTGCGACTGGGCCACGTCGGTGCGGGTGATCTCGCCGACCTCGAAGCGGGCGTTCGACTCGTCGAGTTGGCGGGTCAGGACGTTGACGTTCTCCTGGGCGATCCGGAGGCTTTCCTCGGTGCGGCGGACGTCGACATAGGCGGTGATGACGTTGGCCAGCACCGACTGCTCGACGCTGCGCAGGTCTTCACGGCCGGCCAGGACGGTCGCCTCGGCGGCCGACAGGTTGGCGCTGGCCTTGCCGCCCGTATAGAGCGGCTGCGACAGCGAGACGGTGGCGCCGCTGCCGCTGGTCTTCAGGCGATCCAGACCCGCCGAGGTAGTGTTGGCGTAGTCGGTGCGCGAAGCCGAGATGTCGGCGGTAGCGCTGACGGTCGGACGGAAGCCGGTCTTGGCCTGGACGACGGTCTCGTCCGTGGCCCGCTGCACCGCGCGCTGCTGCTGCAGGGTCGGATTGGTCTGGTACGCCAGGGTGACGGCGTCGGTCAGCGTCTCGGCGTTCGCGGCCGAGGCCATGAAACCCATGCAGCAGGCGGCGGCCAGCAACCCGGCCCGACGGCTCTTCGACATCCCGTTCTTCCCCAACACACCCGAAGCTCTCGCTTCAATACCAGCGCTGTAAGGCCGGCCGTCAACCGTCGCTAGTTAAGCTTTTTTCACGCAGGCGTTGTGCGCCCGCGTGAAAAAGGCCCGGATCAGAACGCGAAGCCGGCCTCGACCGGGAAACCGGCCAGGAGCGACGGCGTCGAATCGAACACCGGACGACCCGCCACGCCGTCTTCGGCGCGGACATAGAGCGTGGCGCGGCCGACCGGCCCCTGACGCTCGACGACGCCCAGACGGCCGTGCAGGGCGAGCGCCCCGGTCCACGAGGCCGGCGCCTTCGGCACGGCGCCTTCGGTGACGATGACATCGTATTCGCCGGCCGGAACGGCGGTCAGGTCGTCGCCGTCGAGACGGGTGACGGCCAGGCCCATGGTCTCCAGCACCACAGCGGCGTACGGCGCGGCGATGACCAGGGCCTTCTCGCCGGCGCGCGGCTTGATGATCTGCAGCAGCTTGCCGATGTCGCGCGGGCGCATCAGCGTGCGGCCCGGCGCGTATTCGACTTCGGCGTCGGCATAGGCCAGGTAGGCCTTGCCGGCGGGCACGAGGTTTTCGCGCGGAACCACACGCAGGGCGTCCTGCAGCGGCAGGTCGGTCACGTCGGCGGTGCGGATCTGGCTTTCCACCATGTTCAGGCGGGCGGCCGCGAAATCGGAGCTCATGGACTTCCTCAGAAAGCGGTTCGACAGGCTTATAGGTCCGCGTCTCGTCGGAAGGCAATCAGCCGCTTGCATTACGCATGCAAGGCGTTCGGCGTCGCGTCAGACCCCTTCGCCGAGCAGGCGGCGCAGCTGGTTGACGGCCGGACGCATCAGCGGACAGACCGTGGCGGCCGTGGCCAGGGGCGGGCCGAGCACGGCGGCGCGGGCGGCGTCGTTCTCGCAGAGCTGCACGGCGATGCGGGCGATCAGCGCCAGATCCGGTTCCAGCAAGGCGGTGCGCTGGTCGATCAGGCGGGTCAGGTAACGCGGGTCGGCGTCGTCGGGATAGCTTTCGATGGCTTCCTCGACGCTTTTGAGCAGCACCTCGATGCGGCTTTCCACGCCCACGGCGGTGGCGGCCTCACGCAATCTGGCTTCGATCTCACTCATGCCCAGCCGCGCCCCCGCGTACGCCTTCCCCTGAATTCGGCGGCCCGTATGGCGCAAAATCGTCGTTAACGCCTCCCCCAAAAGCATACTGTCCCCAAAATGGGGACATGGTGAATTTTGCTGGCGCGGCGACTCAGCACCACGGTTAATCGGGCCAAGGGCTTCAGGGGACGGTATGGGCACGGATGTTCGGCGCGCGGTTGTCCGCCTTTCGGCGGGTTATTTCCTGCGCTCGCTGGATGTCGCCAAGGGCCTGCACGGCAACGACCCAGTCCGGGCCATCGTCTTCACCACCATCTGGGTGGCCAACACCGCCCATATCCGCCCCAACATGGGCTTCGACGCCAAGGAAAAGGTGGTCCAGGACGCCCTGCGCCGCCCCGTGACGGTGGTGCAGATCGCCGACTCGCTGGTCATGCCGGCCGAGACGGTGCGCCGCCACGTCAGCGGCCTGATCGCCGACGGCCTGTGCGTGCGCCACGGCCGCAAGGGCGTGACCATTCCGGCCGAGGTCTTCGCCCGCCCCGAGATGCTGGCCAGCCTGGACCAGCAGCACCAGTACACCGAGACCTATTATCGCGAGCTGCAGAAGCTGGTCGAGGCGTAGGCTCGCCGGATCACGGGGCGGGGCTCAGCCCTGCGCCGCCTCGAACCGCATGGCGTCGGCGATCATCGTTTCCAGCGAGCGCGTCGGCCGCCAGCCGAGGTCGGCGGCGATGCGGGAGATGTCGGCCACCAGGGCCGGCGGGTCGCCCTCGCGACGAGGGCCGTAGCCGTAGGGGGCCGGCTTGCCGGCCACGGCCTCGGCGGCCTTGATCAGCTGCAGCACCGAAGCCCCCTGCCCGGCCCCGACATTGTAGGTGTCGCCGCACCCGCCCTCGATCAGGTGACGCAAGGCCAGAACGTGGGCGTCGGCCAGGTCGGTGACGTGGACGTAGTCGCGGACCGCCGTGCCGTCGGGCGTGGGGTAGTCGTCGCCGAACACGGTGAGCGGCCCGGCGCGGCCCAGCATGGCGCGGCACAGCAGCGGGACCAGATGGGTCTCCGGCTCGTGGCGCTCGCCGATCTCGCCGTCGGGATCGGCCCCGGCGGCGTTGAAATAGCGCAGGACGGTGACGTTGAGGCCGTAGGCCGGCTCCATCCAGCGCAGGGCGTCTTCCAGGGCCAGCTTGGTCGAGCCGTAGGGATTGATCGGCCGAGTCGAGTGGCTCTCGGGGATGGGCGAGACCTCGGGCGCGCCGTAGACCGAGGCCGTCGAGGAGACGACCAGGGGCGCGACGCCGGCGTCAGCCAGGGCCTTGGCGAAGATCACCCCGGCGGTGAGGTTGTTGTCGTAGTACTTGGCCGGATCGCGGTTGCTCTCGCCGATCAGGCTGTGGGCGGCGAAGTGGATCGCGCCCTTGATGTCGTAGCGGGCGACCAGCTCGGTCACCAAAGCCTCGTCGCGGATGTCGCCCTCGTGCAGCGGCCCCCACTTCACGGCGTCGGCGTGGCCCATGACCAGGTTGTCGAGCGTGACGGGGCTGTAGCCAGCGGCCGCCAGGGCCTTGCAGGCGTGAGACCCGATATAGCCGGCGCCGCCGGCCACGAGAATCGAACCGGACATCGATTGGGACATCGATTGGGAACTGGACACCGGGCCTCTTTCGCCGCCCGCGATCCTGGCGCGCGAGCGTCACTGCATGTCGCCGAACCTTGCGCCGGCCGCAACCCCAAAGCCTTGGCCATGGAGCCCACGGACGCGCCGCGTCCGGATGATCAGGCGAAGGCGGAGGGGGAAATCTTCCTGACGGCGAACCCTTCGAACGGTCGAAGGGAGAGTGGCTCCGCGGGTAGGATTCGAACCTACGACCAGCA
>NZ_JBXAQX010000005.1:208502-338717 GCF_058807655.1 Caulobacter sp. GW821-FHT12A07
GCCGGTTAACAGCCGGCTGCTCTACCACTGAGCTACCGCGGAACAGGTCGCTCTCAAGAGAGGGCGGTTGATAGCCGCCCCGGTGACTCGGCGCAAGCCGCACAATCGCGCTGCGGCGAGATGAACCAGTAAAGCTTGTGGAGGAATTTCCTGGGCGACGAGGTCTTCGAATGATCGAAGGAAGAGTGGCTCCGCGGGTAGGATTCGAACCTACGACCAGCCGGTTAACAGCCGGCTGCTCTACCACTGAGCTACCGCGGAACAGGTCGCTCTCAAGAGAGGGCGGTTGATAGCCGCCTCGGTGACTCGGCGCAAGCGCCTTCGAGATAAAAAACAGCCCGGTTCGAAAACCGGGCTGTGAAAAGTTGAGTGATGGTGGGGCGCCTTCAAAAAGAAGACGCTCACAACCTCGCCAATCATGGTTAACCAGATCTTAATTTCACACCGACCCGCCAAAAGGTCGCAGGGGTGAAGCACGGGCGCCCTGCCCGGCGGCATCGGTATGACGCCGCTTGGGCGGCCAAGGCTCGCGACCAAGTCTCGCGACCATGTGTAACAGCGATACGTCGGCATCTTCCCGCCGGCCGACTCGGCGGCTAAAGCGTTCACCATGAACGAACCCGACGACCAGTGGTCGGTCACGCTCCAGCGCGGCGTGGCCAGCCTCGACTTCCAGGTGGCGCGCGATCCCGCCGTGGCCGCGCCCGTCATGACCGGCCTGCTGGGCGACCTGCGCGGGGCGCGGGCGATGGTCCAGGCCGCCGCCATGGCCGCCGCCGAGGCCGATCGCTGGGTGGCCGCCGGGTCGGGCGACGTTCCCATTCCGCGCGCCCTGGTGCTGACCCGCCGCGACCTGGCCAAGGCCAAGGCCGCCGAACCGCCCGGCAGCACGACCTCTCCGTTCACGGCCGGCTACGCCGCCGTCTATCGCCTTGAGCTGGCCCGCCTGCTTTGGGCCGCCATTTCCGACGCCCCGGCCCGCCGGCTGGAGGAACTGGCCCGCCGGGTTCCGGCCAACTAGAAACGTCGCCAGAGGGCGATGACCGCCCCACGCTCGCGCAGGGCGTTGCGACCGGAGGCCGTGCCGGTGAGCCCGGCCTGGGCCGACCAGCCGGCCGGCAGGGCGTAGACCGCCGAAAGCTCCAGGTTCAGGTAGCGATAGGCCTCGTAGCCGCCCTGCCCGGCTCCGAGCGACGAGACGGCATAGGCCTGCGCCATCAGCGTCAGCGGCTTCCTGGGCCGCACGCCGAGCGTGGCCTCGAAGCGCCGCTCGTCGGGCGGATCGCCGTCGCGGCGGCGCAGCCCGCCCTGGACATCGGCGAAGACCTCGCGGCCGCCCACGGTTCCGCTCCAACCGACCAGCAGGCGGCTGTCATATTCGGTGTCGGGCGAGCCCTTCTGCGCCGCGCCCGGATCGGCGTCGCCGCCCGGCAGGCGCACCGAGGTCTGGTTCGACATCACCCAGCCGTCGCGCGCCAGCAGGCGGTAGCGAACCCCGACCTCGATATGCCCTGGCTCGTCGGCGCGGCCGTTGGCGGTGCGCAGGCGGCGGACCGAACCCTGGAGGCCGAGGGTCAGCCGGTCGGTCAGGCCGTATTCGGCGAAGGCCTGCAGCTCGGTCTTGCGGTAGTCGACGATGTCGACCGCGCCGCCGCCGGCGTCGAAGCCGTGGGTGCTGTCCTGGGCGCGCAGGCTGACGATCACCTCCTTGCCGCCCTTGGGCTGGGTCCAGGCCGCCGCCTCGGCCTGGCTCCACGACGCAACCGTCGCCACAGCCGCCAGCAGAGCGACGCCCCCGCGCCGCCTCACATCGAAGTCCATGCCGCCTCGCCCCTCCGCGACCGGTGAGCGATGATAGAAGCACGAACTATCGCTAAGGCTGCATATGATTTTATGCGATTGACTCGCAACAACATGAGTCCTAGATCTTGTTGCGAACCAATCGCAAATCGATGTCGGGTTTTCCCTCCCCTCACCCATGACATCGCCTGCGTCCGGCGGGGCTCTCCTCCGCCGGACGCCTTTTGCGCCGAACTGCGTCCGCCGACTGCCCGCCGACTTGGAGGTCTCAATGAGCTGCGCCTGCGGACTGGAGATGGACTTCGAGGACACCGGCCCCGAGGGCCTGGCGCGGGGCGAGCGCCTCTTGCTGTGGGGCGTGCGCACCTGGGCGGCGCTGCGCCTGCAAGGCCAACCAGCCGACGCCGCGATCCGCGCGACCTTCGCCCGCAACGCCTCGCCGCGCACGGCGGCGCTGTTCATGCAGACCATGCTGCTGGTCGAGAGCGATCTCGTCCGGCCGTTGCAGATCCAGTGCCCGCACTGCGCCGGCTACGCCATGGACGAGCAGCGGCTGGTGACCGCCTGCGGCCTCGCCGCAGCGGCGCCGGGCCTGGCCGCAAGGCTGCTGGCCCCGTTGGTGACGCGGCCCGAGGTGGCCAGCACGTTCGCCCGCGCCCTCAATCACGCCCTGGCCCTGGACGGCTGCCCCCTGCCCGTGCGGATGGGCGAACCGGTGGAAGAAGCCCCGCCCCTGCGCATGGCGACGGTGCACTAACCCCGCACGCTGGAGACGGCTTGGCGGAACGGCGCAGCTCGCCTATCCAGAAACCATGACCGCTCCCCGTATCGTCGCCCGCGACCTGGCCTATTCCGGCTGGCTGCGCCTGCATATGCTGACCCTGGAGACCGAGGGCGGCGAGCGCTTCAAGCGCGTGGTCGAGGACCACGGCTCGGCCGTCGCGGTCCTGCCCTACGACCCGGAACGCAAGGTTGCCGTAGTGGTGCGCCTGACCCGGGCGCCGCTGCTGATGAAGGAAGCCCAGCCCGTCGTCGAGGCGCCGGCCGGGCTGATCGACGCCGGCGAGACGCCGGCCGACGCCGCCCGCCGCGAGGCGATGGAAGAGACCGGCCTGACCCTGCGCGAGATCATTCCGGCCGGCGAGATCTGGAGCATGCCGGGCGTGTCCAGCGAGCACATGACGCTGTTCCTGGCCGAATATGGCGCGGCCGACCGCACCCACGTCGGCGGCGGCCTGGCCGAGGAGCACGAGGACATCGAGGTGATCGAGCGCCCGCTCGACGCGCTGTGGGCCGAGACCAATGGTTCCGCGCCCGCAGACGCCAAGACCCGGATCCTGTTGCAGGCCCTGCGGCTGAAGCGTCCCGACCTCTTCGACGGTCCGCTCTAGAGCGCGACCTCGAAGCGCAGGCCGTCATAGGCCGGCTCGACGCCCGGCGGCAGCTGGCCGGCCAGGGCGTTGTAGTCGAGGTCGATGTGCAGGTTGGTCAGGATCGCCCGCTTCGGCTTGGCCCGCTCGATCCAGCTCAGCGCCCGCTCGACGGTGGCGTGAGTGGGATGCGGCGTCCAGCGCAGGGCGTCGACGATCAGCACGTCGAGGTTCTCCACCGCCGGCCAGCTGGCCTCGGGGATCTCGAGAACGTCGGGAATGTAGGCCACGTCGCGGAAGCGGAAGCCGGCGGCGCGGATTTCGCCGTGGTCGACGTCGAAATTGACCACCGGGATCGCGCCGCTTGGGCCATCGATACTCCAAGCCTCGCCATGCGGCGGCAGACGACGCGCCTCGCAGATGGCCGGATAGCCGCCCTTGGTCTCGAAGATGTATTTGAACCGGAGCAGCAGGCCGTCATAGGTGGCCGGGTCCATGAAGGTCGGAATGCGGAAGCGGTGGTTCTGATAGAACGGCCGCACGTCATCGATGCCGTGGGCTTGGTCGGCGTGATCGTGGGTGAACAGCACCGCGTCGATACGGCCGGCGCCCGCCCGGGCGGTCTGCAGCCGCAGGTCCGGCGAGGTGTCGACAAGCACCGTGGTGTCGCCGCGCGGATCACCGCCCGACAGCCGCCGCACCAGCATCGAGCAGCGCGAGCGGTGATTCTTCGGCTCGGCCGGATCGCAGACGCCCCAATTGCCGTCGGCGCGCGGCACTCCTCCGGAGGAGCCGCTGCCGAGGATGGTGAACTCGAGCCGGCCGCCGGTCATGGGCGCGGTATCGCGTCGAACAGGGCGAAGAAGGCGTCTTCCGAGCGCTGCTCGGCTTCAGCACGGGTCCAGCCGCGGATCTCGGCAAGCTTGTCGACGATGTGCGGCAGGTGGGCCGGCTCGCAGCGGCGGCCGCGCATCGGCACGGGGGCCAGATAGGGACAGTCGGTCTCGACGATGATGCGGTCGGCCGGCATGTCGCGGATCACGGAACGCACGTCCTCGGCCTGCTTGAAGGTGGCGATGCCCGAGACCGAGAACCAGGCGCCCAGGGCGGCGGCCCGGCGGGCCAGGTCCGCGCCGCTGGTGTAGCAGTGCATCAGGATCTTGAAGGCGCCCTTGGCGTGCTCCTCCTCCAGGATCTGGCCCATGACGTCGTCGGCCTCGCGGGTGTGGACCACCAGCGGCAGGCCCGTCTGGCGGGCGGCGGCGACATGTTCCTTGAACACGGCGGCCTGCACCTCGCGGGGCGACAGATCATAGTGGAAGTCCAGTCCCGTCTCGCCGATGCCGACGACCCGGGGCTTGCCGGCCAGCTCGACCAGGTGGGCGGTCGTCAGGTCGACGTGGTCCTTGGCCTCGTGCGGGTGAGCGCCGACCGTGCACCAGATGTCGGCCTCGGTCATGGCGATGGCGTGGACGGCCGGGAAGTTGGGGATCTTGTCGCAGATGGTCAGCATCATCTCGACGCCGGCCTCGCGGGCGCGGGAGATGACGGCGTCGCGGTCCTCGGCGAACTGGGGCGCGTGCAGGTTTACGTGGCTGTCGATGAGCATGCGGTCAGATGGCGGCCTTGGCGGCGGCGCGCAAGTCCGCAATCGCCGTCCAGAACACGTCGGCGCGGTCGAGGTTCACCGCCTCGGCCTCGATCGGCCAGCGGATCAGCCGCTCCCAGGCGCCGGCCCAGCGGTCGAGGCCGGCGGGCGTGCGATCGCCGGCCATGCCCACGGCCATGGAATGGATCTGGTCGGCCAGGCGCTCAAACAAGAGCTCGAAGCGGGCTTGGCCTTCGGCGCCCTTGAAGGTGTCGGCCAGGGCCAGCAGCGCGGCCTCGTCGATCTCGGGCAGCTTGCGCAGGATCTCGCCGGCGGTGTCGTCGGCCTCCAGGGCCTTGGCCGCGGCCAGCTGCAGGGCCTTGCCCGGCGCGCCGTGGGCCATGCGGCCCAGGCGCTCGGCCTGGCGTCGATCCAGGCCAAGGCGATGCTCGACCATGTCGGCGGCGCGCTCGACGCCGGGCGCGGGCACGGCCAGGCGGCGACAGCGCGAGCGGATGGTCGGCAGCAGCTTGCCCGGCGAATGGCTGATCAGCAGGATGATCCCGCGCGCCGGCGGCTCCTCCAGCGTCTTCAGGACGGCGTTGGCGGCGTTGACGTTGAGATCGTCGGCGGCGTCGATGATCGCCACCCGGTAAGGCGAGGACGCCGGCGAATTGGCGAAGAAGCCTGGCAGCAGGCGAGCCTCGTCGACGGGGATGGACTTGCGGGCCTTGCCGTCGTCGGTGGCGCGCTCCAGCACCATCAGGTCGGGATGCGAGCGGGCCGCCACCTGGCGGCTGATGAAGTCCGACGGCGCCGAGCCCAGCAGACCGAAGGCCGGATCGGGCCGCGCGCCCAGCAGCCGGCGGGCCATGCGATAGGCCAGGGTCGCCTTGCCGACGCCCTCCGGACCGGTCAGCAGCCAGGCGTGGTGCAGCCGGCCACGGCCCAGGGCGTCGATGAACGCGGCCTCGGCCTTGTCCTGGCCGTCGAGCGAGAAGACGTCGCGCGGATGCGGAGGCGCGTCGCTCATGCCAGGTCCAGCCGCTCGGACACGGCCTCCCATACGGCCTGAGAGACCTCTTCGATGGTGGCGGTGGCGTCGACCACCGCGCAGCGATCCCGTTCGCGGCGCGCGATCTCCAGGAAGCCGGCGCGCAGCCGCTCGTGGAAATCCAGGCCCTTGGATTCGAAGCGCGCAGCCCCACCCCGCGCGGAGGCGCGTTCGAGGCCGACGGTCGCGGGCAGGTCGAAGACCAGGGTCAGGGTCGGGATCGTGGCGCCCAGCACATGCTCTTCCAGGCTGGCGATCAGCGAGGCCGGCGCATCGCCGCCGGCGCCCTGATAGGCGCGGGTCGAATCGGCGAAGCGGTCGCAGACGACCACCGCGCCGCGATCCAGGGCGGGACGGATCACCCGCTCCACGTGGTCGCGGCGGGCGGCGTACATCAGCAGGGTTTCGGTCACCGGCGACCAGCGGTCGGCCGCGCCGTGCACCAGCAGTTCGCGGATCGCCTCGCCGCCGGGACTGCCGCCCGGCTCGCGGGTGACGACGACCTCGTGGCCGAGCGTCTCCAGCCGCTGCGCCAGGAGGCGCACCTGAGTGGATTTGCCGGCGCCTTCGCCGCCTTCGAAGCTGATGAAAGTTCCGCGGGTCACCGGCCTCAAATCGGCTGGAACGCGGGGCTTGTCCAGACCTGGTTGGGTGGGCTCTACACCGAACCGTAAAACCCCCGCGAAAGCGGGGACCCAGGCTTTTTTTCTGAAACGCGGGGCGCTCGACGATAAAACGCCTGGGTCCCCGCTTTCGCGGGGATTTTACGGATAGAGGTTCTTTAGGGCCGCAGCACCGTGGCGTCGCCGAAGCCGAGCGAGGCGACGCGGTCGCGGACGCCCCAGGCCTCGCCCTCGTCGGCGCCGCAGTTGACGACGACGCGGTAGAGGGTGCCGCCGCCGCGATCCATCGGCTCGACGGTGACGCGGCCGGCCGAGGCCAGGCGATCGGCGGCGCGCTGGGCATTTTCGCGGTTGGCGAAGCTGCCGGCCTGGACGCGATAGGCGCCGCTGGACGGTGCATCGACCTTGGTGACGCGCGACGACGGGGCCTCGGCCGGCGGGTCATAGAGATTCGCGGCCGTCTCGCGCGGGATTTCCCGATAGGCCGGCTGGGACGGCGGCGGGGTGGCCGGAATGGCGGCGAAGCGGCGGGGCTGGTCGACGGCGCTCTTGGGCGCCGGGCCGATATAGCGCACCCGCACACGGGCCAGACCCCTGCCCTTGTAGCCCAGTTCGTCGGCCGCGGCCTTGGAGAGGTCGATCAGGCGGTCGCCGACGAACGGGCCGCGATCGTTGACCCGCACGCGCATCTTCTTGCCGTTGTCGAGGTTGGTCACCTCCACGATCGACGGCAGGGGCAGCGTCTTGTGGGCGGCCGACGGCAGATCCATGTCGAACAGCTCGCCATTGGCGGTGCGACGATTGTGGAACTGCTCGCCGTACCACGAGCCGGTTCCGACCACGTCGTAGTCCGGATCCGCCTTCGGATAGTACCAGATGCCCTTGATCTGATAGGGCTTCTCGGTGCCGCGCAGGCCCTGGCCGTAACCGGGCGGCGGCGGACCATGATATTCGCGGTCGGGCGAGCTGCTGGCGACCGGCTTGTTGATCGGCAGGCGCGGCGACGGCGTCGCGCAGGCGGCCAGGCCCGCGGCGCCCAGCGCCGTCAGCCCCAGGACCTTCAGCGCGCGGATTTCAGAACTGTAGGTGCGCCGCATGCGTCGCCAAAACTCCGGATGGTCGTCCCCCATCGTGGTTTCAGCTTCGTTCAGATGTTTTTAGGCTTGGTTAAGGATGCCTGCGACAGATCGTTCTGGAGCCGAAGCACAAGCGCTGATATAGCCGCCCGCTCCGGACAGGTGGCCGAGTGGTTTAAGGCAGCGGTCTTGAAAACCGCCGTAGGTGGAAGCCTACCGTGGGTTCGAATCCCACCCTGTCCGCCACCCCTTCTTCAGACGCACCGCTCTCACGACGCCGAGGCCAACACCTCGGCTGTCGTCGTGACCACCGCGTATTCGCCGTGCAGGTTCGAGAGGCTGAACAGGCTCCACTCCCCGGCGGGGCGCATCCGGCCGTGCAGGTCGGCCTTGTCGAAGGTGAAACAGGCGTCGCCCGGCACGGTGACATCGAAGCCCTGGCAGGCGGCGGCGCGGACCGTGGCTTCGACGGAGTTGCTGGTGCTGACCCCGACGATCACCAACCGCGACAGATCGCGCGCCTTCAGCCAGCCCACGAGTTCGCCGCCGGCGAAGGCGTCTGGGACGATCTTCTCCAGACGGTGCTCGGACGGCAAGGGCTCGAACCTCGGCTGAAACTCCGATGACGGCTCCCCGCGTTGGAAGGCGCCGTCGGGCGAGCGGCTGAAGTGGCGCACGTGCACGACCGGAAGACCACGTTCGCGCCAGGCGGCCAGCAGGCGGGCGATGTTGTCCTCGGCGCCAGGATTGTCCCGGGGGCCGGTATTCTGCGGCAGCATGGCGCGCTGCAGGTCGATCAGGATCAGGGCCGGCTTGGTCATCCCGCCAGCTTGATCGGACGCCTCGCGGCGCGCAACCGGGCCGGCTCAGGTCCTTCCCTTGTCTGAAACTCTGGCATCCGGGGCCTCGCCAAGGTAACCAACGCCCCTTCCCGACCTTTCCAGTCCCGCGACCAAGATCCTTTCCCCATGACCGACACGACCTCCGCCGCCGTATATGGCTTTCCCCCGCGCGAGGTGATCGAGACGCCGCGTGGCGCGATCCAGACGGCCCCGACCGTGCCGGGCGCCGAGCCGCTGGAAGGGCTGGCCGACGCCTCGCTGGACGCTTTCGTCGCCCTAGCGCCGGCCGGCGCCGTGGAGCGCCGCTATGTGCTGGCCCAGATGCTGCGCGCACTGAAGCCGGGCGGCCGGCTGACCGTGGCCGCGCCCAAGGATCGCGGCGGCCTGCGGCTGAAGAAGGAGCTGGAGGCGTTCGGCTGCAAGATCGGCGAGGACGCTCGCCGTCACCACCGTATCTGCATCACCCTGCGCCCCGAGACGCCGGCGGGTCTCACCGAGGCCCTGGCCGAGGGCGCGCCGCGCCGCATCGACGGCGAGGGCCTGTGGACCCAGCCCGGCGTGTTCAGCTGGGATCGCCTCGACACCGGCACCGCCCTGTTGATGAGCGCCCTGCCCGCCTTCTCCGGCGCCGGCGCGGACCTGGGCTGCGGCATCGGCGTGCTGGCCCACCAGGTGCTGGCCTCGCCCAAGGTGACCAAGCTCGCCCTCATCGACATCGACCGCCGGGCGCTGGACGCGGCGCGGCGCAATGTCGGCGACGATCGGGTGAGCTTCTCGCATGCCGACGTGCGGCTGGGCCTGCCGGAGCTTTCGGGCCTCGACTTCGTGGTCTCCAATCCCCCGTTCCATGAAGGCGGCGGCGAGGACAAGGCGCTGGGCCAGGCCTTCATTCGCGGCGCCGCGGCCTTGCTGAAGAAGGGCGGCGCGCTGTGGCTCGTGGCCAATCGTCACCTGCCCTACGAGGCGGTGCTGGGCGAGCACTTCACGCGGGTGCGGTCCGTGATCGACCAGAACGGCTTCAAGGTGTTCGAGGCCGTCAAATGAGCAAGCCGCTGATGGCGCGCCTGGATCGGCTGCTGGCCAATCTGGGCTATGGCGCGCGGCGCGAGGTGCAGGCTCTGGTCTCGGCGGGCAAGGTCACCTTCGACGGCGTGCCGCTGAAGGACGCCGGCAAGCGCATCGCGGTGACCGCCGACCTGCCCCAGCACCTGATGATCCGTGGCGTTCCGGTGGATCCGCCCGCCCCTCTGGTGCTGCTGATGAACAAGCCCCTTGGCGTGGTGTGCTCGCACCGGGAGGACGGGGCCAAGATCTACGACCTGCTGCCGCGTCGCTGGCAGGTGCGCGATCCGGCGCTGTCGAGCGTGGGGCGGCTGGACAAGGACACCTCGGGCCTGCTGCTGATCACCGACGACGGCGACTTCCTGCACCGGGTGATCTCGCCCAAGCGGCATGTGGCCAAGACCTATCTGGCGCATCTCGACCGGCCCCTGTCGGGCAAGGAGGGCGAGGCCTTCGCCAGCGGGACGCTGATGCTGGAAGGCGAGGAAAAGCCGCTGCTGCCGGCGCAGCTGGACGTGGTCGACGAGACCACCGCGCGCCTGACCATCACCGAGGGCCGCTACCACCAGGTGCGCCGGATGTTCGCGGCCATGGGCAACCACGTGGTCGCCCTGCACCGCGAGCGGATCGGCGGGATCACCCTGCCCGGCGACCTGGAGCCCGGCAAGTATCGGATCCTCAGCGGCGAAGAGGCCGAGCAGGTGTTTTCGTGAGCGATATCGAGGTCGACGCCCGGGGCCATCGCTGCCCTGTGCCGACCTTGCGCCTGCGCCGGGCGCTGGAGCACGCCCCGGCCGGGGCGACCGTGCGGCTGCTGGCCGACGACCCGTTGGCCCGCATCGACGTGCCGCATTTCGCCCGCCAGTTGGGGGCGACGCTGGAAGGGGTCGAGGACCTGCCCTCCGGCGCGATCAGCTTTCGGGTGACGAAGGCGCCTTGAGGCCGATGGCCTTGGGGCCGTCGAGCAGGGCCTGGGGCCGCTCGTCCAGGGCGATCTCGACCTCGGTGGCCAGAGCCCCGCCGAAGAACACGGCGTTCACGCTCCACGACAGCCAGATCAGGAAGATGATCACGGCCGAGATCGAGCCGTAGGTCGCGCCCAGATGGGCCACCTTCTCGACGTAGAAGGCGCTGGCCCACGACATGAAGACGCAGAACAGGGCCGCGGCGACGCCGCCCGTGATCGAGGCGCGCCAGCCGACCGGCACGCGCGACATGGCGTAGCGGTAGATCAGGGTCATGCCGACCACGAGGCCGAAGGTCGCCCAGCTCCACTCGCTCTGGATCCACGAGACGCCCTGCAGCGGCCGCAGGTCCAGGGTGCTGGAGAGCAGCCGGAAGGTCAGGAAGATGCCCGACATGGCGAACAGCAGGCCGAAGGCCGCGATCAGCACGAACAGCGCCATCAGGTTGAAGCCGAAGAAGCCGCGCTGGTCCTCCTCGTCATGGATGAACGACAGGCCGGCCAGCAGGGCCTTGAAGCCGCGATGGGCGGCGTAGACGCCGATGACCAGGATCACGAGGCTCTGCAGCGAGACGGTGTAGACCGGCGCATGGGCCAGGCGCTGCATCTCGCTCTGGAAGATAGGCCGGGCGCCGGTCGGCATCATGAAGGCCAGGGCGTCGGCCTGGCGGGCGGCTGTGCTGGGATCCAGCAGCAGGCTGTAGAGCCCGATCAGGATGGCCAGGCCCGGGAACACGGCCAGCAGGGCGAAGAACGAGACGCCGCCGACATACAGCATGACGTCGCGCCCCCACAGCCGGGACAGGGCCAGGCCGAGGACGCGGAGAATTTCCTGGATCCAGTGGATCGGGTCGAGATCGAGGTCTCGCCAGCGGATGGGGGCCTTGGGGGGCTGCATCCGCCGGAAACTGCCTGCCGTCGCCCGGTGAAGCAACCCTTGGCGGCTCGGCTTGTCGTCAAACAGTCAAAGACGCGCCGCCTCAGGGAAAGCGACGCGTCTCCGCAGGACTTGCCTGAACCGGACGCCACATCGAGGGACGGGTTGGCGCAGCGGCCGGTTACAGGTCGAAATTAGGATTCGCCGCCTGAACCGCGCCTGAACGTGGTTGTCAGTTTGGCGGGGGTGCGAAAACCTCGCCCCTACAGCGCCCCAGACGCCTCCAGCGCGGCGATGGCCGCGCCATCGAAGCCCCAGTCCGACAGAGCCTGGGCGTTGTCGGCCCCGATCTTCGGCGGCGGGCCCTGGATGACGCCGGGGGTGGCCGAAAAGCGTGGCGCGGGCGCGGGCTGGATGACGCCGGCGATCTCGACGAAGGTCTCGCGGGCCTTGTTGTGGGCGTGGTCGGGGGCCTCGTCCATGGAGAGGACCGGGGCGAAGCAGACGTCGGTGGCGTCCATCAGCTCGCACCACGCGTCGCGGGTCTTGGTGGCGATCACGGCGGCCAGCTTCTCGCGCAGGGCGGGCCAGTCCTCGCGGCTCATCTGGGCCTGGAAGTGCGGGTCGGTGATCCCGGTCTTCTCCAGCAGCAGCAGGTAGAACTGCGGCTCGATCGAGCCGATCGACACCCACTTGCCGTCAGCGCACTGGTAGGTGTCGTAGAAGTGGGCCCCGCCGTCGAGCAGGTTGCTCCGCCGCCCCTCGCGCCACATGCCCATGGCCTTGAAGCCGTAGAACATCGCCATCAGCGAGGCCGCGCCGTCGCTCATGGCGCAGTCGATGACCTGGCCCTGGCCGCTCTCGCGCGCATGGATCACGCCCGCCAGCAGGCCGAAGGCCAGATAGAGCGCCCCGCCCCCGAAGTCGCCGACCAGGTTCAGCGGCGGGATCGGCTTGTCCTCCGTGCCGATGGCGTCGAGAGCGCCGGTGATGGCGATGTAGTTCATGTCGTGGCCAGCGGCCTTGGCGTAGGGGCCGGTCTGGCCCCAGCCGGTCATGCGGCCGTAGACGAGCTTGGGATTACGGGCCAGGGCGACGTCGGGACCAAGACCCAGGCGCTCCATCACCCCCGGACGGAAGCCCTCGAACACCGCGTCGGCGGTCTCCATCAGCTTCAGGCAGGTTTCGACGGCGGCGGGCTGCTTGAGGTCCAGCGCCACCGAGCGACGGCCGCGGGCGGTGACATCGGCGGGCGAGGAGCGGCCCGAACCCTTGCGGTCGATGCGCACGACGTCGGCGCCGAGGTCCGACAGCAGCATGCCGCAGAACGGCCCCGGGCCGATCCCGGCGAACTCCAGCACCTTCAGCCCCGACAGCGGTCCCTGGCCCATGCGTTCCTCCTGTTTTCTGTTCTGTTGGCGCCAGTAGGACCCGGCTGACGCTCGGTCAGGCAAGCCCGGCCGCAAACCACCTGTCGACAAGGTAAAGGCTGCGACCTTGCATCCCTTTGCCGCACCCCCGCCTCTGCTATGTTGGCTCGCGAATCGAGGCCCTGCGCCAGCGGAGAACGAATTTGGCGGTGAACGCCCGGATCCTGATCGTGGCGCGTGACGACACGCGGGCCGGTCCCCTTTCCGAGGGGCTGGACCGGCTGGGCTGGCGCACCATCACCGCCCGCGGCCCCTATGCGGCCCTGGCGGCGCTGGGCGATCTGCAGATCGAGGCCGTGATCGTCGACATCGACGCCGCCGGTCCCGACAGCCAGACGCTGGCTCGCCGCCTCAAGGCCGCCGTGGCCCCGCGCCGCCTGCCGGTGATCGCCATCGGCGAGCCGGGCACGGACGCCGGCCAGGCCGCCTTCGACCTGACCCTGTCGCCCCCGCTGCATCCGTCGCAGGCGGTGCTGCGCCTGGAATCCCTGGTCCGCACGGCCATCGCCGAGGAAGAGTTCGAGCTTCGCCTGACCACCTTCGGCGATCGCGGCCGCCGGCTGGACCTGCCCGAGCCCACGGCCACGCCCTATCGCGTACTGGCCATCGGCGAGCCGGCCCCGCAGTTCCTGGCCCTCTCCAACGCCCTGACCCGGGGCGGCGCGGACGTGGTCGGCGCCTTCACCGCCTACACCGCCTTCGACTACCTGCACGAGCGGGCCTTCGACGCGGTGGTGCTGTGGGCCGGCGAGAACCAGCAGGAGGCGATGTCGATCGCCGCCGGCATGCGCCGCAACACGCGGCTCTTCCACATCCCGGCGCTGCTCTACATGAACGCCGAGAGCTATGTGACGATGTCCGAGGCGTTCCATCGCGGCGTCTCCGACGTGGCCTCGCCCCAGACGCCGGAGGGCGACACCGCCCGCCGGGTCATCGAGCTGGCCCGCAACTACCGTCGCGGTGAAGCCATTCGCGGCGCGCTGGAGAAGGCCCGCAGCTCGGGCCTGATGGACGCGGCCACCGGCCTCTTCACCCGTGACCTGTTCGCCGCCCACCTGGCGCGGCTGGCCGGCGCGGCGCGCGAGCGTGGACGGCCGCTGTCGATCGGCGTGCTGCGCGTCGCCGACAAGCCCGAGGTCGTCTGGGCGCGGCAGAACGGCTGGCTCGACCGGGCCATCCCGCAGATCGGCTCGATGGTCGGCCGCCTGGTCCGCGTCGAGGACACCGCCGCCCGCCTGGCGCCGGAAGTCTTCGCCCTGGCCCTGCCCGCCACCAACCTGGCCGCCGCCAAGGCCGCCGCCGAGCGCATCGCCGCCGTCATCGGCTGCACGGCCTTCGACGCCGGCGAGGACCGCAGCCCGTTCGTCTGTGAGTTCGACATCGGCGTGGCCCAGATCGAGCCCGGCGAAACCGCCATCCACGCGCTGGAACGCGCCGCCTCGCTGGCGCTCCAGAAAGCCGTCTAGTCTGTAGGAGCTTCCAATGGGTCAGCCGATCACCGTCGACGTCGTCGCCGACGTTGTCTGCCCGTGGTGCTATCTGGGCTGGCGGCGGGTGAAGAGCGCCCTGGCCGCCCGTCCGGACCTCGAGCCGATCGTCGTCTGGCGTCCCTATCAGCTGGATCCCACCCTTCCCGAGGAAGGCGTCGATCGCGCCGCCTACATGGCCAGCAAGTTCAAGGACCCGGTGCGGCTGAAGGCCGTGCACAAGGCGCTGCAGGAAGCCGGGGCCGAGGAAGGCATCGACTTCGCCTTCGACAAGATCGCCCTGTCGCCCAACACCAGCGCCGCCCACCGCCTGATCCGCTGGGCGCGCGGCGCGGCCGTGCAGGACGAGGTGGTCGAGGCCCTGTTCGCGGCCTATTTCGAGCAGGGTCGCGACATCGGCGATCCGGTCGTGCTGGCCGACATCGCCAAGGGCGCGGGCATGGACGAGGTGGCGGTGCTGGGCCTGCTGTCGGACGGCGCCGACAAGGACGTGGTCGCCCAGCAGCACGCCATGGCCGTGCAGGGCGGCGTCACCGGCGTGCCGGTGGCGATCTTCGCCGGCAAGGTGGCGGTGGTCGGCGCCGAGAGCCCGGAGAACCTGCAGAAGGCGATCGAGCAGGCGCTGGCCTAATTCCTTCTCCCCTTGCGGGAGAAGGTGTCGGCGATAGCCGACGGATGAGGGGTCGCGCCGCCGCCGGACGCTTCGTGCGGCTGAACCGCCGTCGTTGCGGAGGGTTCTGAGAGACCCCTCACCCGACCTGCTTCGCAGGCCACCCTCTCCCGCAAGGGGAGAGGGATCAGGTTAGCGCCGGCTGCGCCTCAAGCCGCATCCGGTACGCCATGACTGCCGTGTGGCCCAGCTTCTCGACCAGGCGCCAGTTGACGATGGCCCCGACCGGCGCGCCGACCACCGGCAGCAGCTGGGCCAGTTTCGCCAGGTCGATGTGATCGCGGTACTGCTGCTGGAAGGCGCGCCAGTCGAAGCCGGAGAGGTCGGTCGGGTGCTGGCGCTGGTCCCAGCCATCCATGGCCTCGAACACCCGGGCGCGATGGCCCGAGTCCGAAAAAGCCAGCTCGAAGATGTGCAGGATGTAGAGCCGCTCGGAGAGTTCGGCCCCGTCGTGACCGAAGGCGGCGGCGATCTCGAACAGCAGCTTGATCTTGAAGCTCATCAGCAGCGGAAAGTCGGCGGCGGCCAGGACGAAGCCCCCTGCCCCGGCGATCCCGCCCTCGGCGGCGGCGGCCTTCTTCCATCCGTCGATGGCCGCCCGCACGCGAACCAGCCGCTCGTCGAGCGTGGCCTGGACCAGCGGCGCGCCGGTGGCGAAGTCCGAGCCCGTCAGAATGGCCCGGGTCATGCCCTGCATGGCGGCGGTGATCGCCGCGTGGACCTTTTCCGGGATGATCCTGTTGACCTTCAACTGCACCGCACGGGCGGCCAGGCCCAGCGCGCCGGGCGGCTTGGTCATCTCGGCGCGCCAGGCGGCGAGGTCGGCGGTGGCGGCGGTCTGGGCCAGAGGGCGCTCCGGAATGGCGCGAGCCTTGCCTGAAGGTCGCTGAGAATCATGGCGGCGGGCCGATTTGACACGCCGACCGCCGGATCATGACGCATTCCGCGCGAGGCCAAGAGTCCGTTGTACCTGTCGATTGAAACGCCGACCTCGTCGCCCGTCCGTCCCGCCGTTCTGGGACGCCTGGTCGCCGGCCCCGAAGGCCACGACGCCCCGCCCGCCTTCGCGACCGGCCTGATGGGCGCGGCGACGGGGTCCGACGCCCTGCTGTCGCGGGCGGTCTCGACCCAGCTTCGCGAGTTCGCCCGCCGCCAGACGGCGCGCGAGACGGTGGCCCGCATCGCCGAGCACGCCACGCGCGGCCGGACCCAGGCCACGGTCGATCCGGCCTGGATGAACGCCTTCGTCGATCACGTGGAACGCGCCCACGGTGATCGGGCCCTCACGCTGTGGGGCATGGTGCTGGCCGGCGAGATGCTGTCGCCCGGCAGCTTCTCGGTGCACGCCATGCGTCTGCTGGCTGAGTTGCCGACGCGAACCATCGGCCTCTTCGCCACGGCCGCCGCCCATTCGCTGAACGACGTGGTGTTCCAGGAGGCCTGCGGCTTCAGCAAGCCGGAAGCCGTCGCCCTGGAGGCGGCGGGCCTGATCTCCGGCGGCGGCGACACCTTCAACCTGCCGATGGCCGCCACTTCGCTGGCGACGGTGACGATGGAGGGCGAGCACGGCCTGGGCGCGTCGCTACCCGCCCCGACCTCGTTCGGCGTCTATGTGCTGTCGCCGGTCGGGCTGGAGTGGCGGCGGCTGGCCTCGAACGAGCCGGCCCTGACTCGCGCCCGGCGCATCGCCCAGGCGCTGGCCAGCCGACGCCTCGGCGCCCGCTTCCACGTGCTGCACGCCGTGGCGCCGGACGGCGCGACGGTGCTGGAAACCATCTGACCACAACCATCCACACGGGCGTCCACATTAGCGTCCACACCCTGGACCAGCGTCCACACCTATCGCCCGCTCTATCCCCAAGCGCGCCGGTTCGCCGTCTCGCTGTCGGAGTCCCAGCCGCCTATAGCTTGCCAACCCATTCACCATGTGACTTCGCCCCGACCTTGAGCCAGCTGAAATTGCCGTTGGAACGTCCGCCCAGCTTCGAGCGGGACGACTTCGCCGTCTCGCCGGCCAACGAGGACGCCGTGCGCGCCGTCGACGCCTGGCCGGCGTGGCCGAACGGCCGCCTGGCCCTGATCGGCCCGTCGGGGAGCGGCAAGACGCATCTGGCGCGCGCCTGGGCCGCCCAGGCCGGCGCCGTGATCATCGACGCCGCCGATCCCAACCTCGCGCCGCTGGACCTGCCCGCCCTGCGCGGCCGCCCGATCCTGGTCGAGGACGCCGACCGCCGCGCCCTGGGCGGCGTGGTATCGGACGAGGACCTGTTCCACCTGCTGAACATGGCCGGGGTCGACGGCGGCAGCCTGCTGCTGACGGCCCAGACCGCGCCGCTGGAATGGCAGACGGTGGTGCCGGACCTGCGCTCGCGCCTCAACGCCCTGACCGCCGCCCTCATCGACGAGCCCGACGACGTGGTGCTGGAGGCCGTGCTGCGCCGCGCCTTCGCCGATCGCCTGATCCGCCCCGCCGACGACGTCTACGCCTTCCTGCTGCGCCGCATCCCGCGCAGCGCGCCCGAGGCCGTGGCCCTGGTGGCGCTGCTGGACGAGGCGGCGTCGGAAAGCGGTCGTGGAATCACCCGCGCCTTCGCCGCCCAGATCCTGGCCTTCGGCGACGAGGACGGCTTCGAGGACTGACGGAACGCCTCGATCCGCTTGAAGAAACGGCGTTTGTCTTGCGGCTGTCATCAGGCTCGGTCACGATGCGGACCGTTGCCCTGGAGTAGACGATGACCGACGCCGCCGCCCTCGCGCCCGCCCCTCACAAGGTGGAGACCGCGCCCGAGGATCGCGCGCGCCTCGTGCTCGACGAAGACCTGCTGGCCGCGCCCGAGCGGTTCTTCAACCGGGAACTCTCGTGGCTGGCCTTCAACCAGCGCGTTCTCGAGGAAAGCGCCAACCCGCGCCACCCGCTGCTGGAGCGCCTGCGCTTCCTGTCGATCAGCGCCAACAACCTCGACGAATTCTACATGGTCCGCGTGGCCGGCCTGAAGGGCCAGGTGCGCGAGGGCGTGCGCGTGGTCAGCCAGGACGGCCTGACCCCCGGCGAGCAGCTGACCCGCATCAACGCCTCGGCCTTCGAGCTGATGAGCGAGCAGCAGAAGATCTGGCGCGAGGTGCGCGCCGAGCTCTGGGCCGAGGGCCTGAAGCTGCTGGACGCCAAGGACATCGTCGGCGCCGACCGCGAGCGGGCCGAGGAGATCTTCAAGTCGCGCATCTTCCCGGTGCTGACGCCGCTGGCGGTGGATCCGGCCCACCCGTTCCCGTTCATCCCGAACCTGGGCTTCTGCCTGGCGCTGAAGCTGCGCCGGATCTCGGACGACAAGCACCTCTACGCCCTGGCCCCGATCCCCAACCAGGTGCAGCGTTTCTGGGAGCTTTCGGCCGGTCCGCTGAAGGGCCGCAAGCGCGAACGCAAGATCGTGGCGCTGGAAAGCTTCATCATCCTGTTCCTCGACCACCTGTTCCCCGGCTACGAGGTCGAGGGCCGAGGCCTGTTCCGCCTGATCCGCGACAGCGACCTGGAGATCGAAGAAGAGGCCGAAGACCTGGTGCGCGAGTTCGAGGCGCGCCTCAAGAAGCGCCGCCTCGGCCGCGTGGTGCGGGTGAAGATCCAGACCACCATGCCCGCCGACCTGCGCGAGTTCATCACCGAGGGCCTGCGCGCCCAGCCCGAGGACGTGGTGCTGGTCGACGGCAAGCTGGGCCTGGCCCAGATGAGCGAGCTGATCCCACCCGATCGCCCGGACCTAAAGTTCAAGCCCTACAACGCCCGTTTCCCCGAGCGGGTGCGCGACCACGGCGGCGACTGCTTCGCGGCGATCCGCGAGAAGGATATCCTGGTCCACCACCCGTTCGAGAGCTTCGACGTGGTGGTGCAGTTCATCCGCCAGGCCGCCCGCGACCCGAACGTGCTGGCGATCAAGCAGACGCTGTACCGCACCTCCAAGGACAGCCCGATCGTGGCGGCCCTGATCGAGGCGGCCGACAACGGCAAGAACGTCACCGCCCTGGTGGAGATCAAGGCGCGGTTCGACGAGGAAAATAACCTGAAGTGGGCGCGTGACCTGGAACGGGCCGGCGTGCACGTGGTGTTCGGCTTCGTCGACTGGAAGACTCACGCCAAGCTGTCGGTCGTCGTGCGGCGCGAGGGCGAATCCCTGCGCACCTACTGCCACTTCGGCACCGGCAACTATCACCCGCAGACGGCGAGGGTTTATACCGACCTCAGCCTCTTCACCTGCGATCCGGCCATGGGCCGTGATGGCGGCAAGCTGTTCAACTTCATCACCGGCTACGCCCAGCCCGGCGCGCTGGAGAAGCTGTCGTTCTCGCCCCAGACGCTGAAGCCCGACCTGCTGGCGATGATCGCCGCCGAGGCGGCCAACGCGCGGGCCGGCAAGCCGGCCGGCATCTGGGCCAAGATGAACGCCGTCGTCGATCCGCAGATCATCGACGCCCTCTACGCCGCCAGCCAGGACGGCGTGCAGATCGATCTGGTCGTGCGCGGCATCTGTTGTTTGAGGCCTGGGATTGCAGGACTGTCGGAGAACATCCGCGTCAAGTCGATCGTCGGCCGCTTCCTGGAGCACAGCCGCGTGGTGGCCTTCGCCAACGGCGCCGACATGCCCAGCGCCCAGACCCGCGCCTTCATCAGCTCGGCCGACTGGATGCCGCGCAACCTCGACCGCCGGGTGGAAAGCCTGGTGCCGGTCGAGACCCCGACCGTGCACCAGCAGGTGCTGAGCCAGATCATGGTCGCCAACCTCAACGACGAGGCCCAGAGCTGGCGCCTCGACAGCGAGGGCCACTACGCCCGCGATCCGGCCTGGGAGAGCAAGGGCGCGTTCTCGGCCCACGAATACTTCATGACCAATCCCAGCCTGTCGGGCCGCGGGCATCACGTGCAGGACCTGCCGCGGGCCTTCGACCACGTGGGCCCCAAGCGCAAGCGCTAGGATCCGGCGCCCAAAACCTGGGGAGCGACGGCTTTCGTGACGGTTTCGTCCAAGGCCGCCGCTTCCCCTGAGCGCCGAATGCGTTAAACCAGCCTCATGCCCCTCTCGGCGCCGCGCGACGCGGCCGTGATCGATATCGGCTCGAACTCGGTGCGCCTGGTGGTGTACCGGCTGGAAGGCCGCGCCATCTGGACCGTGTTCAACGAGAAGGTGCTCGCCGGCCTTGGCCGCGAACTCGGCTCCAAGAACCGTCTGGCCCCTGATGGCGTCACCCAGACGATGGCGGCGCTGAAGCGCTTCAAGGCGGTGCTGAAGGCCGTGCAGCCGGCCGAGACCTTCGTCGCCGCCACCGCCGCCGTGCGCGAGGCCTCCGACGGTCCGGCCTTCGTCAAGCGGGTGCTGGAGGAGACGGGCCTTTCGATCCGCATTCTCTCCGGCGAGGAAGAAGCCCGCTACGCCGCGCTCGGCGTGCTGGCCGGAACGCCCGACGCCACGGGCGTGGTCGGCGACTTGGGCGGGGCCAGCCTTGAGCTGGTGCGGCTGGAGACGACCGGGGCCGGCCAGGGCGTGACCCTGCCGCTGGGTCCGTTCAGCCTGGGCCTGACCGAAGGCTTCGACGCCGACCGCGTGCGCCGCCTGGCCGCCCAGCGCCTGGCCCCCGTGGCCGAGGCCTTCAAGGCCGACACCTTCCACGCCGTCGGCGGCGCCTGGCGAAACCTGGCTTTGCTGCACATGCGGCTGTCGGGATATCCGCTGCAGGTGGTGCACCAGTACGAGATCGGCCGCGTCGAGGCCCTGGAGGCCGCGCGCCTGGTGTCGCACCAGTCGAAAAGTTCGCTCGAACGCATCGAGGGCATGTCCAAGAAGCGGATCGAGACCCTGCCCTACGCCGCCATCGTGCTGGAAAGCCTGATCGAGCGCCTGGATCTCAAGCGCATCGAGATCTCGGCCTTCGGCGTGCGCGAAGGGCTGCTGTTCGAGGCCATGCCGCCGCGCGTGCGGGGCCTGGACCCGCTGATCGAGGGCTGCGCCTCGCTGACGGCCCGCCAGGGCGTGGCCGACGACCTGGGCGTGGCGCTGCAGACCTGGCTGACGCCGGCCTTCGACAAGCTGGAGCCGCTGTTCGACGGCCGCGACGCGGTGCTGACGGCCGCCGCCTGCCGTCTGGCCGACCTCGGCGCGCGCCTGCACCCGGACCATCGCGCCGATCTGGTGTTCGAGCAGGTGCTGCGCGCCCCGATCGCCGGCCAGACCCACGCCGAACGCGCCTTCCTGGCCGCCGCCGCCTTCGCCCGCCACGCCACGGCCTTCACCCCGCCGGAGCTGGACGTGCTGGAACGCCTGCTCAGCCCCGCCCGCATCAAGCGCGCCCGGGCCCTGGGCGCGGCCATCCGCCTGGGCTGCGACTTGTCGGGCCGCAGCCCGGCCCTGCTGTCGCGCTCGCGACTGACGATCGACAAGAGCGACGTCCAGCTGTCGGCCGAAGAGGGCTATGCGGCCATGCTGCTGGGCGAACAGACCGCCAAGCGGGCCTCGACCCTGGCCCAGGTGCTGAGCCTGAAGCTGAAGATCGCGCCGCTATAGGCTTTCCTGTCTGAAGCCCGCGACAGCGCGCCGCAGGCGGAACGCCGTTCCGCGAGCATGGTTTGTTAGCCACGCCAAGCTGAAGCTCCTCGTCTCAGCACGGGGAGAAAGCCGGCATGCAGAAGCAAGTCGCCTACGAACATCAGGACCAGATCCAAGCGCCTTCGAGCCCACCACGCGGCGACATCGTACGATTGGCCAACGCCGGCTCGAAGGCCGTCGAAAGCCCCGCCAGGCGATTGCAGCAGGACGTGGCGACCGCGTTCGGCGCCAAGGAAGGCTGGTCGGTGAAGCGGACCGTCTTGCTCGGCGCGGCCTATCACCTGGTGGTGCTGGGCGCCCTGGGGCTGGCGGCGAGCCAAGCTGTAGTCCACCTGGCAGGCTGACCCAGCCTAGGCGGCGCCCAGCACTCGCACCAGGACGGCGTGCAGGGCGGCGACCTCGAACGGCTTCTCGACGAAATCCTGCATACCGGCCGCGCGGCAGGCGGCCATCTCGGCCGGGCTGACCGCGCCGGTCACCGCCACCACCGGCGTCTGCTGGTTGAGGCCGTCGGCGCGCAGCCGGCGGGTGGTGTCCAGCCCGTCGAGGCCGGGCATGTTGACGTCCATCAGCACCACGTCGAAGCGCGTCTCGCCGGCGAGAACCAGCGCGCTTTCGCCGTCGGCCGCCAGGGTGACGTCCAGACCGAAGGCCTCCAGCACCTGGGCCAGGGTGCGGCGGTTGATCTCGTGGTCGTCGACCACCAGGACGGCCGGTGCGTCGTCGAAACCGTCGGCGGCCGCGTCGAGCGGCTCGGGCGTCGGCGGCTCCTCGCCGACCGGGGCCGGCAGGGTCAGGACGAAGCGCGCGCCCGGCCCCTCGACCGGCTCGGCGGCGAGATCGCCGCCCATCAGGCGGGCCAGATCGCGGCTGATGGCCAGGCCCAGTCCCGTGCCGCCGAAGGTGCGGGCCGTGTCGGCGCCCAGTTGGTCGTAGGCGGTGAAGAGGCGCGCCAACTGTTCGGGGCCGAGACCCGGCCCGGTGTCGGTGACCGCCAGGGTCAGCAGCAGCCCGCCCTCGGCGCGCGGGGTCATCTCCAGCGCCACGCAGATGCGGCCCTCGGGCGTGAACTTGATGGCGTTGGACAGCAGATTGTTCAGCACCTGGCGCAGCCGCACCGGGTCGCCCTTGATCCAGCGCGGCAGGTGGCGGCCGCCGGTGAAGCGCAGCGCCAAGGCCTTGTCTCGGGCCTCGGCGCGCCAGAACCGCAGGGTGTCGCAGATCAGGAGGCGCGGCGCGAAGTCGATCGTCTCGACAGTCATGCGCCCGGCCTCGATCTTCGACAGGTCGAGCAGGTCGTTCAGCAAGGCCCGCATCATCACGCCGGCGTCGGCGATCAGACCGGCCTTGCCCCGGGCCTGGCCGCGCGAGGTGCGGGCGATCTCGCCGGCCCCGGCCAGGATGGCGCTGAGCGGCGTGCGCAGCTCGTGGCTGACCATGGCGACGAAGGCGCTCTTGGCGGCGTCGGCGGCCACGGCCTGTTCGCGACGGATCTCAGCGGCCGTCCTCGCCTCGCGCTCGGCCATCAGGGTCTGGCGCGACCAGCCGAAGACCAGCGATGTGACCAGCACCATCAGTCCGCCGCCGATCAGGAAGGCCTTCACACCCACGTCCTCGTGGTTGGCGGCCAGGACCGGCGAGACGAAGAGATAGGCCAGATGCGGCGTGGCGGTGACCGCGAAGGCCATTCGCGACCCCTTGGCCCCCATCAGAGCGGTCATCACCGAGCCGGCCAGAAGCAGAGCGCCGCCAGCCGCGCCGGCGGGCAGGCCCGTTCGCCACAGCGGCACCGCCAGCCAGCCGAACGCGACGGCCAGCAGGAAGTCAGCGCCCAGGCAGGCGAGAACCCAGCGGCCCGGATTTCCCTCGAAGCCGCGCAGGGCCACGGCCTGGAGACCTTGCGCCGCGAGACAGGCGAACGCCCAAGGCAGCATGAAGGAAAAGCGCGGCGCTAGGCCGATCGCCGCACAGACCATCGCGATGACAAAGAGACGCAGAGGAATCTGCTGCCGCAGGGCCTTTGCCGGTCTTGCATAACTGCGCGCGGCCCTGACCAGCCACGGATCCTGTTCCGCGTACGCCAACTCGACCTAAATCCCCAGTCTTCGGCCGTCCCCACGGCCGACATCTCCGCGACGCCCTTATAGCGTCCGGAGGTCACGATGATTTTGTCAAAACATGTCGGCCAAATGGCCGCTGTGCCGTCTTGCACAAAAGCAGCGCTTGCTCTTCGCGCCGGGTCGTCGGCGGCGCAACCCCTTTTGAGTCGCGCCACCGGAACGACGGTATCAGGCCGGGCGGGGAGCCCGGCGAACCTCGACGACACGGACCTTGGTCCCGTCGAGCACCAGGGCCAGTTCGCCCCGCTTGATCTTCAAGGCGTCCGTGCCGAAGGCGTCGCGACGCCAGCCTTGCAGGGCCGGAGTTTCAGCCTCGTCGTCGGCGGCGATCTTTTCGAGATCCGAGACAGTGGCGATCAGCTTGGACGCCACGCCGGCCTCTTCGGCGCGAGCCTTGAGCAGAACCTTCAGCAGCTCGACCACGGCGCCGGCCGAGGGCGGCGGCGGCGGACCGGGCTTGTCGACCACGGGGGCGTAGCCCTCGGGATCGGCCAGGGCGGCCTTGATCGCGGCCAGCAGGTCGGGACCGAACTTGCTGCCGCCGAAGCCCTTGGGCACGCCGCGCAGGGTGTTCAGGCCGTCCAGCGAAGTCGGAGCCTGGGTGGCCAGCTCGTCGATGGCCTCGTCCTTGAGGATGCGGCCGCGCGGCTGGTCGCGCTGCTGGGCGGTGCGCTCGCGCCAGGCCGAGACGGCCTTGAACACGGCCAGATACTTGGCTTGCGTCTTGCGCGGGCGCAGACGGCGCCAGGCCTTTTCCGGGTCGACGTCGTAGGCGGCCGGATCGCTGAGCGCCTTCATCTCCTCCTCGACCCAGGCCAGGCGGCCCGATTCCTGGAGGCGATCGCGCAGCACCGGGAACAGACGCGCCAGGTGCGTCACGTCGGCCAGGGCGTAGGCCAGCTGGGCGTCGGTCAGCGGGCGGCGCGCCCAGTCGGTGAAGCGGCTCGACTTGTCGATCTCGATCTTCAGCATCTGACGCACCAGGGCGTCATAGGCGATCTGCTCGCCGAAACCCGCGGCCATGCCGGCCACCTGGGTGTCGAACAGCGGCGTTGGCATCGCTTTGAGATTGTTGAAGATCTCGACGTCCTGACGGGCGGCGTGAAACACCTTGAGCAGGGTCTCGTCGCGCATCAGTTCGAGCAGCGGCTCGAGGTCGAGGCCGTCCGCCAGCGGGTCGATCACGGCGTCCGAAGACGGCGAAGCGACCTGAATCAAGCAGAGCTTGGGCCAATAGGTGGTCTCGCGCATGAACTCGGTGTCCACGGCGATGAAGGGCTGCCCCTTCAAACCATTACAGAACTCCGCCAGCGCGGCGGTGGTGGTGATCGGCGTCATCGGCTGCTAATAGCCTCGCGCACCCCCGAGTCTGCAAGCGTCAAGCGTTGCGGAGCAGCCACTTTTCTGTCCCAAAGCGCCCGAGAGGGTCCGCGAAGGGCCTGGAACCACAGATGAGCGACCCGATGAGCGATCCGAAGACCGACCAAGCCGGCGGCCTGACCTACGCCCAGGCGGGCGTCGACATCGATGCCGGCAACGCCCTTGTGGACGCCATCAAGCCGCTGGCCAAGGCGACCCGCCGCCCCGGCGCGGAAGCCAGCCTCGGCGGCTTTGGCGCGCTGTTCGACCTGAAGGCGGCCGGCTACGAGGACGCCCTGCTGGTTACGACGACCGACGGCGTCGGCACCAAGCTACGGATCGCCATCGACGCGGGCATGCACGCCACGGTCGGCATCGACCTGGTGGCCATGTGCGTCAACGACCTGCTGGCGCAGGGCGCCGAGCCGCTGATGTTCCTGGACTACTTCGCCACCGGCAAGCTGGACGTCGAGACCGCCAAGAGCGTGGTCGCCGGCATCGCCGAGGGCTGCAAGCTGGCCGGCGCGGCCCTGGTGGGCGGCGAGACCGCCGAGATGCCGGGCATGTACAATGACGGCGAATACGACCTGGCCGGCTTCTCGGTCGGCGCGGTCGAACGCGACGGCGTCCTGCCCAAGCTGGACAAGCAGCGGGCCGGCGACGTGATCATCGGCATCGGCTCGTCGGGCCCGCACTCGAACGGCTATTCGCTGGTGCGCCGCGTGGTCGAGCGTTCGGGCCTGGCCTGGGACGCCCCCTGCCCGTTTGAAGACGGCAAGACGCTGGCCGAGGCTCTGATGGCTCCGACCCGCATCTATGTGAAGTCGCTCCTGCCGCTGCTGCAGTCGGGCCGGGTCAAGGGCGGCGCCCACATCACCGGCGGCGGCCTGATCGAGAACCCGCCGCGCTGCATCGCCGAGGGCCTGGTTCCGCAGTTCGACTGGAACGCCTGGCCCCTGCCGCCCGTGTTCGAGTGGCTGCAAGAGGTCGGCCAGATCGACGCTCACGAACTGCGCCGCACCTTCAACTGCGGCGTCGGCTTTATCCTGATCGTCGCGCAAGCCGACGTGGAGCCGGTGCTCGCCGCCCTGCTCAACGCTGGCGAAGACGCGTTTGTTTGCGGCCAGCTGGCCGCCGCCTAATGGCCACGCGGACCAAGGTCGCCGCCCTGATCTCGGGCCGGGGCTCCAACATGGAGGCCCTGGTCCGCGCCGCCCAGCCCCCGGACTGCCCGTTCGAGATCGCCCTGGTGCTGGCCAACAAGGCTGACGCCGGGGGTCTGGCCACGGCTGAGGCGGCCGGGATCGAGGCGCTGTGCGTGCCGAGCAAGCCGTTCGGCAAGGACCGCGAGGCCCACGAGCGCGCGGTCGACGCGGCCCTGCGTGAGCGCGGGATCGAGGTCATCGCCCTGGCCGGCTACATGCGCATCCTCACCCCGTTCCTGGTCGACTCGTGGGAAGGCCGGATGCTGAACATCCATCCGTCCCTGCTGCCCAAGTATCCGGGCCTCGACACCCACGCCCGCGCCATCGCGGCGGGTGATGCCGAAGCCGGCTGCACGGTGCATCTGGTCACGGCCGGGGTGGACGAAGGTCCGATCCTGGGCCAGGCGCGGGTGGCGATCGAGGCCGGCGACGATGATCATGCGCTGGCGGCGCGGGTGCTGAAGGAAGAGCACAGGCTCTATCCGGCGGTGCTGAGCGCGTTCGTACGGGGGCTTTGAGGCGCGGTTTTCGCTCTTCGGCTTTGCGTGATACGCTCAATGCATGAAGTCCGAGCCCTCCATCTTCGACGAGATCGATGAAGACGCAGACGCTCGCCGCCACGCCGAGGCGATGGACGACATCGCCGCCGGCCGTCTGATTCCAAACGACGAAGTCTGCGCCTGGCTGGAAAGCTGGGGCACGCCCGACGAGAAGCCGGCTCCGGCCTCGTGGTTCAAGTAGTCTGGACACGTAGCGCGGCCTTGGACCTTCGCGCGATCCAGGCCTATGTCGCGACATTCAAACCGCTCGCCGCCCAGCGTCTCGCCGCGCGGCTAGTCAGCGCCGCCCGCAGCCTCGAAACAGCGCCGGATCGCGGCCGGTCGATCAGCCGTGGCCGACGCGAACTGACCGTGATCCCGCCCTATCTGATCCGCTACGTCGTTTTTCCCGACCGGGTGGTGATCCTCGAAATCCGCCACGGCGCCCGCGAACAGGACTAGCCCCAAACAAAAAGGCCGGCGGGTCGCCCCGCCGGCCTTTTCATAACCTAAAGCTCGAAAGCCTTAGCCGACGATGTCGGCGTCGGTGAAGAACTGGGCGATTTCGATGCCCGCGTTCTCGAGGCTGTCCGAACCGTGGACCGAGTTTTCGCCGATCGACAGGGCGAACAGCTTGCGGATGGTGCCTTCGGCGGCGTTGTCCGGGTTGGTGGCGCCCATGACTTCGCGGTACTTGGCCACGGCGCCTTCGGCTTCCAGGACCTGCACGACGACCGGCTCGGCGGTCATCTGGGCGACGAGTTCACCGTAGAACGGGCGCTCGGCGTGCACTTCGTAGAACTTCTTGGCCTGAGCTTCGGTCAGGTGGACGCGGCGTTGAGCGACGATGCGCAGGCCGGCTTCCTCGATCACGGCGTTGATCTTGCCGGTGATGTTGCGGCGGGTCGCGTCGGGCTTCAGGATCGAGAAGGTGCGTTCGGTCATTCCGAAAATCTCACAGAGAAAGTTTGTGAATTGGGAGGTTGCGGGCTTATAGCCGGGCGCCTCCTCCCCGCCAACCCCGCGTTCCCAACATGCTTCAGATCAACGAACTTACTTTCGACGCCTGGGGACGCCGGTTCTTCGACAAGGCGACCGTCAGCCTGCCTCCCGGGGCCAAGGTCGGCCTGATCGGCCGCAACGGCGTGGGCAAGTCGACGCTGTTCAAGCTGATCCTCGGGCACCTGGTCGCCGCCGGCGACGAGATCAGCATGCCCAAGAACGCCCGCATCGGTTCGGTGGACCAGGAGCACCCGGCCACGCCCGTCACCCTGCTCGACACCGTGCTGGAGGCCGACGAGGAGCGTCACGACCTGCTGACCCGGCTGGAGACCGCCGATCCCGAGGAGATGGGCGAGATCTGGAGCCGGCTGATCGAGATCGACGCCGACTCCGCGCCGTCGCGGGCCTCGGAAATCCTGGCGGGCCTGGGCTTCACCCAGGAAGACCTGCAACGGCCGATGAGCGAGTTCTCGGGCGGCTGGCGGATGCGCGTGGCCCTGGCCGCGGCGCTGTTCGCCGAGCCCGACATGCTGCTGCTCGACGAACCGACCAACTATCTCGACCTCGAAGGCGCCCTCTGGCTGGAAGCGCGGCTGAAGAAGTACCCGCACACCGCGCTGATCGTCAGCCACGACCGCGAACTGCTCAACAACAGTTGCACCCACATGCTGCACCTGGCCGGCGGCAAGCTGGAGCTCTACACCGGCGGCTACGACGACTTCGAGAAGCGCCGCGCCGAGAAGGCCCGCCTGCAACTGTCGGCCAAGGCCAAGCAGGACGCCGAGCGCGCCCACCTGCAATCCTTCGTCGACCGCTTCAAGGCCAAGGCCTCCAAGGCGGCCCAGGCCCAGTCGCGGATGAAGCGCCTGGCCAAGATGGAGCCGGTGTCCACCACGATCGAGGAGCGCGTCGCACCCTTCACCCTGCCCTCGCCGCCCCGCCCGCTGCCCCCGCCGCTGATCCGGCTGGAAAAGGCCAATGTCGGCTATGAGCAGGGCCGCGCGATCCTCAAGAACCTCAACCTGCGCATGGACCTGGACGACCGCATCGGTCTTCTCGGCGTCAACGGCGCGGGCAAGTCGACCTTCGCCAAGATGATCGCCGGCGCGCTGGACATCCAGACCGGCGAACTGCACCGCGACAAGAAGATGAAGGTCGGCTGGTTCCACCAACATCAGATCGAGGCGATGGATCCCAACGATACGCCGCTGGAGATCGTCCGCCGGGCCATGCCGGACTCCAGCGAATCCTCGCGCCGTTCGCGCCTGGCCCAATGGGGCCTGAACTTCGACAAGCAGGAGACCACGGTCGCCAACCTGTCGGGCGGCGAGCGCGCGCGCCTGCTGCTGAACCTGGTGGCCATGGACGCCCCGCACGTCCTGATCCTCGACGAACCGACCAACCACCTCGACATCGACAGCCGCCGGGCCCTGCTCGACGCCCTGAACGACTACGAGGGCGCGGTGCTGCTGATCACCCACGACCGCTCGCTGATGGAGCTGGTCGCCGACCGCCTGTGGCTGGCGGCCGACGGCAAGGTCGTTCCGTTCGACGGCGACATGGACGACTACGCCAAGTTCGTGCTCGACCGCGCCAAGCAGGCGGTGAAGCCGACCCAGGTGGCGCGCGAACCGGCCAAGGCCGAGACGGCGTCCGCCCCGGCGGCCAGGAAGGTCGCCATCGAGCCGCTGCGCCGCAAGGTCGAGGCGGCCGAACAGGTGCTGAACCGCAAGACCCGGGACCTGGCCGAACTGGAAGCCCAGCTGGCCGACCCGCAGCTCTATGTGAAGACGCCGGCCAAGGTGCCCGAACTGGAGAAGCGCCGCGACAACGCCAAGGCCAAGCTCGACGAGGCCGAGGCCGCGTGGATGGAGCTGGCCGAGCAGCTGGCGGAAGCCGAGGGCTGAGGCCCCACTCGCGGTAAACGTCAATAAACCAAGAGATTTAGCCGTTCCGACAGACCTGCGGTCGTATCCCTTGCGACATGACCGCAGCCCTCGCCAGCCGCAACCACGTCGTCGCCAATCCGGAAGGATTGTCGGCCGGCTGCGTGCTGGAGGCCTTCGCCGCCTGGCTCGACCAGCGCCTGGCCGAGGCCACGCGGCTGGAGATGGACCTGGCCTTCCGCGACCGTCCGTTCGACGTCGAGATCGGCCGCGTCCCGGCCCTGGTCGGCTGGGAGCACCGCTATCTCGCCCCCGGCGCCGAGGCGCCCAAGGGCAAGATGTGGACGGTCTACCGCCTGCACGACCAGACCGGCCGCCCCAGCGAACTGGCGACCGCCCGGGCCAGCGCCGATAAGCTGGAAGACCTGACGCCCCTGCTGGGCGAACTGGGCTACCTCGGCGTATTCGACGGCGACGCGGCGATGTTCCCGGGCGTCGGCAAGCGCTAAGCTTTTCGAGCTTCGGCTTCCAACGCCTTGACGATGCCGGGCCAGGCCGGCTTGCGAGGCTGATTCATACCTTCGAGATAGATGTTGCGGACGCTGGTCCAGCAGCGGACCCCCTCCTGCATCTCCTCGCGAAAATGGGCCAGTTCGTCTGCCGGCGCGGCGTGCGCCACGCGCTCGACGTCGCGCAGCATCCTTTGCAGCACCTCGATGTTCTTTTCGCAGGCGTCGATCATCCGCCGATTGACGGCGTCGAGCGGTCGCTTGCCGGTGGCGCGGCGCAGACGGCTGCGCGGGGGTTTGGACTTGGGCATGGGGTTTCTCCGCTCCTTAGGGAACCTCCCCCTGTGGGGGAGGCGATCGCGCAGCGATCGGTGGGGGGGTGTTTTTGCGAGGACGGCCAGCGTGGCGGCGGCTGAAACCGTCCCCCCACCGGCCTTCGGCCGCCTCCCCCACGGGGGGAGGTTCCTTGGGATGCGGACACGGCTTCTCAGGCTCCCGCGCAGTTGCGCGTTAGGTCGGGGAGGCGCGGAGCGACCGGGCGGAGCCCGGAGACCGTATGGTTTGTTTGCGTTTCGGCTTCGTCAGACCGCTCCGCCGCACCGTAGGCTCGAAGGACCGGGGGCGCGGGCCTCTTTCAGCCCTGGACCCGGTTGTCCCTCGGACGGGCAGGATCAATAGCCCCGCGGTGATCCGGCGGCGCCTCGGCTGATCCTGTTAGGCCGGTTTGAAACGATCCCGGCCCTGTCGACCCGCTCGTCTCGTCACGGAACGGCTTGGCGGCCCAATCACGCCTTCTGAGCGATCCTGCAAACCCGCCCTTCCCATGACGCCCCAAGCGGCCCCGCTCGATGCGATCCACAGCCGCTAACTCGGGCCGGTACCAAGAGCCCTCCCCATGGCTGGGATGGCTTTGATTATGGGGTGACTTGAGTGGGGGAGGATAACTTGGGGTTATAAAGTTGTAGGGCTTTGAGTTCGCTGGACTCTTTTCCGATTACGCCGTGCGAGCAGCGTGCGTATCCCCCGATCCTTCTCCCCTTGCGGGAGAAGGTGGCGGCGAAGCCGACGGATGAGGGGTCTCTCAGACATCCAACATCGCACCCGGCCTGACCGGTGCACGCGGCGTTGAGGTCTGAGAGACCCCTCACCCGACCTCGCTCCGAGGCCACCCTCTCCCGCAAGGGGAGAGGGATCAAACGCCGTGGGTTTCAGAAAAAGCCTGGGCCCCCGCTTTCGCGGGGATTTTACGGGGAGAGGAATCAGGCCCCCCGCCCGGCCTGACCGCTGCACGCGGCGTTGAGGTCTGAGAGACCCCTCACCCGACCTCGCTCCGCGAGGCCACCCTCTCCCGCAAGGGGAGAGGGATCAGCGTGGCTTCAGTTTGATCGACCTCACCGCAGCCGCCCCTTCCGAGCGCAGGACCAGGACGTTGGTCCCGGCCAGCAGGTGCACCGTTCCGCCCGAACGAACTTCCGCACCGCCGTTGGCCGTCAGCGTCATCGCCCCCTGGCCGTCGATCCGCACTGCGTAGGCCCCTGCCCGGTCCGCCGTCACCGTGTAGCGCAGCCATTCGCCGGCGGTGAGGTCTGTGACGCTCTTGCCGTCGGGGGCGATGTCGACGCCGTCGTTGCGGGCGGTGCGGCCGTTGTTCCAGAGGGTGCGGTCGGCCCCGGTGGCGACGTGGTAGTTGGCGGCGTCGGCGTCCCAGTAGGCCTTGCCCATGACGCCGAGGTCGTAGTCGACGGCGGCGATGGTTCCGCCCTTGGCTGTGACGCGCTGGGGCTTGAACGGCCGGACGCTGTCGTCGTGCGGCTGACGCAGCATGGCGTCGAGCACGTCGGGGTGGCGCAGGTTGTTCTCGAAGCGGACGTCATGGGACGCCAGCTTCATCAGCACGGCGTAGGCCTGGTCGGGCTGGACCGGGGTCTTGGCCTCGCCGGTCAGGGTGGCGACGACGGCGTCGTAGTCGGGGCCGACCTGGACCTCCAGCGGCTGGTTGAAGCCGATCTTCTTCAGCGGCCAGAAGGCCCAGCCGATCCCATGGCCCTCGACCAGGCGGATGGCGTCGGCGAACCAGACGTTGGAGTTCTCGCCGGATTCGCCCAGCCAGACCGGCAGGCCGGTCTGCTCGCGCAGTTTCAGGATCGGCTCGACCGAGGCCTGGTCGTTGCGGTTCCAGTACTTGTGGAACGACAGGGCCAGATTGCCGTCCCAGGGCTTTCCCAGACCCTTGTAGTTGTTGCCCCAGCAGTTGCCCTCGATGATCACCAGGTGGCGCTGGTCGACCTCGCGGATCGCCGCCGTGATCCGGCGCTGGACGTCCCAGAGCAGCGCCTGCTTCTCGTCGGCGCAGCCGTTGCCCGACGCCTTCCTGTCGAAGTCCCAGTTGGGTTCGTTGAGCACGTCGTAGGCGGCGATGGCCGGCTCGTCCTTGTAGCGCTCGGCCAGTTTCTTCCAGAGGGCTATGGTCTTGCGCTGGTTCTCCGGGCTGTCCCACAGCGAGGGCTTGGCCGGGTCGCGATCGGAGATGGCCAGATCATTGCCCTGCCCGCCCGGCGCGGCGTGCAGATCCAGGATCAGGTGCATGCCATTGGCCTTAGTCCAGGCCAAGAGGTCGTCGATGCGGCGGAAGCCGTCCTCCTTCCAGGTGTCGGCGCCGGGGACGGGCTCCTGGCCGACCGGCAGGGTCAGGAGGGCGTAGTGCATCGGCAGGCGCACGGAGTTGAAGCCGGCGGCGGCCATGTCGTCGATGTCGGCCTTGGTGGTGTGGTTGTCGAGCCAGGCCGTGTGGATCGCCATCTCGCGCTCTGAGCCGACCAGGGCCGCGATGCGGGCGCGGATGACGTGCTCCTGGCCGAGCTTGGACAGGCGCAGCATGTAGCCCTCCTGCAGCATCCAGCCGCCCAGCCCCATGCCGCGCAGGACGACGGGCGCGCCGGTCTCGTCGACGATGCGGTCGCCCTGCGCCTTGAGCCACTGCGGACCGGGAGGCGGCGGCGCTTCGGCGGCGAGCGCGGTCGAGACGGCGAGCAGAGACGCGGCGGCGGCCAGGACGGCGGCGAACTTCATGGACGAACTCCCCAGCGCGCGCGGCTGGTTGGGAGGTCGCCGCTGCGTCGCGGGCGGAGTTGGCCCGGGGACTTAGAATTTGTCCAGATGGACGGGCCATTTGTCCATGAGGACAAATGGTTAGGGGGAATTCTGGAGGTGGGCGGCGCTAGTTCTTCAAGCAGAAAATTGCCCGTCATCCCGGCCGTAGAGAAGCGAAGAGCCGGGACCCAGGGGCGGCGCGCAGTGAGGCGGCGACCGCTGGCAGCGCGAACCTTATCGCGGCGCCCAGTCCCCTGGGTCCCGGATAAGCCCTTCGGGCTTTCCGGGATGACGATCTTCTTGAGAGCTGTGAGGGAGGAAGCCCCTCAGCCGCACTTCACCTGCTGGACCACGCCCGTGTCCGGATTGAACAGGATGTTCAGGCGGTCGGCGCGGTAATCCATGGTCACCGGACAGGTGGTGCAGGCCACGCGCCAGCGGGAGGGATCGACCGGGGCCGGCAGTTCGGTGCGGTTCTTGCCGACGAAGGCTTGGGCGTCCTTCAGGCCGCACTGGTCCTTTTCGGGCTCCGGCGGCTTGGGCAGGGCGATGGCCGGCGGGGCGACCGGGGTTTCGGGCGGCGGCGGCGGGGCGGGCTCGGGCGCGCCGGTCGAGCAGGCCGCCAGGACCATGGCCGCGCCGAACATCACGCCAAACCGCTTCACGAACCGCGTCATGCCTTCTTCTCCCATCCGCGTTCGGCCTGCTGCCAGTAGGACACCGGGTGGCCGGCCGCCTTGAACGCCTTCCAACGGCCCCGCGCCAGCCGCAGGGCCTCTTCGTCACGACCGTCGAACAGCAGGATGCAGCGCGTGAACGCGGCAAGGTCCCCCGGCTCGGCGCCGTCGAGCAGGAACAACGCGTCCCCGCCGTTCGGGTTGTCGAGACCGGCGCTGAGCAGCACCGGCTGGCGCTCGGCCAGCGGCTCCTCGGCCATGCCGTGCGGCAGGAAGCTGTCGTCGCGAAAGGTCCAGAGGTGGGCGTCCAGCGCGTTGAGGCGCGCGGGGTCCCCGCCCCGGACCAGAGCCTTCCAGCCGCGCCCCAGGGTCTTTTCCAAAAGCTCGGGCAGCACCTGTTCGGCGCTGCTTCGCTCCAGATGGTAGAACCAGATCTCGCAGGGCGCGGCGGACATGCGTGGCGTCAGCCTTCGTAGGCGTCGGCGACGAGGCGGTTGAGCAGGCGCACGCCGAAGCCGGCCGCGCCGTCGGGCACGGTCGGATCGGTCGAGCCCTTGCGCCAGGCGGTCGAGGCGATGTCGAGGTGGGCCCACGGCACGCCGTTGACGAAGCGCTGCAGGAACAGGCCCGCCGTGATCGAGCCGGCCGGACGGCCGCCGATGTTCTTCATGTCGGCGATCGGGCTTTCGATCTGCTTCTCGTAGGCCTTGGGCAGCGGCAGGCGCCACAGCGGCTCGCGCTCGGACTCGCCGGCGGCCAGCAGCTTCTCCGACAGGCCGTCGTTGTTGCTGAACAGGCCCGCATAGTCGTTGCCCAGCGAGATGATGATCGCGCCGGTCAGGGTGGCCAGATCGATCATGAACTTCGGCTTGAAGCGCTCCTGGGTGTACCAGAGGGCGTCGGCCAGGACGAGGCGGCCTTCGGCGTCGGTGTTGATGACCTCGATGGTCTGGCCCGACATCGAGGTGACCACGTCGCCGGGGCGCTGGGCGTTACCGTCGGGCATGTTCTCGACGAGGCCGAGCACGCCGATGGCGTTGACCTTGGCCTTGCGGCCGGCCAGGGCGTGCATGACGCCGGCCACGGCGGCCGCGCCGCCCATGTCCCACTTCATGTCTTCCATGCCGTCGGCCGGCTTGATCGAGATGCCGCCGGTGTCGAAGCAGACGCCCTTGCCGACGAAGGCGATCGGCTGGGCCGACTTGTCGGCCGCGCCGTTCCAGCGGGCGATGACCAGCTGGCTCTCGCGGACGCTGCCCTGGCCGACGCCCAGGAGCGAGCCCATGCCGAGCTTGGCCATTTCGGCCTCGCCGAGGATCTCGACCTCCAGGCCCAGGCTCTCGAGGCCCTTCACGCGGGCGGCGAACTCTTCCGGATGCAGGATGTTGGCCGGCTCGGAGACGAGGTCGCGGCTGAACAGGATGGCGTCGGCCAGGGGCTCGAGCGCGGCGAAGGCCTTCTGGGCCTTGGCCGGATCGGCGGCGGCGACCTTCACCGTGGCGACCGAGGGCTTCTTCTCGGCCTTTTCGGTGGTGCGGTACTTGTCGAAGCGGTAGGCGGCCAGCTTGACGCCGAAGGCGACGCGGGCGGCGGTCTCGGCGTCGCCGCCGAGCTTGAGCAGCAGTTCGGTGACGCCCGAGGTCTTGACCGCGCCATAGGCATGGGCGGCGGCGATCTCGACGGTCTCCGGCTCGACCACGCCCGAACCGTCGACGCCGATCACCACCACGCGGGCGGCGTCGAGGCCGGCCGGGGCGACGATGTCGAGCACCTGGCCCTTGGCGCCGATGAAGCGGCCGCCGGCCGCGGCGCGGACGATGGCCCCGCCGGCGGCGTCGTTGACCGCCTTGGCCTCGGGCGAAAGGGCGGCGGCCTCGTAGGCGAGGACGGCGATGGCGGCGTTGGCGCCGGCCTGGCTGTCGGCGGGGACGAACTCGATACGCATGGAGCGCTCCTGGGAAGCGGAAAGCCCGGTCGCGGCGCGGCCTCAAGAAGGCCGCGATCCGACGCGACAGGACGTGAACGCCCGGCATAGTCCATGCCGATCCTTGGGAAAAGACCGTCGCCGTTCACAGCCCCGTCACGCCGTCCCAACGCCGTCCCACATCATGTCTTCGGTTGTGCCAAGCCGAGCCAGACGTGTAGAACACGCCAACGCCGGGGTTCGCCGCGCGAATCCGTGAAGCCCCCGAAACCACCCCCGCATGCGCCTGATCGAACGCTATCTTTTCCGACAGCTGGTCGGGCCGACCCTCCTGGCCACCGCGGCCCTGGCGGCGCTGGCTCTGCTCGCCCGTAGCCTGTCGGAATTCGACATTCTCGTGGAGCAGCGCCAGACGGCGTTGATCTTCGCCAAGATGATCCTGCTGGCCCTGCCGCAGCTGCTCAACATCATCATGCCGATCGCCCTGTTCGTGGCCGCCCTGGTGGCCCTGAACCGTCTGCATACCGAGCAGGAGATCGTCGTCTGCTTCGCCGGCGGCATGAGTCGCTGGCGGGTGATCTCGCCGGCCATGCGGCTGGCGGTGGGCGCGACCCTGGTGTCGCTGGCGCTGGGCCTCTGGGCGCAGCCATGGTCGGCGAGGCTGATCCGCGAGACGGCCTTCGACATGAAGACGGACCTGGCCTCGACCCTGGTGCGGCCCGGCGAGTTCACCGAGCCCGGCCCCGGCCTGACGGTCTACGCCCAGTCGATCGACCGCGACAACCTGATCAAGAACCTGTTCATCCACCAGGAAAAGCCCAACGGCGGCTCGGTGACCTACACGGCCCGCGAAGGCGTCATCGCCAAGCGCAACGGCCTGCCGGTGCTGATCATGCGCAAGGGCTCGAACCAGGAATTCTCCAGCAGCGGCGTGCTGAACTATCTGTCGTTCGAGGAATACGTGTTCGACCTGTCGAGCCTGTTCCAGAGCGACGAGCTGCTGCACTACAAGATCGCCGACCGCTATCCGCACGAGCTGTTCTTTCCCGACCTCACCCAGGAGTGGGAACAGCACAACCGGGTGAAGCTGATCGCCGAGGGCCACTCGCGCCTGTCCAGCCCGCTCTACAACCTCGCCATGATGGCCATGGCCCTGGCGGCCGTGATCGGCGGCTCGTTCAGCCGCATGGGCTACGCCAAGCGGATCGCCGCCGTCGGCGCGGCCGCGGCGGTGGTGCGCATCCTCGGCTTCGGCGTGCAGGCGGCCTGCGACGACCAGGTGTGGCTGAACGTGCTGCAATACGCCGTGCCGCTCGCCGCCACCTGGTGGGGCCTGGCCCAGATCTTCCGCCAGAAGATCATGCGCTACGTGCCGATCGCCACTCATCGCGACGGCCTGCTGCCGCTGGGAGCCGCGTCGTGATCGGTCCCGGGATGATCGAGCGGTACGTCCTGCGCAAGACGCTGGCCTCGCTGGGCGCGGCCCTGGCCGTGCTGGGCGCGCTGGTGATGCTGATCGCCTTCGTCGACATCAGCCGCAACGTCGGCACGCGATCGGAAGACGCGGGCTTTGGCCAGCTGCTGTACCTGACCCTCCTGCAGGCCCCGGCCACCCTGCTGACCCTGACGCCATTCATCTTCCTGTTCGGCACCCTGGGCGCGTTCGTCGGCCTGAACCGCCGCAGCGAGCTGATCGCCATGCGCGCGGCCGGCGTCTCGGCCTGGCGGTTCATCCTGCCGGCGGCCTTCGCTGCCTTCGCGATGGGCGTGGTGACCGTCACCCTGCTCAACCCGCTGACCGCGGCGATGAGCACCCGTTTCGAGACCGAGCGCGACGCGCTGCTGGCCGGCTACCTGAAGAACGCTCCCAAGGGCGCCTGGCTGCGCCAGGGCGACACCAAGCGCCAGATCGTCATCCGCGCCCGCATGCGCGACAATGTGGGCGGCACGGTGCGCCTGCGCGGCGTGTCGTTCTTCGTCTACGACGTCCAGCCCAACGACACCCTGGTCTTCAAGGAGCGCTACGAGGCGGCCGAGGCGCGGCTGGAGCCGGGCTTCTGGCGCCTGACCGGGGTCAGCGTCGCCACGCCCGGCGTCGGCGCCATGCGCACCGAAAGCGTCACCGTGCCGTCCGACCTCGACGAGCGCACCGCCGCCGACCGCTTCAAGAACCCGCAGGCCGTGGCCTTCTGGCGCCTGCCCGAGACCATCTCCCGCACCGAGGCCGCCGGCTTCTCGGCCACGCCGTTCAAGCTGCGCCTGCAGCAGATCCTGGCCACGCCGCTGCTGTTCGCGGCGATGTCGGTGCTGGCGGCGGCCTTTTCGCTGCGCCTGATGCGCCTGGGGGGCCTGGCGGCCCTGGCCGGCTCTGGCGTCGCGCTCGGTTTCGGCTTCTTCTTCTTCAACGAACTCTGCGGCGCGCTCGGCAAGGCCGATCTCCTGGGGCCGATCCTGGCCGCCTGGACCCCGCCGGCCGCGGCGCTTTTGGCGGGGCTGACCCTGCTTTGCTATACCGAGGATGGTTGAGTCTGTGACGCCGGCATCGAGGCCCCTGATGATCGATCTAAGCCCAGCGCCGGCCGCGGCGGTTCGCAAGCTGCTGATGGCCGGCGTCGCGTGGCTGGCGTTCGCCGCCAGCGGCGCGCACGCGGCCCAGCCGTCCCTGGCGAGCGTGCCCGAGGTTCCGGCCAAGCCGGCCGCGGCCGACGACGGCCTCGGCGACGACGGCTACTATCTGGAATCCGACCTGCTGATCCGCGACGACGTGGCCCAGACCATGACCGCCCAGGGATCGGTGGAGGTTCGCTACCAGGGGCGCGTGCTGCGCGCCCAGGAAGTGATCTACGACACCAAGACCGGCGTGGTCACCGCCCACGGCAAGGTGCAGCTGATCAACGCCGACGGCACCGCCCAATTCGCCGACGACCTGACGCTGGACAAGGACATGCGCGCCGGCTTCGCGCGCAACTTCTCCACGCGCCTGGACAAAAACGTGAAGATCGCGGCCGCCACCGCCATCCGCCGCAACGACCAGGTCACCGAACTCAACCAGGCGATCTACACCCCCTGCGACGTCTGCGCCGAGAAGCCGACCCCCACCTGGTCGATCGAGGCCGACAAGGTGGTGCAGGATAAGTCCAAGAAGATCGTCTATTACCACGGGGCGCGCATCCGCCTGTGGGGCGCGCCGCTGGTCTACCTGCCGCTGTTCTGGCACCCGGACCCGCAGGCCGAGCGGAGCTCGGGCTTCCTGACGCCGAAGGTCGGCCTCTCGAAGAAGCGCGGCCTGTCCTACCAGCAGCCCTATCTGCAGGTCATCTCGCCGTCTTCGGATGTCGTGCTAAGCCCTCAAATCAACACGAAAATTAATCCGTTCCTCAACGTCAATTACCGCAAGCGCTTCTACTCGGGCATGCTCGAGGCGCGCATGGGGGCGACGTACGAGAAGGAGTTCGACAACAAGGGCAACCGCTTCGGCGACGCGACCACCCGCAGCTACATCCTGGCCAAGGGCGCGTTCGACATCGACGACAATTGGAAGTGGGGCTTCAGCGCCGAGCGCGCCTCCGACGCCCTGCTGTTCGACAAGTACGACATCAACGACGTCTACGAGCAGCGCGGCCTGTTCACGAGCGAGGATCACCGCCTGACCTCGCAGATCTACGCCTCGCGGCAGGACACGCGGTCGTGGTTCTCGGTCTCGGCCGTCTCGGTGCAGGGCCTGCGGGTCGTGGGCACCGATTCCACCACGGGCCTGGGCAACAAGTTCGAGAACAGCGGGGCCTTCCCGTTCATCGGCCCGCTGGTCGAAGGCCGCTGGGAGCCGGAATCGCCGGTGCTGTTCGGCCGCCTGCGCCTGCAAGGCTCGGGCGTGGTGCTGAACCGCTCCGAATCGCAATTCGGCGAGTCGCCCTACTCCTCGGCCATGCAGACGGCCTATCGCGGCCAGAACGGCGTCGACAGCGCCCGCGGCAGCTTCCAGGCCGACTGGCGCGCCAGCGCCGTGGTCGGTCCCGGCCTGCGCATCCAGCCCTTCGCCCAGGCCCGCGCCGACGCCTACAACATCAAGGGCGTCTATCTGACGACCGCCGCCCTGGCGGCCGGCGACGACGCCGAGGTCAGCTATTCGCGCACCCTGGGCGTGGCCGGCGTCGACCTGAGCCTGCCGCTGTACAAGGGCCTGAAGAACGGCGGCAGCGTCATCCTCGAGCCCCTGGTGCAGATCGCCACCGGTTCGGACAGCTCGCGCGTGCCCGTGGTCGTCGCCCGCGACGGGACCACGACCTACCTCTACAACGAGGACAGTTCGGCCTTCGAGTTCGACGAGACCAACCTGTTCCGCACCAACAAGTCGCCGGGCTTCGACCTCTACGAGGGCGGGACCCGGGCCAACGTCGGCGGTCGCGCGACCTTCACCACGGCCGACGGCCGCGGCGGCAGCATCCTGATCGGCCGCAGCTTCCGCACCAAGTACGACCCGCTGCTGCCGGAACGCACCGGCCTGCAGGAGAAGTCGTCCGACTGGATCGTGGCGGCCACGGTCACGCCTGTGCCGGGCATCAACGCCTATGTCCGCACCCGCCTGGATTCGGACACAACCGAGATCAACCGTATCGAAACCGGCATGGACGCCGCCACGGCGCGCCTGCAGGGCTCGTTCCGCTACCTGAAGGACACCGTCGACTCCAATGGCGAGCGGCAGGAAAACTTCGAGACGCGGGGCCAGTTGAAGCTGACCAGCAAGTGGGCCCTGACGGCCTTCGGCCAGCTGGACCTGGTGGCCGAAACCTGGCGTCGCCGCGACCTGGGCGTCGCCTACACGGACGATTGCATCCGCATCGACATCATCTACCAACACGAAGACCGCTATAGCTCGACGGTGACGGGCCTGAAGCTCCAGCCCGACGAGTCGATCGTGGTCCGCCTAACCCTCGCCACATTGGGTGATACAGGGTACAGCGACTGATTATTCCATCGCGCCGGGGGGCGTGCGGGGGTCCGCACGCGTCCTTGTGGCGCATCGAGGCGCGACCACCGACAGGCAGCTGGAAGGTCGTTGCGTCTCAACGGTTTGAAATCGAGGTCGATCGGCGACGGTCGGGCTCCAGAGGAACGACACTACCCATGCGGGCTGCGCGTAGCGTGACGACTTTTGCGGCCAGCGCCGCGTCCATCCTCGCCCTGACCGTGGCGGCCATGCCGGCCCACGCGCGTCAGGCCGCGCCCACCATCGACGCCCCCGCGGCGGCCCAGCCGGAAGCTCAGGCTCGCGCCAATCCGCTGTCGGAAAGCGTCGCGGCCGTGGTCAACGACGACATCATCTCGTCCTACGACCTGATGCAGCGCATGCGCCTGCTGATGATCACCTCGGGCATGCAGCCGACCCAGGAGAACCTGCCCCAGCTGGAGCAGGAAGCCCTGCGCTCGCTGATCGACGAGCGCGTTCAGCTCCAGGAGCTGCGCCGCGTCGAGAAGGAACAGAAGATCACGATCATCTCGACCGACAAGGAAGTCGACGAGGAGATCGGCAGCATCGCCCAGGGCAACAAGATGACGGCCCAGCAGCTGCTGGACCAGCTGGCCGCCCAGGGCGTCAGCGCCGACACCTGGCGCTCCCAGATCCGCGCCGAGTCGAGCTGGCAGAACTGGATCAGCGGCCGCTACGGCTCGCGCCTGCGCATCGGCGAAGACCAGATCAAGGCCTTCCAGCGCCGCCTGGCCGAGTCGGCCAGCAAGCCGCAGTACCAGGTCAGCGAAGTGTTCATCGACGCCACCCGCGTCGGCGGTCCGGACGTGGCCCTGAACGGCGCCCGCCAGCTGGTGACCCAGATCCAGCAGGGCGCGCCCTTCCCGGCCGTGGCCCGTCAGTTCTCGGCCGCGGCGACCGCGGCCAACGGCGGCGACGCCGGCTGGGTCAGCCCCGGCGAAATGCCGGCCGAGGTCGATGCGGCCCTGGAACAGCTGCGCCCCGGCCAGCTGTCGGCCCCGATCTCGGTCAAGGACGGCGTCTACATCGTCTATCTGCGCGACAAGCGCTCGGGCGCCAAGGCGACCCTGGTCGACCTGAAGCAGGTGGCCGTGGCCCTGGCCAAGGACGCTCCGGAAGCCGACGTGCAGTCGGCCACCGCCCTGCTGGCCGGCCTGAAGCCCAAGCTGACCAGCTGCCAGACCCTCGAGGCCGAAGCCGGCAAGGTGGACGGCGTCGTGGCCGGCGACCTCGGCGAAGCCGAGATCGGCGATCTGGCCCCGGCCTTCCAGGAGGCCGCCAACGCCCTCAACGTCGGCCAGATCTCGGATCCGATCCGCACCGACGCTGGCCTGCACCTGATCGCGGTGTGCGGCAAGCGCCAGTCGGGCGCCGCGGCGCCGTCGCATGACCAGATCGAGAATCGCCTGCGGGGTCAGCAACTTGCGCTGATCTCCAAACGTTACCTGCGAGACCTGCGCAACTCCGCCACCATCGAGACCCGGTGAAGACAGACATCCTGGCCCTGAGCGTCGGCGATCCCGCCGGCGTCGGGCCCGAGATCATCGCCAAGGCCTGGGCGGCCCTCCGGGAGACCGGACCCGTGTTCATGGCCGTCGGTGATCTCCAGAGCCTGGCCGCGGCCGGCGGCGGGGTGAAGGTTCGCCCCGTGACCGGTCCGGTCGAGGCCGCCAGGGTCTTCGCCGACGCCCTGCCGGTGCTGGACCTGCCGCTGCAGTCGCCGGTGATCGCCGGCCAGCCCTCCAGCGCCCACGCCGCCCAGATCATCCGCTGTATCGAGACCGGCGCCGGCCTGGCCCTGTCGGGCGCGGTGGCGGGCCTGGTCACGGCGCCGATCGCCAAGGCCCCGCTGTACGAGGCCGGCTTCAAGTTTCCCGGCCATACCGAGTTCCTCGCCGAACTGACCGCTCCGGCGCCCTACGATGGCGCGCGCGGGCCAGTGATGATGCTGACCGCCGGCGACCTGCGCGCCACCCTGGTGACGATCCACCAGTCGGTGGGCTCGGTGCCGGGCGCGCTCAGCGTCGAGCGCATCGTCGAGGCGGGCCTGGTCACCGCCCAAGCCCTGAAGACCGATTTCGGGATCGCCGCGCCGCGTCTGGCCGTGGCCGCGCTCAACCCGCACGCCGGTGAAGGCGGAGCCCTGGGCCGCGAGGAGATCGACGTGATCATCCCGGCGGTGGAGGCCCTGCGCGCCCGCGGCATCGACGCCCGCGGCCCCTCGCCCGCCGACAGCCTGTTTCACCCCGACGCCCGACGGACCTATGACGGGGTGCTGTGCATGTACCACGACCAGGCCCTGATCCCGGTGAAGATGCTCGACTTCTGGGGCGGGGTGAACGTGACCCTGGGCCTGCCGATCGTGCGCACCTCGCCCGACCACGGCACCGGCTTCGACATCGCCGGCCGCGGGATCGCCCGCCCCGACAGCCTGATCGCCGCCATCCACCTGGCCGCCCAGATCGCCGCTCGGCGTAGCGCCAGCTAGGCTTTCGCGGCGTTTCGATCTAGACGGGGACCATGACGTCCCCTTCCCTCGCCGACCTGCCGCCGCTGCGTGAAGCGCTGGAGCGCCACGGCCTGCTGGCCCGCAAGAGCTTCGGCCAGCACTTCCTGCTCGACCTCAACATCACCCGCAAGATCGCGCGCCTGGCCGAGGTGGGCGAAGGCGACACGGTGATCGAGGTGGGCCCTGGCCCCGGCGGCCTGACACGGGCCCTGCTGGAGACCGGCGCGCGGGTGATCGCCGTCGAGAAGGACAGCCGCTTCCTGCCGCTGCTGGGCGAACTGTCCGAAGCCGCCGAGGGCCGCCTGACCCTGGTCGAGGGCGACGCCCTGCGGGCCGACATGGCCGCCCTGGCCGGCGGTCCAGCCCACATGGTCTCCAACCTTCCCTACAATGTCGGCACCCAGTTGCTGATCGACTGGCTGACCGGGCCTTTCCGGCCGCTGTCGATGACCCTGATGTTCCAGAAGGAGGTCGCCGACCGCATCGCCGCCCAGGACGGCGACGACGCCTATGGGCGGCTGGCGGTGATCTCGCAGACCGTCTGCACGGCCAAGGTGGTCATGGACCTGCCGGCCCGCGCCTTCACGCCGCCTCCCAAGGTCGCTTCGGCCGTGGTGCGGCTGGTCCCGCTGGCGCCCGCGCCGGACAAGGCGATGGTCTCGGCGCTGGAGCGGGTGACCGCCGCGGCCTTCGGCCAGCGCCGCAAGATGCTGCGCTCGAGCCTCAAGCCCCTGGGCGGCGGCGCCCTGTGCGAAGCGGCCGGGATCGACCCGGACGCCCGGGCCGAGACCATCCCGGTCGACGGCTTCCAGGACCTGGCCAGGGCCCTGATCGCCGCCGGCTGAAGCTGAAGCGCTTGCCAAGCGGCGCGCGCGGGGGAATCAATCTCTGCATGCAGGCCTCGCCCGAGCAGCAGCACCTGGTCCAGGTCGTCGACGACGACGAGCTGGTGACCGAATTCGTCCGGTTCCGCCTGGAGGCCGAGGGCTTCGCCGTCGAGGTGGCGCACAACGCCGAGGACGCCCTGGCGGCGGCCGTGCGCCGCCCGCCGCACCTTCTGCTGCTCGATGTCGGCCTGCCGGAGATCAACGGCCTGACCCTGCTGCGCCGGCTGCGGGTGGAAAAGCGGCTCAAGGACGTGCCGGCGATCATGATCACCGCCTCGGCCGCGGGCGCCAACGTCAAGGCCGCCATGGAGGCCGGCGCCGTCGGCTACGTGCTCAAGCCGTTTTCAGCCGACGACCTGTTGCAAAGGGTGCGCGCGGCGACCAAGAACCAGTCTCGCGTCTGGTTATGACGCATCGCGTACGGAGCCCCGCATGACGACCCGTCCCCTGGCCCTGGTGATCGACGACGACACCCTGATGCTGGAGTTCGTGTCGGGCGCGCTGACCGACGGCGGGTTCGACGTGCGGACGGCCGAGGACGCCCAGAGCCTGCTGACCGACGTGCACGACCGCAAGCCGGCCATCGTGTTCCTGGACGTGCGGATGCCCGGCGAGACCGGGATCGAGGTGCTGCGCCGCCTGCGGGTCAGCGACTGGGGCCGCGAGGTGCCAGTGGTGATCATGACCGGCGAGCGGCGCCTGGACCGCGTGGTCGAGGCCATGAGCGCCGGCGCCACGACCTACATGATGAAGCCGTTCACGCCCGCCCAGATCGTCATGCGGGCCAAGGAACTGATCCAGCCGCGCGAGAGCGGCAGCTTTCACTACTGACCAGTCGGGTCCTGCTTTCCGGGAAGCCCTTGGTCCGCCGCTGAAACTCCCCCCAACCGCTTAATCCCCGCGAAGGCGGGGACCCAAGCTGATGATCAGGATGAGGCGCGGTCGTGGGCAAGCCCGCCGGCTCGGCTTGGATCCCCGCCTGCGCGGGAATGCTCGGAGAAGGGGGCTAGGACCTCAGATATCTTCCGCCAGCAGGTCGCCGACCAGGTTCCCGATCCAGGGGTTGCGCGAGCGCTTCTGGCGTTCGGCGTGGTAGATGTGGGCCAGGTCCGCATAGGCCTTGTCGAAGTCGTCGTTGAGCACGACGTAGTCGAACTTCTCCCAGGCGGCGACCTCGTCCTTGGCGCGCGACAGGCGCCGCGCGATGACTTCCTCGCTGTCCTGGCTGCGGGCGTGCAGGCGGCGGCTCATCTCGGCCAGCGAAGGCGGCAGGATGTAGACCAGCACGCTGTCGGGACCGGCCTGGGCGTGCACCTTCATGGCGCCCTGGAAGTCGATGTCGAACAGCACGCTTTCGCCCTCGTCGAGCGCGGCCAGGATCGGGGCCTTGGGGCTGCCGTAGTAGTTGCCGTAGACCTCGGCCCACTCGAAGAAGGCGTCCTGGGCGATCATCTCCTGGAACTTGTCCTTGGAGACGAAGTGGTAGTCGCGGCCGTCGTGCTCGCCGGGACGCGGCTCGCGGGTGGTGGCGCTGATCGACAGGTGCAGGTCGCCGTGGTCGGCCACCAAGCGACGGGTCAGCGAGGTCTTGCCGACGCCCGAGGGGGCCACCACCATCAGGAGGAGGCCGCGGTGCTTGCCCCCGTGCTTCTGGGCCGGGTTATTCGACATTCTGAACCTGTTCGCGAAACTGTTCGATCGTGGCCTTGAGTTCCAGGCCGTGGGCGGTCAGCGCGGTCAGCGCCGACTTGCTGCAGAGGGTGTTGGCCTCGCGCATGAATTCCTGGGACAGGAAATCCAGGCGGCGGCCCGAGGCGCCGTCGCTCGACAGCAGGGTGCGGGCGGCGGCGACGTGGCCGGCCAGGCGGTCGAGCTCCTCGCGGACGTCGGCCTTGACCGCCAGGGCGGCGGCTTCCTGGACGATGCGGTCCTGAGGAGCGCTTTCGCCGAGCAGTTCGGTCATGCGGCGCTCGAAGCGCTGCTTGAGGATCGAGGGCTGGCCCTCGGCCTCGGCGGCGGCCAGGCCGGTGAGGGTCTCGATGCGATCGACGAGGCCGGCCAGCACCGGGGCGAGCGAAGCGCCCTCCTCCTGGCGCGCGGTCTTCAGGCCGTCGAGCGCCTGGGCCAGGCTGGCGGCTATGGCGGCTTCCAGGGCGGTGCGGGCCTCGGCGTCCTCGTCGTCCTCGCGGACCTCGATGACGCCGCGCAGGGCCAGCATGCCGTCGAGCGTGGGCTTGGCGACCATGCCGGTGGCGACATAGGGGCCGCCGGCCTTCAGGTAGCGCTCCAGCACCTCGACATTGACCTGCGGGGCCGCCGAGGCCTCGGCCTTGCGGGCCTGGACGTTGACCGTGAGCTGGCCGCGTTGGAAGCGGGCCTGCGCCCCGTCGCGGGCGGCGCGGTCGAGGCCTTCGAAGCCCGGCGGGCCGCGAAAGCGGGTCTCGAGGTTGCGGCCGTTGACGCTGCGGGTCTCGACGGCCCAGCTCCAGTCGCCCAGAGCGCCCTCGACGCGCGCGAACCCGGTCATGCCCGACAGCGCCATGCGATCAGCCTCCCGCCAGCGGCGTCGTTGCAGCCTTGGCCTGACGCTCGATCTTGCGCCACTGGGCCACGTTACGCTCGTGCTCTTCGTAGGTCTTGGCGAAGACGTGGCCGCCGGTGCCGTCGGCGACGAAATAGAGCTCGTCGGTCTTGGGCGGGTTCAGCACGGCCGCCAGGGCCGCGCGGCCCGGATTGGCGATCGGCGTCGGCGGCAGGCCGGGGATCTTGTAGGTGTTGTAGGGCGTGAACGTATCCAGCTCCGACCGGCGCAGGCCCCGGCCCAGGGGCCGGCCGCGGGTGATGCCGTAGATCACGGTCGGGTCGGTATCCAGCCGCATGCCCAGGCGCAGGCGGTTGATGAACAGGGCCGCGACGCGCGGACGCTCGCTGGCCAGGCCCGTCTCCTTCTCGACGATCGAGGCCAGGGTGACGGCCTCGTCCTTGGTCTGGAACGGCAGGCCCGCCTCGCGCTCGGCCCAGAGGGCGTTCAGCACCTTGTCGCGATCGTCCATCATGCGCTGGAGGACGGCGGCCCGCTCCTCGCCGCGCTCGACCTGGTAGGTCTCGGGCAGGACGGCGCCTTCCGGCGGGGTCGGCACGTCGCCGACCAGCACGTCGGAGCGCTGCAGGATCTCGACGACCATGTCCGAGGTCATGCCCTCGGGAATGGTCACCTGGTGGCGCACGACCTTGCCGTCGCGGACCATGGCCAGCACGGTCGACAGCGAGGCGCCGGTGGGGAATTCGTACTCGCCGGCCTTCAGCTTGCGGGCCGCGCGGGTGATCTGGGCGGCGGTCAGGAACAGCGAGGACGAGCGGATCGCCCCGCCGGCTTCCAGCGCGCCGGCGATCTCGGAGACGCTGGCGCCGCGGCGCAGGACCACCGAGGTGTATTCGCCGTTCTTGGCCTTGGGGCCGGGTCCGCCATAGACGAACACCGCCCCGCCGACGACGACCAGCGCCGCGACCGCGGCGACCACCAGGCCGCCGCCGGCCATGGCGGCCAGGCGACGTCCCAGGGACGCGGTCTCCCGCTTGCGGGCGCTCGACGTCCGCTTGGACGCCGGAGCCTTCTTCTGCGGACGCGGCGGCTTGCTCACGAGACTTGGCTCACGAGATTTTACGGAACACGACGGAGGCGTTGGTGCCGCCGAAGCCGAAGCTGTTGGACACGGCCACGTCGATCTTCTTCGGCACGGCCTTGTTGGGCGCCAGGTTCATCGGCACGTCGACGTCGGGATTGTCGAGGTTGATGGTCGGCGGGCAGATCTGGTCGCGGATGGCTAGGATCGAGAAGATCGACTCGATGGCGCCGGCGGCGCCCAGAAGGTGGCCGGTCATCGACTTGGTCGAGGACATCACCACGTTCTTGGCGTGATCGCCCAGGAAGCGGGCGACGGCGCCGGCTTCCAGGCCGTCGGCCATGGTCGAGGTGCCGTGGGCGTTGATGTAGTCGATGTCCGAGGGCTGGAGGCCCGCGTCCTTGACCGCCGCCGCCAGGGCCCGACCGCCGCCTTCGCCGTCATCCGACGGGGCGGTGATGTGGTAGGCGTCGCCCGACAGGCCGTAGCCGACCACTTCGGCGTAGATCTTGGCGCCGCGCGCCTTGGCGTGCTCGTACTCTTCGAGAACGACCACCCCAGCGCCCTCGCCCATGACGAAGCCGTCACGGTCCTTGTCGTAGGGGCGCGAGGCCTTTTCCGGGGTCTCGTTGAAGGCGGTGGCCACGGCGCGGCAGGCGATGAAGCCGGCGATGCCGAGCTTGCAGACGGCCGCTTCGGCGCCGCCGGCGATCATCACGTCGGCGTCGCCGTACTTGATCAGGCGCGCGGCGTCGCCGATGGCGTGGGCGCCGGTGGCGCAGGCCGTCACCACGGCGTGGTTGGGGCCCTTGAAGCCGTACTTGATCGAGACCTGGCCCGAGATCAGGTTGATCAGGGCCGAGGAGATGAAGAACGGGCTGACGCGGCGCGGGCCCTTGGCTTCCAGTTCCAGGGCGGTGTCGGCGATCGTCGACAGGCCGCCGATGCCCGAACCCAGGATGACGCCCGTGCGCCACTTCTGCTCGTCGGTCTCGGGAACCCAGCCCGAATCCTTCACGGCCTCGTCCGCCGCGGCGATGCCGTAGAGGATGAAGTCGTCGACGCGCTTCTGGTCGCGCGGGCTCATGGTCTTGTCGGGGTCGAACGAGCCCTCGACGTCCGGACCGCCGCCGCCGCGACCATCGACCCGCGGCACCTCGCAGGCGACCTGACAGGCATAGTCGGTCGGGTCGAAAGCTGTGATGCGACCCGCGCCGGACTTTCCAGCCACGATGTTCTTCCAGGACACTTCGACGCCCTGGCCCAGAGGAGTCAGCAGGCCCAGCCCGGTGACGACGACTCTACGCATGGATTGCTCCCAACCTTCCGACGCACCGTTCTCGGACGATAAGGCGAACCCCTACCGGCCGGTTGCGGCGCGAATCTTGGCCACATACGAAAACCGCCGCGCGCACGATGGCAAGAGCCCGTGCTGCGCGGCGGCTGATAGTCCTGTTCGCCCGCGAGGGTACGAACCCGACGCCCTTAGGCGCCGGTCTTTTCCGTGATGAACTTCACGGCGTCGCCAACCGTCTGGATGTGCTCGGCGGCGTCGTCCGGAATTTCGATGTCGAATTCTTCTTCGAACGCCATCACCAGCTCAACGTTGTCGAGGCTGTCGGCGCCCAGGTCGTCGATGAAGCTAGCCTTCTCGGTGACCTTCTCGGGATCGGCATCCAGGTGTTCGATGACGATCTTACGCACGCGCTCGAGAATGTCGGACATTCTGTTAGTCCCTCGTTTTGAAATCTGTTTGTCCCGCGGCCGGTTTGAAAACTATTCACCGTCCGCGAGATGTCGGGTCACCGCCTATCACGTTCCTTTTCGGGTGACCAGCGGGTCAGCCGCGAAGAAGCGGGGCCATTTAAAGCCCAAGGCGGCGTTCGCCTAGATCATGGCCATGCCGCCGTTGACGTGCAAGGTCTGACCGGTGACGTAACCGCCCTGATCGCTGGCCAGGTAAACGCAGGCGGCGGCGATATCGCTCCCCTCGCCCAGCTTTCCGGCCGGAATGGTCGACAGGATGCCGGCCTTCTGGGCGTCGTTCAGGGCCTCGGTCATCGGGCTGGCGATGAAGCCGGGGGCGACGCAGTTGACGGTCACGCCGCGGCTGGCCAGCTCCTGGGCCAAGGCCTTGGAAAACCCGATCATTCCGGCCTTGGAGGCCGCATAGTTGGTCTGGCCGGGGTTGCCGGTGACGCCCACGACCGAGGTGATGCCGATGATGCGGCCGGCGCGGCGCTTCATCATGCCCTTGGCGGCGGCGCGGGCCAGGCGGAAGTAGCCTTCCAGATTGACCTTGATGACGGTTTCCCAGTCCTCGTCCTTCATCCGCACGATCAGGCCGTCGCGGGTGATGCCGGCGTTGGCGATGACGATGTCGAGCGGAGCGCCGGCGGCTTCCTCGGCCTTGGCGACCAGGCCGTCGACCTGTTCGGCGTCCGACAGATTCGCCACGACGAACGAGGCGCGCTCGCCCAGCTCGTTCTTCAGCTCGGTCAGGGCCGATTCGCGGGTGCCCGAGAGCACGACATGGGCGCCCTGGCCGTGCAGGGCCCGGGCGATGGCGCCGCCGATGCCGCCGGTCGCGCCGGTGACGAGGGCGGTCTTGCCGGTCAGATCAAACATTCGAGGTTTCTCCGTTCGGAGGGATTGGGAGTGCGGGCTCCCCGTCCTTCGACAAGCTCAGGATGAGGAACCCGAAGAGTTCAGAGCGATTGGGCGAAGGCTTCGAGGTCGGCCGGGGTGTTCAGCGGCGTGGCCTCGGCGTCCGGGGCGATGCGCTTGGCCATGCCCGACAGCACCTTGCCGGCGCCGGCCTCGGCGAAGCGGGTGACGCCGCCCTCGCCGGCCAGCCAGGTCATGCTCTCGCGCCAGCGGACGCGGCCAGTGACCTGCTCGACCAGCAGTTTGCGGATGACGTCCGGGTCGTGGACCGGCGAGGCGGTGACGTTGGCCAGCAGCGGGGCCTTCGGCGCCAGGATGGTGGTGGCGGCGAGCGCCGCGGCCATCTCGTCGGCGGCCGGCTGCATCAGCGGGCAGTGGAACGGCGCCGAGACGTTCAGCGGAATGGCGCGGGCGCCCAGTTCCTTGGCCTTCTCGATGGCCCGATCGACCGCGGCCTTAGCGCCGGAGATCACGACGTTGCCGTTGTTGTTGTCGTTGGCCACGACACAGACGCCGACTTCCGAGCCGGCCGCAGCGGCGGCTTCGGCCAGGGCCAGATCGGTCTTGGGGCCGATCAGCGAGGCCATGGCGCCCTCGCCCACCGGCACGGCGCGCTGCATGGCCTGGCCGCGCAGCTTCAGCAGGCGGGCGGTGTCCGACAGGCTGATGGCGCCGGCGGCGGCCAGGGCCGAGTATTCGCCGAGGCTGTGACCGGCCACGAAGGCGGCGCGCTCGATGCCGATCCCGAACTCCTTCTCCAGGGTGCGGGTCACGGCCAGGCTGACGGCCATCAGAGCCGGCTGGGCGTTCTCGGTCAGGGTGAGATCACCCTCGGGACCTTCGCGCATCAGCTGGGAGAGTTTCTGGCCCAGGGCGTCGTCGACTTCCTGGAACACTTCGCGGGCGGACGCGAAGGCCTCCGCCAGCTCGACGCCCATGCCGACCGATTGGCTGCCCTGGCCCGGGAAGATGAAGGCGATGCTCATGGCGGCCCGCTCCTCTGTAATTCAATGTCTTGGGGGCGGAGGGTTAGGGGAAACACAAGGCCTGGGCAAGCCGGACCGATGTTTTGCCTGTGCTTGCTTTCCGCAGGGGCGCGTCCACATTGCTCGCCGTTCCGTATCTGAACGCGCCATGCTCTCCCCCGCCCTATCGGAGTCGCCAAGATGAAACGCCTCACCCTCGCCGCCTCGCTGGCCGCCTTCAGCCTGCTGGCCGCCGCCCCCGCCCTGGCGGCGCTGAAGCCCGGCGACAAGGCCCCCGACTTCACCGCCCCGGCGGCGCTGGCGGGCAAGGACTTCGAGTTCAAGCTCAGCAAGGCCCTGAAGAAGGGTCCCGTGGTGCTCTACTTCTTCCCGGCCGCCTACACCTCGGGCTGCACCGCCGAAGCCCACGAGTTCGCCGAGGCCACCCCTGAGTTCGAGAAGCTGGGCGCGACCGTCATCGGCGTCACCGGCGGCAATGTCGACCGGATCAAGGACTTCTCGAAGGAGCACTGCCGCGACAAGTTCGCGGTGGCGGCCGCCAACCCGGCCCTGATCAAGGACTACGACGTCAAGCTGCCGCTGAAGGACAACATGTCCAACCGCACCTCCTATGTCATCGCCCCCGACGGCAAGGTGCTGCTGGCCTACAGCGACTTCAACTTCCAGGGCCACGTGACCAAGACCATGGAAGCGGTGAAGGCCTACAAGAAGAAGTAGGGGCGAAGCCGGGGCCGCCTCGTGAGAGGCGGCCCCCTCCCCGTCTAGAACTTCACCTTCACCCCGGCGCTCCACATCGCCGGTTCGTCGGCCAGGCGGTAGACGATCAGGCCGGGGATGAAGACCGCGCCCGAGACGTAGTCCTTGGCGTCGAGGACGTTGCGGCCCTGCACGAACACCCGCCAGGCGGCCGAGGGCGATTCCCAGGCGACGCCGGCGTTGACGCGGTCGACCGCGCCGATGCGGCCGGCCTGCGCATTGGTCGCCTCGGCGTAGCGCGGGCCGCGGTGGCTGTAGTCGGTCGAGAAGATCAGCGCCCCGCCCTTCAGCATCTCCGGCTCGATGCGCCAGGTTCCGCCGACCTGGGCCTGGACCTTGGAGACCAGCGGCAGGGTCTTGGCCCCGGCCTGGGCGGCGGCGGTGGAGGGGTCGAGCTTCTCGTACTCGGCGTCGGTCAGGGCCAGAGAGGCGAAGAGGTCCAGCCCCTTCACCGGCGTGGCGGCGGCCTCGAGTTCCAGGCCGGCGATCCGGGCCTCGGCGGCGTTCTGGGTCAGGATCGAGCCGTTGCTGATGACGTTCTGCTGCAGGTCCTTAAGCTGCTCGACATAGGCGGCCAGGTTGAGGCGGGCGCGATGCTCGAAGGCCTCGATCTTGGCGCCGGCCTCGTAGGACCAGACGGTTTCGGGGTCGTAGGCCTTGGTGAAGATCGAAGGCTCGGCGATCGACAGGGCCACGAACCCGCCGGCGCGGTAGCCCCGCGCGATCGTGCCGTAGACCATGACGTCGTCGGAGACGTCGTACTGAAGATTGAACTTCGGGGTCCAGACCTTCCACTCGCCTTCGTTCGAGCGGCTGGTCAGGCTGGCCGGATAGGCGGCCAGGCCGTTCTGGATCGTGCCGGCGATGGTCTTTTCGTCCTTGGTCCAGCGCAGGCCGGCCGAGCCCTTCAGGCGGTCGGTGAAGCGCCATTCAAGCTGGCCGTAGGCGGCGACGCTTTCCGAGGAGGCGTGGATGGTCGTCGGCAGCAGCGGCACGGCGTAGGACCCGTAGATGCCCGCGCCGATGGTGTCGGACAGCACCTGGCCGCCGGTCTCCTTGAACCAGAACAGGCCGCCGATCCATTGCAGGCGGCCTTCGAAGGACTCGCCCAGGGCCTGGAACTCCTGGCTGGACTGCTCCTGCTCGGTCTGGCTGCCGCGCAGGAAGCCCGCGACGAGGCCGGCGCCGGCCACCAGGCCGCCTGAGAAGTCGAGCGTCCAGCGGTCGTCGAGGCGCTGATAGGCGGTGATCGACTTCAGCTGCACCGCGCCCAGGTCGTAGCCGAGGTGGAGGGCCAGACTCTTCTGCTCGGTCTTGGTGTCGGTGTTCAGCGGCGAGCGGGTCGAGCCGAAGTCGCCGCCGGCCAGGGGCTTCAGCGTGACCGGGTCGAGCGGCGAGAAGTGCTGGCCGTCGGTGTCGGTGCGGGCGTAGGCGGCCGAGACCGTGGCGCTGAACGGGCCGGTGTCGATCAGGCCCAGCGCCAGGCGGACCCCGGCGTCGCGACGGGCGCCGACCTTCTTCTTGAGGGCGGTGTTCTGCTGCCAGCCGTCGCGTTCGGAGAACAGGGCCGAGGCCGTGGCGCCGACATGGTCGGTGATCGCCCCGCCGGCGCTGGCCTTGTAGCGCTGCAGGCCGTAGTCGCCCCACGAGGCCTCCAGCGAGCCGCCGGCCGCGTCGCCAGGCTGGCGGGTGACATATTTCAGGGCGCCGGTCATCGAGTTGCGGCCGTAGAGCGTGCCCTGCGGTCCGCGCAGGACCTCAACGCGGGTAACGTCGGCCAGGTCGAGGTTCGCGACCGACAGGCGGGCCTGGTAGACGTCGTCGACATAGATCCCGACGGGCGGCTCGGAGGTGATCATGCCGCCGGTCTGGTCCAGCGCGCCGCGCAGGGCGACCTGGATCGTCGAGGGCGAGGCGCTGATCTGCGAGACGTAGAGGCTGGGCACGGCCGCGCCCAGTGTCTCGACCTTGGTGATCTGCAGCTGGTCCAGCGCCTTGGCCCCGAAGGCGCTGACGGCGACGGGCGCGTCCTGCAGCTTCTGCTCGCGCCGCTGGGCGGTGACGACCAGGTCCTCGACCGTGGTCGGGTTTTCCTGGGCCAAGGCCGGCGTGACCCCGGCCAGGATCGCGCTGACCGCGGCCGCGCCGCATAGAACCGATTTTCGCATTTCCGCTCCCCCTCTGGTGGAGCGTTCAGGAGGGAAAGGCGCGAGCCTGCGCGCAAACCCGCCCTGCGCGGCGCCCGATGGTCGGACAGCGGCGCGGGTCGGCGTCGGCGGATTGTCAGGAAAGCGGCGCGGCTGCGCCGGAGGCTACCAGTTGGCCTTGACCAGCTTGACCATGAAGCGGCCGTCCTGGACGCGTTCGTCCTCCGCGCGGACGCTGACCGAGAACTCGGCCGGGATGTCGAACGGGCGGATCAGGCTGAAGTCGACGCCCTCGTCGCCCATGGTGCCGCCGCCGAAGCCGATGGCGACGACCTGGCGGCCGTCCAGCGTCAGAGCCGAGCGCAGGTTGGCGCGGGCCAGCGGGATGGCGGCCGGGACGATCATCGAGCGCGTGGCGTTCATGTCGACCGACAGGCTGACATAGTTCGACTTGGGCAGGTCGCCGAAGCCGAACAGGCGCGACATCGACGAGCGGAAGCCGGCCTCGCGCTTGTTGAGCGAGGCGCCCAGGGCCATGGCGTGCGGGCTGGGGCCCTGCTCGGCCTTGGCCGTCAGGTTCAGGTTCACGTCGTAGGTGGGCTGCTCGATATTGCCCGCCACCTTGGCCGTGAAGTCGACGCGCTCGGCGTCGGTCGACAGGTCCATCGGCAGGGCGGCCGAATAGCCCGTGAAGCGGCCGTCGTTGGACGACACCGACAGGTCGGGCTTCTTCAGCAGGGCCTGGGCGAGCGTCGGGGCGGCCGACATCATGAGCGCAAAAGCGCCGCCGACGATCAGGCTCTTGAGGATGCTGCCCCGCATGCCTCTTCCCTAGCCACCGAAGGTGTTAACGGCAAGCTGACTTCCGCGACGAAAGCCTGTTTCGAGGTCGAAATCGACACGAAGGTTTCGGAAGGACACAGACCCGCGCCGCGGCGCACGCATTTCGGGCGCCATAGTATAAGGCCTCCGCTGGGCCTCCATCGGGCCTCTACCGGGCCTGGACCCGATCCTCGCCTTGCCTCCCGGCCCTGTTTCCTGTAATAGCGCGCGCTCTCACGGAAGGCGGTCTTGCGCGAACCCTTCATTGGGCCGGGATTTTCCCGCTCGTCGCACAGGATCCATCGTGGCCGTCGGACTTCCGTCGCCGACCACGCCGCCTTCCTCAACGGAAGAAGGAAAACATGTCGTTCTACGAACACGTGGTCATCGCGCGGCAGGACATCTCGCCGCAACAGGCCGAAGCTCTCAACGAGCAAATCAAGACCCTGATCGAAGAAGGTGGTGGTCACATCGCCAAGATCGAATACTGGGGTCTGCGTAACCTCACCTATCGCATCAAGAAGAACCGCAAGGGCCACTACTCCCTGCTCGCCATCGACGCCCCGGCGCCGGCGGTGAAGGAACTGGAGCGCCAGCTGTCGATCAACGAAGACGTGCTGCGTTTCCTGACCATCCGCGTGGAAGAGCTGGACCTGGAACTGTCGCCGGTTCTGGCCCGTCGCGACCGTGAGCGCAGCGATCGCCCCGAGCGTTCGGACCGCCCTGAGCGTTCCGAGCGTCCGCGCGAAGACTTCGCACCGCAAGCGTAAGGGAGAAATAGATCATGACCGATACGACTGCTCCCGAAGCCGCGGCTCCGGCCGCCGCCGCCGGCGGCGCCCGCCGCCCGTTCTTCCGTCGCCGCAAGGTTTGCCCGTTCTCGGGCGCCAACGCGCCGAAGATCGACTACAAGGACGTGAAGCTGCTGCAGCGTTACGTTTCCGAACGCGGCAAGATCGTGCCGTCGCGCATCACCGCGGTGTCGGCCAAGAAGCAACGCGAACTGGCCAAGGCCATCAAGCGCGCCCGCTTCCTGGCTCTGCTCCCCTACGTCGTGAAGTAAGGGAGACGCCACGATGAAAGTGATCCTGCTCGAACGAGTCGAAGGCAAGGGCGTCCTGGGCGACGTGGTGACGGTGAAGGACGGCTACGCCCGTAACTTCCTGCTGCCGCGCCAGAAGGCTCTCCGCGCCAACTCGAACAACCTGAAGGCTTTCGAAGCGCAACGCGCCGAGATCGAAGCCCGCAACGTCCGCAACCGCGAAGCCGCCGGCAAGTCCGGTGAGTCGCTGGACGGCACGCAGTACGTCCTGATCCGTCAAGCTGGCGAAAGCGGCCAGCTGTACGGTTCGGTCGCGGGCCGCGACGTCGCCGACGCCATCAAGGCCGAAGGCGGCAAGGTCGACCGCTCGATGATCGTGCTGGACAAGCCGATCAAGACGCTGGGCGTCCACGAAGTGAAGGTGAAGCTGCACGCCGATGTGACCGTCACGGTCACCCTCAACATCGCGCGCAGCCAAGACGAAGCCGATCGCCAAGCGCGCGGCGAAAACGTCATCGCCTCGCAATTCGAAGAAGATCGCGCCGCCGACGCCGAAGCCGCCCAGGACATGCTGGAAGGTGGCGCCGGTTCGCACGAAGGCGACCACTACGAAGCCTGATCCGTCAGGTCATTCGCAGACTGATGAAAACGGCGCGGAGCAATCCGCGCCGTTTTTTTCTGCGCCAACAGCTAGAATTGCTCAGATTGTAAGCTGCGCCCCGGTCAACCAAGTTCGTGTCCGTCTAGCCACCTGTCGGATACAAGAGCCGCATCCATGCGACCCCGCCCGACAGAGTTCGAGAGGGGTTATCTCATGCGTATCAAATCCATTCTGCTGGCCGCCGCTTCGGTGTCCGCCTTCGCCGCCTCCGCCCACGCCCAGGAAGCCGCCGACCAGACCACGGTCGAGGAACTGGTCGTCACCGGCACCCGCACCGCCGGCCGCTCGCGCCTCGACACGGTCTCGCCGGTCGACGTGGTCGACAGCAAGGCCCTGACCCGCCAGGGTTCGACCGAACTGGCCCAGGCGCTGTCGACCCTGGCGCCGTCGCTGAACTTCCCGCGCCCGTCGGCCGTGGACGGCACCGACTCGGTGCGTCCGGCCACCCTGCGGGGCCTCGCCCCCGACCAGACCCTGGTGCTGCTGAACGGCAAGCGCGGCCACGCCGCCGCCCTGGTCAACATCAACGGCGCGGTCGGCCGCGGCTCGGCCGCCTTCGACCTCAACACCATCCCGACCGCCGCCCTCGACCGCGTCGAGATCCTGCGTGAAGGCGCCGCCGCCCAGTACGGCTCGGACGCCATCGCCGGCGTCGTCAACCTGCGCCTGCGCGAAGCCCGCACCGGCGGCGGCGCGACGGCCAGCTACGGCCTCTACGACACCGAGGTGAAGACCGCCCGCGACACCGACGGCCGCAAGGCCCACGACGGCGTCACCTACACCGCTTCGATCTGGCAGGGCTTCACCCTGCCCAACGACGGCTTTTTGACGCTCACCGGCGACTGGTCCAAGCGCAACCCGACCAACCGCAGCGACGTCTCGTCGGCCTTCAGCCCGGGCGTCGTGACCGGCCGCTACGGCGACGCCGAGGTCGAGAGCAAGTCGATCTTCGCCAACGCCGGCCTGCCGCTGAACGAGACCTGGAGCCTCTACGGCTGGGCCGGCTACCAGAAGCGCGAGGGCGAGAGCGCGGCCTTCCCGCGCCTGGCCAACAACGCCAACAACATCGCCTCGATCTATCCGAACGGCTTCCTGCCGAAGATCACCACTGACATCGACGACTACAACTTCGCCTTCGGAACCAAGGGCGAGCTGGGTGCCTACACGATCGACGCCAGCGTCACCTATGGCGAGAACGACATCGACTATGGCGTGAAGGACAGCCTGAACGCCTCGTACGGCCCGACCTCGCCGACCTCGTTCTACGCCGGCTCGATGAAGTACCGGCAGACGGTGGCCTCGCTGGACATCACCCGTCCGCTGGAGATCGCCGCCTTCGCCCAGCCCTCGACCCTGGCGTTCGGCGCGGAATACCGCAAGGAAGGCTATGAGATCGTGGCCGGCGAGACCGCCTCGTGGGCCAACGGCGGCTACAACAACCTGGCCGCCGGCGCGCAGGGCTTCCCGGGCTTCCGTCCGAGCAACGAAGTCGACGTCACCCGCGACAACTACAGCCTCTATATCGACCTCGACAGCCAGATCACCGACAAGCTGGACATCGACGTCGCCGCCCGCTTCGAGGACTATTCCGACTTCGGCTCGACCACGACCGGCAAGATCGCCGCGCGCTACGACTTCACCGACAGCTTCGCCCTGCGCGGCGCGGTGTCGACCGGCTTCCGCGCCCCGGCCCTGCAGCAGCAGTACTTCACCGCCACCTCGACCAACATCATCAGCGGCGTGGCGACGGAAGTCGGCACGTTCCCGGCCACCAGCGCCGTGTCGCAGGTGCTGGGCGCCAAGGCCCTGGAGCCTGAAGAGAGCACCAACTACTCGCTGGGCCTCGTCTATCGCCGCGGCCCGCTGGAAGTGACGGTCGACGCCTACCAGATCGACATCGACAACCGCATCGTGCTCTCGGAGAACATCCAGGGCAGCGCCACCGGCACGGCGACCCAGCAGGCGATCTACACCCTGCTGCAGCCCTACGGCGTGACCACCGCGCGCTTCTTCATCAACGGCGTCGACACCACCACCAAGGGCGTCGACGTGGTGGTGCGCTACCGCCTGGACGCCGAGGAAGCCGGTCGCTTCGACCTGACCCTGGCGGGCAACTACAACGAGACCGAGGTCACCCGCCTGCCGACGACCAACACCCTGTCGTCGCTGCCGGTCCCGCCGACCCTGTTCGGCCGGGTCAACGTCCTGACCTTCGAGCGGGGCACGCCGCGCACCAAGTTCGTCGCCAGCGGCGACTGGAGCAACGGCCCCTGGGGGGCGACCCTGAAGCTGACCGGCTACGGCACCGTGCTGCAGCCCAACGCCACGGCCTCGCTCGACTACTGGACCGGCCGCAAGGCGGTGATCGATCTGGAAGCCCGCCGCGCCTTCGGCGAGAACCTGACCTGGGCCGTCGGCGCCAACAACCTGTTCGACGAGTATCCCAACCGCACCCCGGCGGCCGTCAACAGCACCAGCGGCGTGGTCGGCTTCCCCAACTACTCGCCGTTCGGCTTCAACGGCCGGTTCCTCTACACCCGGGTCAGCTACAACTGGTGAAACCTGACCTGACGTAAGGCGCGAGGGGGACGTGGCGGACGCTGCGTCCCCTTTTGTCGTTCAACAGAGATATACACAGAACATCCCCATTCATCTTCGCCGTTCATCATGCTCTTCCAAGCGTCCGGACGGCGTTCGCGTTAACTTATGACGATGTCGCTCGTACCCGCTCTTGATCTGCGTCCTCCGACGCAGGACTCCCCCGTTATCGCCGTCGCCCCGCACAACCTGGAAGCCGAACAGGCGCTGCTGGGCGTGCTGCTCTACGACAACTCGGCCTATGAGCGGCTGACCGACAGCCTGCAGGGGCGCCACTTCTACGAGCCCTTCCACCAGCGGCTGTTCAGCTCGATCGAGACCCACATCCGCAAGGGCCAGCTGGCCGAGCCGATCCTGCTGGCCGACGAGTTCAAGCACGACACGGCGTTCCAGGAGCTGGGCGGCATCCGCTACCTGGCCGACCTGGTGGACCGCGCCCCGCCGGCCGCCAATGTCGGCGACTACGCCCGGGCGGTGTTCGACCTGGCCCTGCGCCGCGACCTGATCCGCATCGGCGGCGAGATCGCCGCGGCCGCCCACGGTCATGGCGACGAAAAGCGTCCGGCCCGCGACCAGATCGAGTCCGCCGAACAGCAGCTCTACACCCTGGCCGAAAGCGGCACGGCCAGCTCCGGCTTCGTCAGCTTCGGCGACGCCCTGCGCGGCGCCGTCGAGATGACCGCCGAGGCCTTCCAGCGCGACGGCGGCATGTCGGGCCTGGCCTCGGACCTGATCGACCTCGACCAGAAGATCGGCGGCCTGCACCCTTCCGACTTGATCGTGCTGGCCGGCCGCCCGTCGATGGGCAAGACCGCGCTGGCGACCAACATCGCCTTCAACGTCGCCAAGAAATACGCCTGGGAGCCCCAGCCGGACGGCAGCCGCAAGACCGTCAGCGGCGGGGTGGTGGCCTTCTACTCGCTGGAAATGAGCGCCGAGCAGCTGGCCCTGCGTATGCTGGCCGACGCCTCGGGCGTGTCGGGCGACAAGCTCCGCAAGGGCGAGATCGACGCTTCGGAGTTCGGCCGGGTGCGCGACGCGGCCATGGAGCTGCAGGAAGCGCCGCTCTATATCGACGCCACCGGTGGTATCTCCATCGCCAAGCTGACCGCCCGGGCGCGACGCCTGAAGCGCCAGGTCGGCCTCGACCTCGTCGTCGTCGACTACCTCCAGCTGGTCACCGGCTCGGACCTGGGGTCCAACGCCAGCCGCGTGCAGGAAGTCTCGCAGATCACCATGGGCCTCAAGGCCCTGGCCAAGGAACTGGCCTGTCCGGTCATCGCCCTGTCGCAGCTGTCGCGTCAGGTCGAAAGCCGCGAGGACAAGCGGCCGCAGCTGTCGGACCTTCGTGAATCCGGCTCGATCGAGCAGGACGCCGACATGGTGTGGTTCGTGTTCCGTGAAAGCTACTATGTCGGCCGGGCCGAGCCGCGCGAGGGCACGCCCGAGCACCTGACCTGGCAAGAGGAAATGGACAAGCTGCAAGGCCTGGCCGAGGTGATCATCGCCAAGCAGCGTCACGGTCCCATCGGCACGGTGCGCCTGTCGTTCAACAGCGACACCACCCGCTTCGGCAATCTGTCGCGCGACCACTATTTCCACCAGATGCGGTCGGGCAGCGACGAATAGCGTTTCCTTCCGGACGCGCGCCGGGCCAGGCTCGGCGCGCGATTCAGGAAGAGGCCTCGCTCGATGGACTTCAGCCCCCTGCCCGTCACGACCTTCGTCGGGGCGTTCCTGCTGGCCTTTCCGGCCCTGTTCTCGATCGTCAATCCGGTCGGGGCGGCGCTGATCTTCCACCAGATGCTGGCCGACCATCCGGCCGAGACGCGCCGGCGCCTGGCGCCGACCATCGCGCTCTACGCCTTCTGCATCCTGCTGGGCTCGCTGCTGCTGGGCGGCTACGTGCTGAACTTCTTCGGGGTCAGTCTGGGGGCGCTGCGGGTGGCCGGCGGCCTCGTCGTGGCGATCCGCGCCTGGGCGCTCTTGATGACGCCCGAGGAGCACGAGGAGCGCAAGGCCGACCAGGCCGCCTCGCCCGCCAAGGGCCGGGCCGAGGACATGGCCTTCTTCCCGCTGACCATGCCGTTCACGACCGGCCCCGGCGCGATCTCGGTGGCCATCGCCCTCTCCTCCCAGCGCCCAGCCGAGGGCCATTCCGTGGCCCCGTTCTTCCTGGGTGCCAGCCTGGCCGTCGCCGTCATCGCCCTGATGGTCTGGGCGTTCTACCGCGCCTCGGACCGGGTTCTGGCCCTGCTGGGCGTCAACGGCGCGCGGGTGATGTCGCGGCTGATGGCGTTCCTGCTGATGTGCATCGGCGTGCAGATCGTCGCCAGCGGCGTCGAGGCCCTGGTGACGCAGTTCCTCTCCACCCGGTGATCCGGGCGCGCGCCGGGACGCATCTCCACAGGATCTGCACTGGCCTTGGCGACGCGGGTCGGCTACCTCCGCAGCCGTGACCGAAGCTCGCCTGACCCTCGACCTGGACGCCCTGGCGGCCAACTACGCGACCCTCAAGGCGCAGGCCGGCGGGACCGAGCTCGCGCCGGCGGTGAAGGCCGACGGCTACGGCCTGGGCGCGGGCCTGGTCGCCCGCCGCCTGTGGGACGAAGGCGCGCGCGCCTTCTATGTCGCCCGGCTGTCGGAAGGCGTGGCCCTGCGCAAGGCGCTAGGCGAGCGCGAGGCGGCGATCCACGTGCTGGACGGGGCGACGCCGGGCTCGGGCCCCACGCTGGTGCAGGCCGGGCTGATCCCGGTGCTCAACAGCCTGCCGCAGGTCGAGGCCTGGAACAGCCAGGCCGGCAAGGGAACGCTGGAAGCGGCGATCCACATCGACACCGGCATGAACCGCCTGGGTCTACGCCACGAGGAGGCCGCCGTGCTGACGGCCTCAATGGACCGGCTGAAGCATCTGAACGTCTCGCTGGTGATCAGCCACCTGGCCTGCGGCGGCGAGCCGGAGCATCCGCTCAACGGCCGCCAGCTGACCCGCTTCACCGACGCGGCCGCCCTGTTCCCCAACGCCCGCCGGAGCCTGGCCAATTCGGCGGGGATCTTCCTGGGCGAGGCCTATCGCTTCGACCAGTGCCGGCCGGGGATCAGCCTCTATGGCGGCGGGCCGCGCGACGTGGCCGACGACCGGATCAAGGCCGTGGCGACGCTCGAAGCGCCGATCCTGCAGGTACGGGTGGTGCCGCGCGGCGAGTCGATCGGCTACGGAGCGGCCTTCACGGCCGATGAGACCACCCGCGTGGCGATCCTGGCCTGCGGCTATGCCGACGGCGTGCTGCGCTCGACCAGCCCGACCGGCCAGGTGTGGTTCGACGGCGCGCGCCGGCGGATCCTGGGCCGCGTGTCGATGGACCTGATCGCCGTGGAGATCACCGACTGCGACGCCGCCCGCCCCGGCGCGATGGTCGAGCTGTTCGGCCCCAACCTGCCGGTGGACGACGCGGCCGCCGCGGCGGGCACGACCAGCTACGAGCTGCTGGTGCGCCTGACCGGCCGCGCCCGCCGCGTGGTGCTGGGCGAGGCCTGACAGGCCCCGCCCTTTTTCACTACTTCGCCAGGCCTTCCAGCCGGCCCGCATCGACCGACGCCACGGCCTTCTTGAGGTCGTCGACGCTGTCGGCCTCGCCATTGGCCTCGATCGTGAAGCGGTTGCCCACGACGACGCTGTAGCTGCCGGACTTGGCCTCGCGGTCCCACTTTTCGGAGACCAGGCGGCCGCCGGTGGTGCTGGTCTTCTCGTAGCCGGTGGCGGTTTCGGTCGAGGTCTGGGCGTTCATGGCCGAGGCCATGGCCGTCAGCCCCGCCAGCGCGCCCAGATCGGTGACGGCCAGGCTGAAGCGGCGGCCGTCCTTCTCGTAGTCGCCCTGGGCCGAGGCCATGCCCGCGCCGCCGGCGCCGGCCGAGTGGGCCTCGAGCGTGGTGCGCGCGAAGCCGCCCGACGAGGCCGGCAGGAAGCCCTTGAGCACGTCGGTCGAAGTCAGCGGCTTGCCCTTGCCGGCTTCGGCCGAAGCGGCGGCGGCTTCCAGCTGCTTGGAGGCGGCCTGCATCTTGCCGAGGTCGACCGTGTTGCCGCCGACCGTCAGCGAGCCGCCGTCGCCGGAGACCTTGGAACTGGCCGCATAGCTGCCGAGCGCGACCGCGCCCGCGATCGTGCTGGTGACCAGGGCCACGGCGAAGAACAGCGCGATGGCGCAGACCACCGTCACGGCGGTGTAGCCGAGCGACTTCTCCTTGGACGACTTCATCAGCCGCGGCAGGCCGGTATAGAGCAGGTAGAGGCCATAGAGCCCCAGCAGGCCGCCGATGATCCCCAGCGCCGGGAAGATGCTGAAGATCCCGGCCACCCAGCCGGCGGTGTTGGAATAGGCGGCGACCTTGAAGGCCTGGAGCCTGTTCTTCTGGCCGTCGAAGGACGGCGCCAGGGCGTCGATGATCAGCGCCAGCAGGAACACCGACAGCAGCGACAGGCCATAGGCCACGACCGTGCCGATGATGGCCGGGATCGGCGCGGGCTTGATGACGGCGAGGCCCGGGATCCCGTTGCCGAAGACCAGGCTGCCCACCAGGCCCGCGACCGCCGGAATAGCCGCCAGGATGCAGACGTATCCGACGTAGAGCCCCTTGATGGTGGCGGGTTCCGGGTCGATCCGCTCCCACTCGGCGGATGGAGAAAGTAGAAGCCGCTTCACGCGGCCTACGAGATCGGACGAAACAACTCCGGGTTCGACCACGGACATTTAGGCGCCTCCAGAAAGATCCTGAGTCTGCGCCCCCCGGTGTCTATCTATACGCAACGCGCGCAAAACGGGAACAAGGTTCGGCGACAGGCTGGGCCGATGCAGCTGCGTCCGGCTTTGGCGCAGCGACGCTCCAGCCTGTAGTCTCCACCCATTCGAGAATCAGGAAGACCCCATGGCCCGCGACGGCGCCGTCTACGCCTGCCAGTCCTGCGGAGCGGTCCAGAGCAAGTGGGCCGGGCAATGCCCCGCCTGCCAGAGCTGGAACACCCTCGTCGAGGAGGTCGGCGTCCGCGCGCCCGGCAGCCTCTCGGCCACCAAGGCCACGCGCAACCGCGGCCTTCAGTTCACGGGCCTCGAAAGCGACACCCCCGCCCCGCCCCGCATCCTGACCGGCGTCGACGAGTTCGACAGGGTCTGCGGCGGCGGCGTGGTGCCGGGCTCGGCGATCCTGATCGGCGGCGACCCGGGCGTGGGCAAGTCGACCCTGCTGCTGCAGGTCTGCGCCAACGCCTCGAGCCGGGGCGTGTCCTGCGCCTACATCTCGGGCGAAGAGGCCGTGGAGCAGATCCGCGGCCGCGCCGACCGCATGGGCCTGGCCGGCGCGCCGGTGAAGCTGGCGGCAGAGAGCAGCCTGCGCGACATCCTCGACGGGCTGAAGCGGGACAAGTTCGACCTGGTGGTCATCGACTCGATCCAGACCATGTGGAGCGACGCCCACGAGGCCGGTCCCGGCACGGTCACCCAGGTGCGGGCCTGCGCAACCGAGCTGGTGCGCCTGGCCAAGAAGCAGGGCGTGGCGATCCTGCTGGTCGGCCACGTCACCAAGGACGGCCAGATCGCCGGCCCGCGCGTGGTCGAGCACCTGGTCGACGCCGTGCTGAGCTTCGAGGGCGAGCGCGGCTATCCGTTCCGCATCCTGCGCGGGGCCAAGAACCGTTTCGGGGCCACCGACGAGATCGGCGTCTTCGAGATGGGCGACATCGGCCTGCGCGAAGTGAAGAACCCCTCGGCCCTGTTCCTCAACGAAGGCGGGGAGCGCGCGGCCGGGGCGGCGGTGTTCGCCGGCATCGAGGGCTCGCGCCCCGTTCTGGTGGAATTCCAGGCCCTGGTGGCCCCGTCCGCCTACGGAACGCCCAGACGCGCCGTGGTCGGATGGGATTCCGGGCGTCTCGCCATGGTGCTCGCCGTGCTTGAATCGCGGTGCGGCCTTGGTTTTGGCGACAAGGACGTCTATCTGAACGTCGCCGGCGGGCTGAGGATCACCGAACCCGCCGCCGACCTCGCGGCGGCGGCCGCTCTGGCCTCTTCGGCCATGGATGTCGCCCTGCCGCAGGACTGCGTGGTGTTCGGCGAGGTCAGCCTCTCCGGCGAGATCCGGCCAGTGAGCCGAATGGAGTCGCGTTTGAAGGAAGCCGCCAAGCTGGGGTTCGGCCGCGCGCTGGGACCGCTGTCGGGCCTGCCCGAAGGCGGCGGCGCCCTGCCGGTGGCCGGCGCGGCGCGACTGGCCGACGCGGTCCGTAGAATCGAGAACGACATCTGGAGCTCGCACGCGTGACGCCGTTCGACATCATCGCCGGACTGATCCTGCTGGTTTCCGGCGCCGTGGGCTTCTTTCGCGGCGCCTCGCGCGAGCTGACCTCGGCGCTGTCGTTCATCGTCGCCGCCGTCGTCGCCCTGCTGGGCCTGCGCCTGACCGGCCCCCTCTTCCGCGAATTGATGGACCCGGACTGGGCGGCCACGGCCGCCGCGATCCTGGTCACCTTCGTCGTCGCCTTCGTGACCTTGCGCTTCATCGGCGGCCAGCTGACCAAGACCCTGCACGCCGATGGCGCGCTGGGCATGCTGGATCGCCTGGTGGGCCTGGGCTTTGGCCTGCTGCGCGCCCTCGTCGTTCTGGGCGTCTTCAACCTCGTCTTCCACATGGCCACGCCGCGCGACCGCGTGCCGGCCTGGGTGTCGGACTCGATCTTCTATCCGCTGTCCAACGCCAGCGCCCGGGTGCTGAAGGTGTTCGCCCCGAAGGGCGCCGGACTTGCCGGCAAGCTGGCCCCCGCCATCGAGGACGCGGTCCGCGACGGCGCCAGCGACAAACCGTCCGACGCCGACCGTGGCGAAGAAGGCTATGATAAGGACCAGCGTCGAAAGTCCGACGATCTGGTGGAGAAATCGCGATGACGTCTTTCGGCCAGTCGACCGACCGCTTCTCGTCCATGCCCTGGCGTGATCCCGAGGATGACACCCTGCGCCTGGAGTGCGGCGTGTTCGGCGTTTTCGGCGCACGGGACGCCTCGGCCATCGCGGCGCTGGGCCTGCACGCCCTGCAGCACCGGGGGCAAGAGGCCTGCGGCATCGCCGCCTTCGACGGCCAGCGCTTCCACACCGAACGCCACATGGGCCACGTCGGCGACGCCTTCACCGGCGCCGACCTCGTCCAGCGCCTGCCAGGCCACATGGCCATCGGCCACACCCGCTACTCCACGGCCGGCGGCAGCGGCATCCGTAACGTCCAGCCGATGTTCGCCGACCTGGAGACGGGCGGTCTGGCCCTGGCCCACAACGGCAACCTGACCAACTTCCTGACCCTGCGCGAGCGCCTGGTGCAGGAAGGCGCGATCTTCCAGTCGACCTCGGACTCTGAGGTCATCCTCCACCTGATCGCCCGTTCGCGTAAGGCCCGCATCGTCGACCGCTTCATCGACGCCATCGGCCAGATCGAAGGCGGCTACGCCCTGGTGGCCATCACCAACAAGAAGATGATCGGCGTGCGCGACCCGCTGGGCATCCGCCCGCTGGTGCTGGGCGACCTGGACGGCAAGCCCGTCCTGGCCTCGGAAACCTGCGCCCTCGACATGATCGGCGCCCGCTTCGTGCGCGACGTCGAGCACGGCGAGATGGTGGTGATCAGCGACACCGGCGTGAAGTCGCTGCGGCCGTTCGCGGCCCCGGCCGCCCGCCCCTGCGTGTTCGAATACGTCTACTTCGCCCGTCCCGACAGCGTCGTGAACGGCCGCTCGGTCTATGAGGTGCGCAAGCGCATGGGCCGCCGCCTGGCCATCGAGACCGGCGTCGAGGCCGACGTCGTGGTGCCCGTGCCCGACAGCGGCGTGCCGGCGGCGATCGGCTACGCGGCCGAAAGCGGCCTGCCCTTCGACCTGGGCATCATCCGCAACCACTATGTGGGCCGCACCTTCATCCAGCCGACCCAGGGCGTTCGCGAACTGGGCGTGCGCATGAAGCACAGCCCCAACCGCGCCGTGCTGGAAGGCAAGCGCGTCATCCTGATCGACGACTCGATCGTGCGCGGCACCACCTCGCTGAAGATCGTCCGCATGGTCCGCGAGGCCGGCGCCAAGGAAGTGCACCTGCGCTCGGCCAGCCCGCCGATCAAGTGGCCCGACTTCTACGGCATCGACATGCCGGAGCGCGAACAGCTGCTGGCGGCGACCAAGTCGCTGGAAGAGATGGCCAAGTTCCTGGAAGTGGACAGCCTGGGCTTCCTGTCGGTCGAAGGCCTGTACGAGGCCCTGGACTGCGCGCCGCGCGATCCGGCCGCCCCGCAGTTCACCGACCACTACTTCACCGGCGACTACCCCACGCGCCTGACCGATCGCGAAATCGCCGAGGGCCGCAACGACCAGGTCGAAAAGCAGCTGTCGCTGCTCAGCGCCTGACGCCAGCCTTTCGGGTCCTTCGGCTTGTTCGAAGGACCCAAGCTGCGCTACCCCGGTACACGGCCAATTCGCTTTGATCTTCCGGCCGCTCGGGTCGCCCGCCAACGCCGGGCGACGACCTTTGTGAGAGTCGCCCCTTGGCCAATCCCGTCTCCGCCGTCCTCTCCAAGCTGAAGATCGACGCCTACATCATCGCGCTGTTCAGCATGGTGGTGCTGGCCTCGTTCCTGCCGGTGCGGGGCCAGGCGGCCGAGATCACCGGCTGGGTGGTGAAGGTCGCCATCGCGCTGCTGTTCTTCCTGCACGGCGCCAAGCTGTCGCGCGAGGCCGTGGTCGCCGGGATCACCCACTGGCGGCTGCACCTGACGATCCTGGCCTTCACCTTCCTGCTGTTCCCAGTCCTGGGCCTGGCCATCAGCAAGGCTGGCGTGCTGTCGCCGACCATGGCGGCGGGGATGGTGTTCCTGGCCTGCCTGCCTTCGACCGTGCAGTCGTCGATCGCCTTCACCTCGATCGGGCGCGGCAACGTCGCCGCCGCCGTCTGTGCGGCCTCGGCTTCGAACCTGTTCGGCATATTCCTGACGCCAGTGCTGGTGGGCCTGCTGATGAACGCCCACGGCGACGTCGGCGGCTGGGAGTCGATCCAGTCGATCGTCGTCCAGCTGCTGCTGCCGTTCGTGGCCGGCCAGTTGGCCCGGCCGCTGGTCGGCAAGTGGATCGAGAAGCACAAGACCCTGGTCGGGCGCGTGGATCGCGGCTCGATCCTGCTGGTGGTCTATTCGGCCTTCAGCGCCGCCGTGGTCGAGGGCCTCTGGCATAAGGTTTCGCCGCTGGAGCTGATCGTGCTGCTGCTGGTCTGCGGCGTGCTGCTGACGCTGGTCATGCTGGCCACGATGTTCGGCGCCCGGGCGCTGGGCTTCTCCAAGGCCGACGAGGTGGCCATCGTGTTCTGCGGCTCCAAGAAGAGCCTGGCCACCGGCGTGCCGATGGCCGGCATCCTGTTCCCCGGCGCGACGGCCGGGGTGCTGGTGCTGCCGCTGATGATCTTCCACCAGATCCAGCTGATGGCCTGTTCGGTGCTGGCGCAGCGCTACGGAGCGCGGCCAGCCGACGAGGCCTGACTAGACAAAGACAAACGCCCGCCAGAGCGTGATAGCCGAAAGCGTAAGCGGTTTCGGCGGCCATCACGCTCTGAACGTAAAATGGAGGCGCAGGAAACGCTCATGACCACCACCGACACGCCGCTGGCCGGCCGCATCGCCCTCGTCACCGGCGCCACGCGCGGCATCGGCCGCGCCATCGCGCTGGGCCTGGCGCAGGCCGGCGCTCATGTCGTGGCTCTGGGCCGCACCCAGGGCGCGCTGGAGGCCCTGGACGACGCGATCCTGGCCGCCACCGGCGAACACGCCACCCTGGTCCCCCTGGACCTGCGCGAGGCCGACGGCCTGGATCACCTGGGCGCGGCCCTGCACCAGCGCTTCGGCAAGCTCGACATCCTGGTCGGCGCGGCCGGCGTGCTGGGCGCCCTGACGCCGGTGGGTCACCTGGACCCCAAGGGCTGGGACATGATCCTGTCGACCAACCTGACGGCCAACTGGCGGCTGATCCGGGCCATGGACCCGCTGCTGCGCGCCTCCGACGCCGGCCGGGCCATCTTCCTGACCAGCAGCGTCGCCAAGAGCCACCGGGCCTTCTGGGGCGCCTACGCCGCTTCCAAGGCCGGGCTGGAGGCCATCGTCGACTGCTATGCCGACGAGATGGAGAACACCGCCGTGCGGGCCTTCTGCATCGACCCGGGCGCCATGCGCACCAAGATGCGGGCGCTCGCCTTCCCGGGCGAGGATCAGGCCACCGTGCAGGATCCGGCCGAGATCGCGCCCTTCGTCGTCGACCTGGCTCGCCCTGAGCGCGAGCCTCCGCGAGGCGTCGTTCGCTTCAAGGAACGAGGCCAGGAAGCCGCCAGTCTCGGCTGAACGGATGGCTGTTAAGCAATCCCAGGTGCAGATTACGTATTCCAAGTAAAATCAGGATATCCGAAATCGCGGATTTCGCCGGATCGTCTACGATCTGCAATAGGCCACTAAGTCGACAATGGGACTTAAGGCGTTGAAATTGTTGTTCGCGTCAATCCGACGCACCTGATGCAAGATTTCGAAGAACGTTGTTAAGCGGGAGATAACGGATCGAAGCTCACCCTTGGGTCGTGGCGAAACTCGCCGCTGCCTCCGGCGGAGCTCGGATCCGAATGTCTTTCCTGTCGTTCAAGCGCGGTCGCGACACCGCCGACCAGCGCCTCGCCGAGCTCGAAGCCACCGTCGCGGCGATCCATCGCTCGCAGGCGGTCATCGAGTTCGAGCTCGACGGCACGATCCTGACCGCCAACACCAACTTCCTGAAGACGGTGGGCTATTCGCTGGACGAGATCCGCGGCCGCCACCACAGCATGTTCGCCGATCCGGAGTTCGCCCGCAGCGACGAGTACAAGCAGTTCTGGCTGAACCTGGGCCGCGGCGAGTTCTTCGCCGGTAAGTTCCAGCGCCAGGGCAAGGGCGGCGTCGAGATCTGGATCCAGGGCGCCTACAACCCCGTGTTCGACGCGGACGGCAAGCCCTGCAAGGTCATCAAATTCTGCACCGACATCACCCAGGCCGAGCATGAGCGGCTGGCCAACGAGACGCTGCGCAAGACCGAGGCCGAGCAAGGCGCCGTGGTGCTGACCCTGGCCGACAACCTCAAGCGCCTGGCCGCCGGCGACCTGACCGCCGACATCACCGCCGCCTTCGACGGCCGCTTCGCCTCGATCAAGAGCGACTACAACGCCGCCCTGGCCGCCCTGCGCGACGCCATGAACCAGATCGGCTCGTCGACCAACGGCGTGCACAACGGCTCCAACGAGATCACCGGGGCGTCGGAGGACCTTTCCAAGCGCACCGAGCAGCAGGCCGCCGCCCTGGAAGAAACCGCCGCGGCCCTGGACGAGATCACCGCCACCGTGCGCCGCAGCGCCGAGGGCGCCCGTTCGGCCTCGACCGCCGCTTCGACCACGCGCCAGGAGGTCACCCGCTCGGGCGAGATCATGCGTGACGCCATCGAGGCCATGGGCGAGATCGAGCAGAGCTCGGGCAAGATCGGCCAGATCATCGGGGTGATCGACGAGATCGCCTTCCAGACCAACCTTCTGGCCCTGAACGCCGGCGTCGAGGCGGCCCGGGCCGGCGAGGCGGGCCGCGGCTTCGCCGTCGTCGCCCAGGAAGTGCGGGCCCTGGCCCAGCGCTCGGCCGAGGCGGCCAAGGAGATCAAGACCCTGATCGCCAACAGCAGCGCCCAGGTCGACCGCGGCGCCAAGCTGGTGGTCGACACCGGCCAGTCGCTGAACGGCATCGTCGGCCGCATCGCCGAGATCGACACCCTGATTTCCGAGATCGCCCAGTCGGCCCACGAGCAGGCCACGGGTCTCAACCAGGTCAACACCGCCATCAACCAGATGGACCAGGTGACCCAGCGCAACGCGGCCATGGTGGAGGAAGCCACCGCGGCGGCCGCCTGCCTGCGCAACGAGGCCTCGTCGCTGGCCGAGCTGGTCTCGCGGTTCGACACCGGGACCCAGATCGCCAAGGTCGCGCCGGCCGCCGCCGCGCCCCGCGCCCCGGCGCCCCGCAGCCCAGTCGCCGCCGCGCACGAGCGCATCGCCCAGTCGTTCCGCCCGGGCGTGGCCGTGGGCCAGGACTGGGAAGAGTTCTAGACCCCTCCCCGCCCTGGCTGACGGGTTAGCGGCCCTTGGGCTTGCCGCCGGGCGTCTTGTTGCCGCGCACCACGCGCGAACCGGCCACCGGACGGCGCGGACCGCCGGCCTTGCCGCCCGCGGCCTTGGCCCCGACCTTGTAGCTCGGGGTGGTCGAGACCTTCTTCTGGGCCTTGGGGCCCTGCGGCTTCACCGACTTGACCGCCGCCTTGCCGGTGTCGGCCTTGGCCGGCGCCTCGCCCTTGGCGGCATCGGCCTTGATGGCGCCAGCGCGCTTACCAGAAGCGGGCTTGCTGGAAACAGCCTTGGTCGGGACAGGCTTGCTGGGCGCGGCCGCGCTGTCGTCCGCCGGCGCCTCGGCCAGGATCGCCGCCCTCTGGGCCGACTTCTTGACCGTGTTGCGCGAGGCCTTCAGGCGCGCCTTCTCGGCTTCCTTCTTCTCGAAGGCGCGTTTGCCACGAACCACATGCCCCTGCTCAGGCTCGGCATAGGGGTTGGCGCCCGACTTGATGGTGATGCGCAGCGGAACGCCCGGCAGATCGAAGCTTTCCCGCAGGCTGTTCACCAGATAGCGCCGGTAATGGTCGGGCATCTGGTCGGCGCGGCTGGAGAACAGCACGAAGGTCGGCGGACGGGCCTTGGTCTGGGCCATGTACTTCGGCTTCACGCGCTTACCGCCGACCGAGGGCGGCGGGTGGCGCTGCATGGCCAGCTGCAGCCAGTCGTTCAGGTCGCGGGTCTTGACCTTGGTCGACCAGTCGCGGTGCGTCTTGATCACGGCCGGCATCAGGCGCTCGACGCCACGGCCGGTCTCGCCCGACAGGGCCACGACGGGCGCGCCGCGCAGCTGGGGCAGCATGCGCTCGGCGTGCTCGTTGAATTCCTTCAGGATCTGGCCCGGATCCTCGATCAGGTCCCACTTGGCCAGCACGAAGACGACGCAGCGCCCTTCCCGCTCGGCCAGGTCGGCGATCTGCAGATCCTGGGTCTCGAACGGGTGGGTGGCGTCCATCACCAGCAGCACGACCTCGGCGAAGGTCAGCGAGCGGATGGTGTCCTGGGTCGAGAGCTTCTCGAGCTTCTCGTTGACCTTGGCCTTCTTGCGCAGGCCGGCGGTGTCGACGAGGCGGATCTTGCGGCCGTCCCAGGTCCAGTCGACCGAGATCGAATCGCGGGTGATGCCGGCCTCGGGGCCGGTCAGCAGGCGCTGCTCGCCGATCAGGCGGTTGACCAGGGTCGACTTGCCGGCGTTCGGGCGGCCGATGATGGCGATCTTGATCGGCTTGGTGTCGTCGTCGTAGTCCTCGAACTCTTCCTGCAGCTCGTCGGGCGTCACCGCCAGCAGCGCCGCATAGAGGTCGGCCATGCCCTCGCCGTGCTCGCCGCTGATCGGGATCGGCTCGCCCAGGCCCAGGCGGTGAGCCTCGGCGGCGCCGGCCTCGGCCTGCTTGCCTTCCGACTTGTTGGCGGCGACCACCACCGGCTTGTTCCGACGGCGCAGCATCTCGGCGAAGATCTTGTCGAGCGGCGTCAGGCCCTCGCGGGCGTCGAACACGAACAGCGCGACATCGGCTTCGTCGATGGCGAGTTCGGTCTGGGCGCGCATGCGCGCTTCCAGGCTCTCGTCGGTGACGTCCTCGAAGCCGGCGGTGTCGATCAGTTCCAGATCGAGGTCGCCGAGGCGGCCGTGCGCGAAGCGGCGGTCACGGGTGACCCCCGGCTGATCGTCGACCAGGGCCAGCTTCCTGCCGGCCAGACGGTTGAACAGCGTGGACTTGCCCACATTGGGGCGGCCGACGATGGCGAGTTTCAAAGGCATAGGCGGTCAGTAGTCGATTTTTCCGGTCCCGGCAAAGCAACAAGCCCGGGCCGGCGTTTCCGCCAGCCCGGGCCCGGGACGATTTGTGTTGCGCCGGGCTCCGAAGGGAGCCCGGAAAGTATCAGCGGATCGCGATCAGCTGGGCCTCGTCGGTCACCAGATAGACCTTGTCGCCGACCGCGATCGGCGACAGCAGGACCGGCGAACCGATCTTCAGGGTCTTTTCCTTTTCACCGGTCTTGGCGTTCAGGGCCACGGCCTCGCCGTAGCTCGACACCGTGATCAGGCGGCCCGAAGCCAGGATCGGGCTGGACCAGATGCGCGGATGCTTGGCCAGCTTCTTCTTCTGCTTCTTGCTGAGCTTGTCGCTCTCGTTGAGGTCGCGGATCCAGTGGACCTGGCCGCCGTCGCGCGAGACGCAGATCACCTGGCCGGCCTTGTCGACCACATAGACCACGTCGCCAGCCGCCCAGGGGGTGGTGATGGCGGTGACCGGCAGGCTCCAGCGGGCCTGGCCCGTGCGCAGGTCGGTGGCCGAGAACACGCCCGAGTGGCTGACGGCGTAGACGTCGCCCTTGTAGATCACCGGGCGGCCGGCGATGTCGCGGATTTCCGACAGGGCGTTGGTGCGGCTGGCGCGGCTGAGGGCCTCGCTCCACAGGTCGTTACCGTTGCCGGCGCGCAGGGCCACCAGTTCGCCCGAGGCGAAGCCGGCGACGACGGTGTCGCCGCTGACGGCAGGGCTCGAGGCGGCCAGGATGCGGGCCGGCTCGATCAGGGCCTGGTAGGTCCAGCCCGGGGTGCCGTCGGCCGCCGCGAAGGTCAGCAGTTCGTTGTCGGTCGAGACCACGAACACGCGGCCGTCGACCACGGTCGGGGCAGCGTGGACCGGCGTGCTGGTGGGCTGGCGCCAGTTTTCCTTGCCGTTGGCCGCATCGATCTGGGCCACGAAGCGGAAGCCCGACGAGACGTAGAGCTTGCCGTCGGCATAGGCGATGCCGCCGCCGAAGCCCTCGGTGTCGCCCTTGTCGCCGCCGATGCCGAAGAAGCCGCGCTTGCCCGGCTGGGCGGCCGGACGCAGATCCTTGCGCCACAGGGTCTCGCCCGTGTTCGCGTCAAGCGCCGAGACCTTGGCCTCGCCGTCCATGACGAAGATCTTGCCTTCGGCCGAGACCGGGGTCGCGGTGATGTGGAAGGTGCGGTTGGCCTTCTGGCCGAAGCCCTTGCGCCAGGCGATCTCGACGTCCTTGGCGGCGGCGACGTGCTCGACCGACTGCTCGGGCGAGCCGCCCGGCAGACGCCAGTCGGCCTTTGGCTGGGCTTCCGGCAGGAAGAAGTCGACGCCCTTCAGGCCGTCGGCGGCCTCGACCTTCTGGTCGAAGGCGATGACCGAGATCCGCTGGCCTTGCGTGGCCTGGGCCTTGTTCTTCTCGTCCTTGCCGAACGGATTGAGTTTCGAAACCGTCGAGCAACCGGTCACCGACACTGCGGCCGACATCATCGCGGCGAGCAGCAGGGAGCGCTTCAAAGTCATGGGTCGGCGGCTCATCGAGCTTGGGGTTGCAGGCCCGGCGGCAGCTGGCCGGGCGCGAGTTGGATCGGCGGCGGCAGAGCGACGGCGGCCTTGACGGCGGCCGGCAGCGACTTGGCCGAGCCGGAGTCGATCATCTGGATAGCGGCCTGGGCCCGCTGGCGCGTGTCGTCGGACGCATCCGACAGCAGCGACAGCACGACGAAGTCGCCGCGTGCGTCGGCGCTCTTGCCCGCCTGCAGCTTCGCGAAGGCCAAGGCCTCCTTGGCTTGCACGCGGTAAGGGCTCTTCTCGCCGGTCAACGGGGTCAGCCTCGACTCGATCTCCTGATAGGGAGCCGTGTCCATGAGCGCGAAGGCGGATTTGAGGCGAGCTATGTCACCCATGACAGGATCGGGAGCAATCTTGGCCGCTTCGTCGAAATAACCGACAGCTTCGGCCGTCTTGCGCTCGTCCAGGCGGATGCCGCCCATCTGCATCAGGGCCAGGGCGCGGTAGCCCGCATTGCCTTCCTTCGACAGCTTCTCGAACTCGCCGAAGGCCTTGGCCGGGCCTTCCTTCTCGTAGGATTCGAGGGTCGCCTGGACAGCTTCCGACGCCTTGTTGGCGCGGTTGGTCTCGTACGTCGTCCAGCCCCACCAGCCGCCGACGCCCAGGACCGCGACCGCGGCGACCGCGCCCAGGACGGGCAGCGACTTCAGCGCGAAGGTCTTGTAGCGGTCGGAGCGAAGCTGCTCTTCGACCTCGTCAAACACATCGACCACGAACGAGGCTCCGGTACGGGCGCGGAAAGCGCCGGGGCGTCGAGGACCGGAAGGGTTTCCGGACGACGCAAGGTTGAACATCAAGTCGCCACGGCCCCTGGCCGCGACGCAGGCGGCGAACCTATAGCGTGTCCGCCGCCGCCGCAACGGCGGGATCAGGGTCCTTCTCCCCTTGCGGGAGAAGGTGGCGGCGAAGCCGACGGATGAGGGGTTTCTCAAACGTTCGAGGCTTCGCCCAGGTTCGTGGCGGATAGTTTTGAGAGACCCCTCACCCGACCTCCTTCGGAGGCCACCCTCTCCCGCAAGGGGAGAGGGGAAAAGAGGTCAGTCCTTCTTGGCGTAGTACGTCTCGGCCGCGCCGGGGAAGCTGCGGTCCTTGACGTCGCGGGCGTAGTCGGCGGCGGCCTTTTCGATCTGGCCCTTCAGGTCGGCGTAGCGGCGCACGAACTTGGGCGTCCAGTCGAACAGGCCCAGCATGTCGTCGCTGACCAGCACCTGGCCGTCGCAGCCGGCAGAGGCGCCGATGCCGATGGTCGGCGGGGCGATCGTCTCGGTGATCTCGCGGGCCAGGGCCTCGGCGACGCCCTCGACCACCACGGCGAAGGCGCCGGCCTCGGCGGTGGCGCGGGCCTCGGCCAGGATCTTCTGGCGGCCTTCCTCGTCGCGGCCCTTGGCCTTGAAGCCGCCGTCGACCAGCACCGCCTGCGGGCGCAGGCCCACATGGCCCATCACCGGCACGCCGCGATCGACGAGGTAGCGGATGGTCTGGGGCACGGTGGGGCCGCTCTCGACCTTCACGGCCTGGGCCCCGGTCTCCTTCATGATGCGGACGGCGTTGGCGTAGGCCTCTTCCGGCGCGCCCTCGTAGGACCCGAAGGGCATGTCGACGACGACCATGGCCTTGCGGGAGCCGCGCATGACCGCCTGGCCGTGCAGGATCATCATCTCCATGGTCACGCCGACCGTGTTGGGCAGGCCGTGGACGACCATGCCCAGCGAATCGCCGACCAGCAGCACGTCGCAGGCGTCGTCGAGGGCGGCCGCCACCGGGGCGGTGTAGGCGGTGAGGCAGACGATCGGAACGCCGCCCTTGCGGGCGGCGATATCGGGGGCGGCGAGACGGCGGACCGTCTCCTGGCGATGGGCGGACAAGACTCGCTCCGGCTCTCTTCGATGACCGGAGCGCGACGGGGGCCGCCCTCCGGAATTAGAACTCTTCGACCAGTCGGGTGACGGCGAAGGCCAGAGCGATAGCCGCAAGCGCCGCGCCAAGCCACAGGGTTTCGACGCTGGCCGGCGTGGCGACGAACTGGTCGATCCGCCCCATCAGCTTGTCGACGCCCATGTCCATGCTGGTGACGCCCTGCGCGGAAGCGTGCTGCAGGTCCGAGGCGAAGCGGCTGGTGATCAGTTGCCCCACCGCCACCACGCCGGCGACGGCGCCGGCCGCGCCGATCAGCAGGCGACGCATGGCCCAGCCGCGATCGAGCCGCCGCTCGACCTTGGCCTGAAAGGCTTCGGCGTCGGAAAAGGCCGGCGGGGCGGCGAACAGCCGCGAAAGCTGGGCGTCGAAGTCGCGATCAACCATGACCTTCCCTCCGCGCAGATGAGTCCGGTGACGGGGCCAGTCTGGCCCGGAGCTTATCGAGACCACGTTTGACATGGGATTTGACCGTCCCGATCGGGATATTCAAGGCCTCCGCCGCCTCGGCGTGCGACCAGTCGGCGCCGTAGCACAGCGAGACGCACAGCTGCTCGCCGCGCGACAGGCCCTTGAGAGCCTCGTCCAGGTCGAGCCGGTCGCCCGGCGAGGCGCTGGTCGCGGGCGAAGGATCCTCCGGCGTCTCGTCCGAGAAGATCAGGCGCGAGTCGCGCTTGACCTTGCGCAGATAGAGCCGCGCGGCGGTCTTCTTGATCCAGCCGCCGAAGGAGCCCTCGCCGCGATATTCGGCGATCTGCTCGAAGCCGACCAGGAAGGCGTCCTGGGCGACGTCATCGGCCGTGGCCGGATCGGCGCCGAGGCGACGCAGCAGCCCCCGTACGGCCGAGCCGTGCCTGCGCACCAGCTCCCCGAAGGCGGCGCGGTCGCCGGTGGCGGCGAGGGCCGCCAGCTCGACGTCGTGACCGGTGGTTGGCGGGCGTTGAACACCCATGATGAAAAGTCCCCTCTTCCCCAGCGGACAGCCTCAGTTCAGAGGCCGCGCGCCCTTGTTGGGGTTGAAGAAGCTCAGGACCACATAGGCGACGCCGATCAGGGCCGGGATGGCGGCGACGCCGAGAATCGGGTGCAGCGCCTCGTCCTCGACCTGGCCGAGCATGAAGCCCAGCACGGCGAGACCGCCGCCGACGGCGATCAGGATCACGCCGACGCGCATGTCGCGCAGGGCCGAGGATTCCTTCGGCGGTTTGACTTCCTTGCTCAGCGCCTCGATCAGCTCGGGCGGCAGCGCCTGGCCCTTCTCGATGGCGGCGCGGACGGTGGCCTGCATCTCCCGGCGCTCGCGGCTCTTCAGCCACATCGGGATGCAGACGATGCAGACGACCATGATGAACGGCGCCAGCGGCACCAGGATGCCAAGTTCCATGACTCGTTCCCCTCGGAATGTTTTCGACGAGAGCCTGTCGCTTTCGTCTCGTACAGGGAAGAGGCTTTGGCGGCGCCGTTTGGAGGCGCCTAGCGAGATGAAACTTTCGTAAGGCGGATCAGGCCGTTGCGACGGCCGCGGCGGCCCGTTGCGGCGCGAGGCTGGCGACGATGTCCTCGACGGCGTCGAGCAGCACGGTCGGGGTGTGGTCGACCAGCAGTTGGCGGGTGGCGTAGCCCCAGGTGACGGCGCCGGACGCCAGGCCAAGAGCGTTGGCCGCGTCGATGTCGCGGGTCTCGTCGCCGATCGAGATCACCCGGCCGGGCCGCACGCCGGCGGTCTTGATCACCTTGAGGAACTTCTTGGCCTTGCCGAACAGCGAGGCGCCGCAGCCATAGTGGTCGATCAGCTTGGCGAGGTCAGGACCCAGCACGGTGCGGATCGTGGCTTCGCTGTTGGAGCTGACCACGGCCAGGCGCACGCCCCCGGCCGACAGGGCGCGCAGCATGTCCGGAACGCCCGGGAACAGTCCGATCGAGCCGATTTCGGCGGCCATCAGCTTCTTGCCGTGGGCGGCGATGATCGGGATCTTCCAGGCCGAGACGCCCAGGTACTTGATGATCTCGCGATTGGGACGACCACGGAGCATCTCGACTTCCTCGTCGGTGACGCTCTTGAAGCCGTAGATCCTGGCCATCGGATTGACGAGCTTCAGCACCACGGCGCCGCTGTCGGCCAGCGTGCCGTCGAAATCGAAGATCGCCAGATCGTAAGGAAGCCCCGAAGTCACGCCCACTCAATCATCCTGTCGCCGCCGCCCCTTCATGAAGGGAGTCCGGCCGTTTCCCAAAGACTTAGCCGCTGTTTGCCGCGGTTGTCGCCCCAAAGTTCGCCAACTCGCGTATTTCGTGCAAGCCCTGTTTCGCGCTTCAGGCGAGAGCCGCCGCATAGGCCTCGGGCTTGAAGCCGGCCAGCAGCTTGCCGTCGATATCCAGGATCGGGCGCTTGATCATCGACGGCTGGGCCAGCATCAGGTCGACCGCCTTGGCCGCGTCGATGCCGGTCTTGTCGGCGTCGGGCAGCTTGCGGAAGGTCGTGCCGGCGCGGTTCAGCACCGTCTCCCAGCCCAGCTGCGCGACCCAGCCCTCGACGCTGGCGCGGTCGATCCCGGCGATCTTGTAGTCGTGGAAGGCGTAGGCCACGCCGCGCTCGTCGAGCCAGGTGCGGGCCTTCTTCATCGTGTCGCAGGCCTTGATGCCGTAGATCGTCACCGTCACCGGACGCGCTCCAGAACTTCGCCCGCGAGTCGGGCTCTCCTCCGACGGATTAGCATTTTCGCCAAAGTACGAGGCGGATTTGATCCAGAGCAGTTGCGTCTCAATCGCGAGGGGGCGACATTCACCCCATGAACGCCATGACCGATCTCGCCAACGCTGAAAGCCTGGCCAAGCGCCTGAAGGCCGGAACCTCGCTGACCCACGAAGGGCTCGACAAGAGCATCATGGCCGGCCGGCCGTTCGAGGATCGCGAGCGCTATGGACGGTTCCTGGAGGTGCAGCAGCGCTTTCATCGCGACATCGACGGCCTCTACCAGCGGCCCGAACTGGCCCAGCGCCTGCCGGACCTGGAAGGCCGTCGGCGGCTGGCGGCGATCGAGGCCGACCGCGCGGATCTTGGCCTGCCCGCCCTGGAGGACCTGCCGCCGCCGGCTTTCACGGCCGACGCGGAGCCAGACCTGGCGACGGCGCTGGGCTGGCTCTATGTCGCCGAGGGCTCAAACCTGGGCGCGGCGTTCCTGTTCAAGGCGGCCGCCAAGCTGGGACTGAATGATACCTTCGGCGCGCGCCACCTGGCCGGGCACCCCGACGGCCGCGCCGCCCACTGGCGACAGTTCACAGCCGCGCTGGACGCGGCCGATCTCGACGCGGCCGGAGAGGCCCGCGCCATAGCCGGGGCGAAAGCCGCCTTTTCGCAGGTGCAGGCCTATGTCGACGCCGCCTTCCGCTGAGGCTCCCGCCGTTGAACTCCCCTCCACGGGGCTCGATGCCGTGAGCGCGCCCGCCACGTCGCGCGGGGTGCGGATCGGCTATCTCGTGGCCGGCTTCGCCTTCACGGCGTTGGGCATCGTCGGGGCGTTCCTGCCGCTGATGCCGACGACGGTGTTCCTGATCCTGGCCGCCGGCTGTTTCGGCAAGTCTTCGCCGAAGCTGGAAGCCTGGCTGCTGAACCACCCGAAGTTCGGCCCCTCGGTGCGGGCCTGGCGGGCGAACAAGGCCATTCCCCGCAAGGCCAAGATCGCCGCGTGCCTGGGCATGGCCGGCGGCATGGCGGTGTTCCTGCTGGCCGCGCGGCCCAAGCTCTGGCTAGGCCTGCTGGTCGGCGCGATCATGGCCGCCTGCGCGGCCTTCGTCGTCTCGCGGCCGGAGCCGCCGGCCGCCTGATACGCGCGCTCACCCCTTGAGGGGCCAGCGCCCGAGCACGATGTGCCGGGTCTGGCCCAGCAGGCTGTGGATCAGCACGAACTCGGAGACCGGCCACGACACCGGCTCCACCGCCGTCTCGGGCGCCAGGCCGCGGTCGTAGAGCAGCGTCACGTGCGGATTGAACTGCCTGGCGACCTGCTTGCCGAGGCCGGCATGGGCCATGGCCAGGCCCAGCGCCTTCTGGAAGGCGTGCAGATCAGCCAGCCCCTCCCCGCCTTGCAGGACGAACGGGTTGTTGCCGCGGTTGTTGAAGCTGGCGGCCTTGTCGAAGGTCACCTCGAACGGCGCCGAGGTCGTGGCGACAGCCGCACCGGCCTCCAGGGCCTGGGCGACGGTGCCGCGCGGCAGGCCGGCATAGTCGCCGATGTGATGCAGGGTGACGTGGAAGCGGTCGGGCGTCAGCGGCGCGCCGGAGAGGTTCAAGCGGCCCTTCAGGTCGCGCGCGCGTCCGGCGATGGTCTCGGCGACGGGCGCCTCGGGGAAGATCCCGAAGAACAGGCGGTCGGACGGCGGGACGTCGAGTTCGGGAAAGAGCGACATGCCCCGTTTCTTGAGCGGAATCGGCGGTCGTTGAAAGGGCGGACGGCGCTCGCCGCCCGCCCCTTCTCATAGCCTAGGGACGGGCTGGGATGTTGAGCCCGCGCTGCACGGCCGGACGGGCCAGACCCCGCTCCAGCCAGGCCGGAACGTTCTTCAGGCTCTTGTAGTCGACCAGATCGGCCGCCTCGTAGAAACCAACGAGGTTGCGCACCCAGCCGAGGGTGGCGATGTCGGCGATGGTGTAGTCGTCGCCCATGATCCAGTCGCGGCCTTCCAGGCGGGTCTCCAGCACGCCCAGCAGCCGCTGGCTCTCGGCGCGGTAGCGCTCCAGCGGGCGCTTGTCCTCGTATTCGCGGCCGGCGAACTTATGGAAGAAGCCCAGTTGGCCGAACATCGGGCCGACGGCCGCCATCTGGAAGAACACCCACTGCAGGGTCTCGTAGCGGGCGGCCGGATCGGTCGGCAGCAGCTTGCCGGTCTTCTCGGCCAGATAGACGAGGATCGCGCCGCTCTCGAACAGGCCGAAGGGCTTCCCGCCCGGGCCGTCGGGATCGATGATCGCCGGGATCTTGCCGTTGGGGTTGAGGCTGAGGAATTCCGGGGTCCAGGTCTCGTTCTTGCCGATGTCGATCAGGTGCGGCTCGTAGGGCAGGCCCAGCTCTTCCAGGATGATCGACACCTTCACGCCGTTGGGCGTGGGCAGCGAATAGAGCTGGATGCGGTCGGGATGGGCGGCGGGCCAGCGGCTGGCGATCGGGAAGGCCGAGAGGTCGGACATGGGAGCTCCTGGGAAGGGTCCCGGTCGATATAGGCGCCGCAGGGGCCAACCCCAGCCCCCTATCGCAACTTTATTGGTTTCAGTTCGGGTTTCAGCTCTTGGCGGCGGTGCGCAGGATGAAGCCCAGGATCTCGGCCACGGCGACGTAGAGCGCCTCGGGGATCTCCTCCTCCATCGGGATGGTCGACAGGGCCTGGGCCAGGGCCGGGTTCTCCTCCAGCGGCACGCCGTGCTCGCGGGCGGTCTCGACGATCTTGTCGCCCACCCAGCCACGGCCGCTGGCGACCACGCGCGGGGCGTCGGGCGCGTCGTAGCGCAGGGCGACGGCGATGCGGGGACCAGAGACGCGGGTCATGTGGCGCGGTCCACGAAGCGGCCGGGCGCGGGCGGCGCGGCGACCGGCGCCGGCGAGGCGTGGAAGGCCACTTCCGGTTCGAGGGCGGCCTCGCGCAGGGCGGCGTCGAGGATCTCCTGGCCGCCGCGCAGGCGGGTCATGGTCTCGGTCCGCTCGGCCCACAGCGACACGCGGGCCCGGTCGCCGGTCAGGGCCAACTGGGCGTCGATGCGGCCCATTGGCTCGACGTCAAGCGAGAAGCGGACCTTCCAGGTGCGGGCCTCGTCCGGTCCGCCGGCGGCTCCGCCGCCACCGCCGTCGCGGCTGATCTCGAACTGGGCGACGGACGAGCCCTGGGACGTGGCGAAGGGCACGTCGAACACCCAGCGGGGACCAGTCTTATCCTCGACCGGGCGGCCGTCGAGAGGCTGGACGGCCCGGGCGGCGTCGGCGCGCTCGGGCAGCGAGGCGGCCTGCATCAGTTCCTGGCGGGCCAGGGCGGCGTCGACGCCCTTGGACAGTTGATGAGCGACCGTGGCGGGCGGCGCGTCGTGGGCCAGGGTCGAGGTCACGGCCGCCTGGGCGACGACCGGTCCGCCGGCGAACGGCGGCGGCGGTCCCTTTCCGGGCGGCGTCAGAGGCGTCTGGACCAGGGGTTGGCGCACCACCGGTTCCTCGAAGCCCGCGGCGGCCTCCTGGGCCAGGACGAACAGGGCGGCGGCGGGCTGGGCGGCCTGCTGCGGCGTGGGGCGTGGAGCGACGGCGGCCAGGAAACGGGCGATGGGCGTCTCGGCTTCGTCGGGCGCGGCTGGAGCGGGAGGCACCGTCTCGGGCTCGACGGGCGTGGCGGAGGCCGACGCAGGGCGGGCAAGGGGGGTCGGAGCCCCCTCCTCCGCCACCGCGGGCTGTGCAGGCGCGCCGGCCGTCTGGATGGTCGAGGTCGAGACCGGATCAGCTTCGGCCTGGACCGGGGCGGACAAGGCCGGCGACGTCGCGGCGGCGGAGGTCGATCCGGAGGCCGACGGTGTCTGCGACGGCGTTGCGGAAGCCGCCGTGGACGACAGTCCGGCCGGGCCCGTCTGGGCGCTCCAGCTGGCGACGGCGGCGCGCAGCACCAGCATGGCGGCCTTGAGGTCCTTTGCCGCCAGCGGCGCGGCGCCGGGCTCGGCCTCCTCGGCCAGGCGCTGCTCCATGAACAGGCCCGAGCGGCTGAAGGCCTGCCGGATCTCGCCGGCGGTCACCGCGCCGTCGATCGGCGAGCGCAGGGCCAGCATGTTGGCGGCGGCCTGGCGGACGACGGCGGGGGCGTCCGGCGAGGTCGAGACCCGCTCCAGATCGGCCAGCAGCGGCGCCATGCCGCCCTGGGCCGGCGCGGCGCGGCCGACGAGGTCGGAGACGGCCTTGGCCTGCACCGTGGGGCTGGACAGCAGGATCTCGCGGGCCTGGCCGGTGGCGCCGCCCTTGAGCAGGCTCTCGACGGTGTCGGCGGTCTCGGGCGCGGTCTGGGCGCCGGCCTCGGTCGCGATCCGTCCCAGGGTCTCGGCGGCTTCGGCCAGGGCCTTCTGGGCCAGCATGGCCGGCGGCGGCAAGCCCGGCTGCCCGGTCTGGCCGCCTTGCGGACCGGCGGGCGCGACCATCGCCGTCGGCATGACCGAGGCGGACGTCGGGACAGCGGGTCCAAGCGGTTGAACCGACACGGCGGGCTCCACGAGCGCGCGATGCGCGCAGGGTTTCCGCAAGATTAATCCACAGGCGTGAAGCGGGTCTTAAGCCCGCCCAGCGCCTCGACTTTGGGCGGCTCGGCTTTCGAGGAAATCGAGCATGGCGTCGGCGGCGGCTTCGGCCGGATCGGGCAGACCGCGCCCCAGCTTGTCGAGGGCAGCGTATTGCTCGGCCACCTGGCGCTGGCGCAGGGCCGGGTCGTCCAGGCGCTTGGCCAGTTCGGCCGCCAGGCGCTCGCCGGTGCAGTCGTGCTGCAGCAGTTCGGGCGCGACCTCGCGGTCGGCGGCGATGTTGAACAGGGTCACCCAGCGCGGCGTCATCAGCCGCTTGAGGAGCGCGTAGCTGATCGCGCCGATCTTGTAGCCGACCACCATCGGCGCGCCGGCCAGGGCCAGCTCGATGGTCACCGTGCCCGAACAGGCCAGGGCCACGGTGGCGGCCTTCATGGCGTCGTCCTTGGCCAGGTCGTCCTCGATCACGTGAGCGCGGAACGGCCAGCCCGCGACGCGCGCCTTGACGGCTGTGACCACGGTCGAGGCGGCGGGCACGACGACGTGCAGGCCCGGCCGTTCGGCCTTCAGCAGGCGCACGGCGTCCTCGAAGGCGGGCAGCACGCGCTCGATCTCGGACGGACGGCTGCCCGGCAGGACGGCCAGGATCGGATCATCCGGCCCCGCCCCGATGGCCGCGCGGGCACGGGCGGCGTCGGCGCCGCTGAAGTCGCGGGCCAGGGCCGGGTTGCCGACGAAGACGCTGGGCAGGCCGACGGCGTCGAAGAACGGCTTGTCCATCGGCTGGGTGGCCAGCAGCAGATCGACGGCCTGGGCCAGGGTCGCCGCGCGGCCCGGACGCGAGGCCCAGACCTGGGGGGCGACGTACTTGATCAGGGCGATCGACGGGTCGAGCGCGCGCAGCCGCTTGGCCAGGCGGATGTTGAAGCCCCAGGAGTCGATCAGCACGGCGACGTCGGGCTTTTCGCGCACCGCCACGGCCTCGACGTCCTTCAGGCGGCGCAGGACGCGCGGATAGGCCTTCAGCCCCTCGAACAGGCCCAGGATCGACAGCTCGGCGATATCGAACGGGCTCTGCACCCCTTCGGCCGCCATGCGCGCGCCGCCTAGGCCGACGAAGCGGACCTGGTCGCCCAGGCGCGCCCGCAGGACCCGGGCCAGGCCCGCGCCAAGATTGTCGCCCGAGGCCTCGGCCGCGACCAGCATGACCGTCAGCGGTCGAGCGCTGGACACCTCGGCGGTCATCAGCCCGGCTCGACGCCGTAGACGAAGAGGCCCAGGTCGTCGGCGCAGGCGATGACCTGCTCGCGATCGACGATCAGCAGGCGGCCGGCCTCGCCGACCACGCCGGCCAGGCCCGCGCGCGCGGCGCGCTGGATGGTGGCGACGCCGATGGTCGGCAGGTCGACCTTGGTCTCCTGGATCGGCTTGGGCGCCTTGGCCAGCACGCCCTTGGGCGCCTCGGGACAGCCGCGGATCGCCTGGGGCAGGTCGGCCACCCGGCGCAGCATGGCGTCGGTGCCCTCCTGGGCCTCGACGGCCAGGACGAGGCCGTCGCAGACCACGGCCCCCTGCCCCACGTCAAGCCCACCGATGGCGCGGGCGACGGTCAGGGCGCGGTCGATGTCGGCGCCATGCTCGGCGCGCGGGGCGTAGCGGCCCAGCGGTCCGGACGGCAGGGTCATCTCGCCGCGCACCTCGTGGGCGCCCTCGACGACGAAGCCTTCCTTCTCGAACTCGGTCAGCACGCGGCGCAGCAAAGCATCGTCGCCCTCGCGCGCGGCCTTGATCAGGCCCGGCAGCACCTTCACGCCCCGGAAGTCGGGGATCAGGGCCGAGAAGTCGGGGCGATCGACCGTGCCGGCGAAGCAGACGGCCTCGCAGCCCTCTTCCTTCAGCGCCTTGAAGGCCTTGCCGAATTCGGCCAGGCCGACCTCGATGCCCGCGTACTGCTCCAGCGTCGCGTCGGCGAAGCCCTTGAGCCGCATGACGGCGAACGGACGGGAGGCGCGCTCGCAGTGGGCGGCCAGTTCGATCGGCAGGGCCCCGCCGCCGGCGATCAGTCCGAGCTTGCGCAAGGCTAGACCTCGCGCTCGGGCAGGCAGAGCGGGCGGTTGCCCTCGTCGCGGATGAACGCGATGATTTCCATCACCTCGGGAATGGAGGCGTAGGTCTCGGCCGCATCGTCCAGGCGCTCCTGGAAGGTGCCTTCGTCGGCGAACATCATGCGGTAGGCCGAGCGCAGGGCGTTGATCGCCTCGCGCGAGAAGCCACGGCGCTTGAGGCCCACCAGATTCAGGCCCTCGAGGTGGGCGTGGTTGCCCCACACCGAACCGTAGGGGATGACGTCCTTGGTCACGGCGGCCAGGCCGCCGATGAAGCTGTAGCGACCGACGCGCGAGAACTGGTGGATGGCCGCCAGGCCGCCGACGAACACGAAGTTGCCGACGTCGACATGGCCGCCCAGGGTCGCGCCCTTGGCCAGCACGACGTTGTCGCCGACCGTGCAGTCGTGGGCCACGTGGGCCTCGGCCATGAAGAAGCCGTCGGCGCCGATGGTGGTCACGCCGCGGCCCGAGGCCGTGCCGGTGTTCATCGTCACCTGCTCGCGGATCGTGTTGCGCGGACCGATGACCAGCTGGGTGCGCTCGCCCTTGTAGCCCAGGTGCTGCGGCGGCCCCCCCAGGGCCGAGAAGGCGTGGACCACGGTGTTCTCGCCGATGGTGGTGACGCCATCGACCACCACATGCGACAGCAGGCGCACGCGGTCGCCCAGGGTCACGTCGGGGCCGACGATGCAGAACGGCCCGATTTCGACGTCCTGACCCAGCTTGGCGGCGGCGTCGACGATGGCGGTCGGATGGACTTTGGTCATTTCGTCGGGGTCTCCACGACCATGGCGGCGAACTCGACCTCGGCGGCGACCTTGTCGCCGATCTTGGCCACGCCCTTGAACTTGAAGATGGTCGAACGCGCGCGCAGCACCTCGACCTCCATGCGCAGGACGTCGCCCGGGCGCACGGGGTTGCGGAAGCGGGCGTTGTCGACCGACATGAAGAAGATCGTCTTGCCCTCGGTGTCGACTTCCAGCGACTTGCTCATCAGCACCGCGCCCGTCTGGGCCAGGGCCTCGATGATCAGCACGCCGGGCATCACCGGGTTGCCCGGGAAGTGGCCCTGGAAGAACGGCTCGTTGACGGTCACGCACTTGATGCCGACGATCGACTGGTGCGGGACATAGGCTTCGGCGCGGTCGACCAGCAGGAACGGATAGCGGTGCGGGATCCGGTTGAGGATCTCGGCGATGTCGATGTCGGTCTGCGGGGCCGCGGTTTCGGTCTGGCTCATGCCTCGTCTTTCATCCCCCGACTGCGCGCACTGCGCGACAGCCATGCCGTTTCCCTCAGCCACCGCTTGATGGGGCGCGCGGGAAACCCTGTCCATGTCTCGCCGGCCGGCACGTTCTTGAACACCGAGGCCGAGGCCCCGATGCTGGCGCCGGCGCCGATCGTCAAGTGGTCGGCGACGCCGGCCTTGCCGCCGAAGGCGACGCCGTCGCCGACGACCGTGCTGCCCGACAGCCCGGTGTAGGCCGCCAGCAGGCAGTTTCGGCCAAGCTGCACGTTGTGCGCAACGTGGACCAGATTATCGATCTTGGTGTTTTCGCCCACCGTGGTGTCGTCGAACGCGCCGCGGTCGATGCAGCTGTTGGCGCCCAGGGTGACGCCGTCCTGCAGGACCACGCGGCCCAGCTGCGGCAGGTCGACGACGCCCTTGGGGCCGCCGGCCGCGCCGAACCCGGCCTCGCCCACCGCCGAGCCGGCGTGCAGGCTGACGCGGTCGCCGATCAGGGCGAAGCCGACCACGGCGTTGGCGCCGATCACGCAGTCGCGGCCGATGGCCACGCCGGGACCGATCACCGCGCCAGGTCCGATCACCGTATTGCGGCCGATGCGGACGTCCTGGCCGATCACCGCGCCGGGCGACAGGCGCACGCCCTCCTCCAGCACGGCGGAGGGATGGATGGCGGCCGAGCCCGGCTCGTGGCGGCGCGGCGCGTAGAGGCGCGCGACGGCGGCGGCCCAGGCGGCTTGGGGATGGGGGGTGAGCAGCGCGGCGCAGCCTTCCGGCGCGAACTCGCGATGCTGAGGCTTCATGAAGATCGCGCCCGCCTTGCAGGCCGACAGGCCGGCGGCCCGGCGCGGATCGGAAAGGAAGGAGACGGCGTCCGGCCCGGCGCCGTCCAGCGGCGCGACGGTGGCGATCAGGCGCTCGCCCAGGGTCGGATCGGCAAGTTCGGCGCCGCCGGCCAGGGCCAGATCGGACACGGAAACCGGACCCAGGGTCTCGAAAAAGCGGGGGTCCGGCATGGAAACCTCTCGACGACGGCCGTCCCGGGAATCGCCCGATACGGACGAAGTGTAGGCGGCCGAAAGCCGTCCCGAGTCAATGCCGTAACGGAAGGCGCCCGCCCGGCGAGAAGCCGGGCGGGGCCCTCTTAGTCCTTAGTTCCGTTGCAGTTCGGCGGCCAGCTGGGCGGCCTGCTGCGGGGTCAGCTTGGTGCGTTCCAGGGCCTGGAACGACGTGGCCTTGCCACGGGCGTCCAGCAGGCTGACGACCTGCGGGGTGATGTCCATGGCCGGGTTGAAGATGGCCACGGCGTTGCGCTCGACCAGCAGGCCGCAGGCCTTTTGCTGATAGGCGGCGATCACGGCCGGCTGCAGTTCCACCTGGTACTGCTGCTGGGCGGTGTTGGCCGTGGCGACCAGTTCCATCTGGGTGTGGGCGGCGTCGCGCTGCAGGGCGCTCTGCTCCAGTTCCAGGTCCGACTTCTGCTTTTCGCGAGCGGTGATGTCGGCGGCCGGGGTCTTGGCGGCGGCGTTGAAGGCGTCGATCTTGGTCTGCAGGGCCTTTTCACGGGCGGCCAGCGGCGACTCGGCCGTGGTCTGCAGGGCCTTCAGGCGGGCGTCGAGCGCCTTGCCGGTGGCCGAGGTGCCGCGAACGGCGCCGGCCGAGAACACGCACAGGCTCGGGATCGCCGCGCCGTGGGTGATCGGCGGAGCGGCCGGGGCGGCCGGAGCCTTGGCGAGCGGAGCGGCGGCTTGAGCGAAAGCGCCGGAAGCCACGGCGAGCGCGGCCAGGCCCGAAGCGGCCGCGGCGAAGAACTTGGAGGACATGCTGTCAGGAGCCTTGTGGAGATTAGAAACGGGTTGAAGTGGAGAAGCGGAAGGTTTCCGTCCGGTCGTAGTCTTCCTTCTTCAGGATCTGGCTGATGTCGAACCGGATGGGACCCATGGGCGACTTCCAGTCGATGCTGATGCCGGCGGAAGCCCGCAGACCGAGGTTGTCCCGGATGTTTTCGTCGAAGACTCCGGTCGAACTTTGGCGATCGACGTCATCCAGCTGACCGGCGGTGCCGAAGTCGGTGAACAGGGCGGCCTTGATGCCGTACTGCTCGGGCAGGAAGGTCGGGATGCTCAGCTCCAGCGAACCGATGGCGTACAGCTTGGCGCCCAGGGCGCTGCTGTCGGTCGAGGTGTCGCGCGGGCCGATACCTGCGGTCTCGAAGCCGCGGAAGCTGGAACCGCCCTTGTAGAAGCGGTCGTTGATGCGGACGCTGTCGCCGCCCCAGCCCTCGATGTAGCCGGCCGAACCGGTGGCCTGCAGGACGAAGTCCTTGTTGAAGCCCCAGTACCAGCCGCCGTCCACCTCGGTCTTGAGGTAGTTCACGTCGCCGCCGAAGCCGGCCAGGTCCTGGTTCAGGTCGGCGAAGAAGCCGCGGGTCGGACGCAGCGGATCGTTCCGCTTGTCCAGGCGCAGGCCGTAGCCGACCAGCGAGGTCATGTAGGCGCCGCGCTGCAGGCAGAGGATCGCCGAGACGGTGCCGGCGGTGCAGTAGCTGTCGGCCACGTCCACCTCGTCCTGGCGCAGGGTGTAGCGCAGGCTCATCGAGGTGTTCTGGGTCAGGCCGAAGCCCAGGGTGAAGCCGCCGCCGATCGACTTGGTATCGTAGGCCGCGTAGTCGCTGAGGTCGTAGCGGTACGAATAGAGGTTCACGCCGGCGGCCAGGTTGCGGCCCAGGAAGCGCGGCTCGGTGAAGGCGAAGTCGACCTGCTGACGCAGCGAGCCGACCGAGACGCGGGCGCGCAGGTTCTGACCGCGGCCGCGGAAGTTCCGCTCGGTGACGCCGACGTCGAGCACCAGCTGATCGACCGAGCTGTAGCCGGCGCTGAACGACAGTTCGCCCGTCGGCTGCTCCTCGACCTTCACGCGCAGGGCGGTGCGGTCGGGGGCGCTGCTCGGCACTTCCTCGATGTTGACGTCCTTGAAGAAGCCCAGGCGGCGCATGTTGTTGCGCGACCGGTCGACCAGCACGCGGTTGTAGGCGTCGCCTTCGGCGACTTCCATTTCACGGCGCAGGACGTAGTCGAGGGTGCGGGTGTTGCCGACGATGTCGATGCGGTCGACGTAGACGCGCGGGCCTTCACGCACCTGGAACACCACGTCGACCGTCTGGGTCTCGCGGTTGGGCACGTAGCGCGGACGCACGTCCACGAAAGCGAAGCCGGCCGCGCCCGCCGCGAAGGTCAGGGCGTCGGTGGCCTGCTCGATGCGCTCGTCCTCGTAGATCTGGCCGGTCTTGATCGGCAGGATCTGGGCCAGCAGGTTGCCGTCGAGCTTCTTCAGCTCGGTTTCGACGGTGACCTTGCCGAACTTGTACTTGGGGCCTTCGTCGATCGTGTAGGTGACCGCGAAGCCGTTCTTGTCGGTGGCCAGTTCGGCCGTCGAGGCCACGACGCGGAAGTCGAAGAAGCCGCGGTTGCGATAGTACTTACGCAGCTGCTCGCGGTCGTACTCGATGCGGTCCGGGTCGTAGTTGTCGTTGCTGGTCAGGAACTTGTACCAGTGCGACTCCTTGGTGACGATGACGTCGGCCAGCTCGTTGTCCGAGAATTCCTTGTTGCCGAGGAAGTTGACGCCGAGGACGCCGCTCTTGGGGCCTTCGTTGATCTCGAACACCAGGTCGACGCGCTTCTGCGGCAGCTCCACGACCTTGGGGGTCACGGTGGCCGAGATGCGGCCCGAGCGGCGGTAGAGCTCGATGATGCGCTGGACGTCGGCCTGCACCTTGGCGCGGGTGAAGATGCCGCGCGGACGGATCTGGACCTCGTCCTTCAGCTTGTCTTCCTTGAGCGCCGAGTTCCCCTCGAAGACCACCTGGTTGATGATCGGGTTCTCGACGACCTTGACCACCAGGTCGCCGCCGACCAGCTCGATCGAGACGTCGGCGAACAGGTCGGTGCGGGCCAGGGTCTTCAGCGCCAGGTCGAGGCGGGCCGGATCGACGGTCTCGCCGGCCTGGATCGGCAGGTACGACAGCACGGTGCCCGCTTCGATCCGCTCGTTGCCCTGCACGACGATGCGCTGCACCACGCCCGAGGTCTGGGCCTGGGCGAACGCCGCCTGCGGCGCGATCAGGGCGGTGGAGCCGAAGAGGAGCGCAACGCCGGTGGCGAACGCGGCGCTGTGTGCGCGAATTTTGCTCATGGGACCAATCATGGACGGGCGGGCGGCGTTCACGTGAACAGGCCGCCGATGAATTTGAACACGTCGAAGCGGTTGAGGTCGTTCCAGGCCGCGAACAGCATGAAACAAAGGATCAAGGCAAGGCCCGCCCGGAACCCGGCGGCCTGGAAGTCGGCGCGCAGAGGGCGTCGGAAGACGGCCTCGTAGGCGTAGAGCAGCAGGTGGCCGCCATCGAGCACGGGGATCGGCAGCAGGTTCATGAAACCGATGCTGACCGACAGGCTGGCGATGAACAGCAGCTGGTTGAACAACAACCGCAGCATCACCGTGCCGACGTCAGGCGCGCCTTCGACGCTGGCCTTGGTCACCGCGCCGGCCGAATGGCCGATGCCGATGATGCCGCTGATCTGGTCGGCCGGCAGCTGACCGGTCAGCAGGCGGCCCAGATAGAAGGCGATGGTCTTGAGCATGTCCCAGACCTGACCGACGGCGTCGGGAATGGCGCTGAGCAGGCTGGACTTCTGCAGGTAGGGCCGGCTGCGGCTTTCGAGGCCCAGCTGGCCGACCTTCACGCGGCCGCTGAACTGGTCCTTCTGCTCGACCAGGCGCGGCGTGGCCGTCAGAGAGACGGTCTGGCCGGCGCGCTCCACGCCGAACGCGATCGGCAGCTTGGCGCGCAGGGTCACGTAGCGCTGGACCTGCTGGAAGTCCTTCACCTTGCGGCCGTCGATGCGGACGATGGTGTCGCCGGGACGGAAGCCCGCTTCGGCGGCGGCGCTGCCCGGCGTCACGGCCGAGATGGTGGCGGGCGACTTTAGATCGCCGATGACCAGCAGCACGACGGCGAAGATCAGCGTCGCCAGCACGAAGTTGGCGAACGGACCGGCGGCGGCGATCACCGCCCGCTGCCAGATCGGCTTGAAATGGAAGTACTTGCCGACGGCCTCGGCGCCTTCGCGCTGGGCGATCTCGGCCTTCATGGCGTCGAGGTCGTTCTGGTCGGGCACGCTGGCGGCGTTCTCGTCGCCGGCGAAGCGCACGTAGCCGCCCAGCGGGATCGAGGCGATCCGCCACTCCACGCCGTGCTTGTCGCGCCACGAAAACAGGGCCGAGCCGAAGCCGATCGAAAAACGATCGATCGCGACGCCGCACGCGCGCGCCGCCCAGAAGTGTCCGAGCTCGTGCACCGTCACCACGACGGACAGCACGATGATCATCGACACGATCGAGATCAGAAGACTGATCATCGGCTTGGAATCAGAGCTCCCCGGTCACTTCACTAAAGGCGCTTGTGAGCGACAACCTCGGCCGCAATACGGCGGGCCGAGCCGTCGATCATCATGGCTGTGTCAAGAACGTCACCCGCCGTTACGGCGAGGTCCCCTACCCCATTCATGCGTTCAAGCGTCCCCTCAACCGAGGCGGCAATATCGAGAAAGCCGATCTGCCGGTCAAGGAAAGCCGCGACGGCGACCTCATTGGCCGCGTTCATCGCCGTCGGCGCGCCGCCGCCGAGGCGCAAAGCCTCCCGCGCGACGCCCAAAAGCGGGAACCGCTCGAGGTCCGGATCCTCGAAGGTCAGCTGGCCGTAAGCGCCCAGATCCAGGGGCTTGGCAGGCCAGGCCAGGCGCTCGGGCCAGGAATAGGCGTAGGAGATCGGGCTGCGCATGTCCGGCGGCCCCAGCTGCGCCAGGGTCGAGCCGTCGGTGTACTCCACCAGGCTGTGGATCACGGACTGCGGGTGGATCACGACGCCGATGCGCTCTTCCGGGGTGTCGAAGAGGTAGGAGGCTTCGATCATCTCCAGCCCCTTGTTCATCATCGAGGCGGAATCGACCGAAATCTTGGCGCCCATCGACCAGTTGGGATGGGCCACGGCCTGTTCGGGCGTGGCGGCGGCCATCTGCTCGCGGGTCCAGGTGCGGAACGGGCCGCCCGAGGCGGTGAGGATCAGGCGCGCGACGCGGTCCAGGCACGCCGGCTGCAGCACCTGGAAGATGGCCGAGTGCTCGGAATCGACCGGGATCACCGTGCCGCCGGCCTCGCGCGCGATGCGCAGCAGTTCGGGGCCGGCGCAGACCAGGCTTTCCTTGTTGGCCAGGGCCACGACCGCGCCGGTGCGGGCGGCCGCCAGGGTGGGCGCGAGACCCGCCGCGCCGACGATGGCCGACATCACCCAGTCGGCGCCCATGGCGGCGGCCTGCTCGACCGCGGCCGGACCGGCGGCGGCCTCGACGCCCGAACCGGCCAGGCGTTCGCGAAGCTCGCCCAGCAGGCGCTCGTCCTCGATCACCGCCAGCTTGGGCCGCCAATGCAGGGCCTGCAGCGCCAGGCGCTCGACGTTGCGGCCGGCGGCCAGGGCCAGGATCTCGACCGGAACCTTGGACTGCTCGAAGAGATCGAGGGTGGAGACGCCGATCGAACCCGTCGATCCCAGAACAACAACCTTACGGGACGCGGTCAATGAGCCCATCCCCAGTGGTCGATCAAACGCACGGCGGCCACCACGATGGCCGCGAACATCAGGCCGTCGACGCGATCCAGCAGGCCGCCGTGGCCGGGGATCAGATCGCCGCTGTCCTTCACGCCGAAGCGGCGCTTGAGCATCGATTCCCAGAGGTCGCCGGCCATTGTGGCCAGGCCGCCGAGCAGGCCGATCAGCGCCGCCGCCGGCCAGACCAGCCGCAGGCCGGCCAGCTCCGACACCGCCACGGCGCCCAGCGTGGCCGCCACGAGGCCGCCGACGAAGCCCGACCAGGTCTTGTTGGGCGAGATGCGGGGCCACAGCTTGGGGCCCTTCAGCACGCTGCCGGTCGCATAGGCGAAGATGTCGGCGAACCAGGTGACGACGAACAGCAGCAGCGTCCACCACAGGCCGTCCGACAGCGAGCGCACCCAGACCATCGCGATGACGGCGGGGGCGATGTAGATGACGCCATAGGCCGCGTCGGCCCGGCGCTCGACAGCGCCGCGCGCGATCAGGCCAGCCAGGAAGGCTCCGGCCAGCACGACGGCCCAGGCGACGAAGAAGTGGGCCAGGAAGGCGGCGATCACCGCCACGGCGCAGAAGACGGCGACGACGGCGCCGACGGCGTTGGGCGCCTTGGGGGCGCTGATCTTGCCCCATTCGCGGGCCAGCAGACCCACGCACACCAGGGCCAGGGCCAGGAACCAGTAGCTCCCCAGCCAGACGGCGGCCACGACCGTGGGAACGAGCACGGTGGCCGAAGCCACGCGCGTCCAGAGATTGCCCCAGTTGAAGCGCTTAGCCGGCGACGGCGACGTCATCGGCCGCAATGCCTCCATAGCGCCGGTCACGGCTACGATATTCCGCGACGGCGGCGGCCAGGTGCTCGGGGCCGTAGTCGGGCCAGAGAACGTCCTGGAAGATCAGTTCGGCGTAAGCGCATTCCCACAGCAGGAAGTTGGAGATGCGGTGCTCGCCGCTGGTGCGGACGATCAGGTCCGGCGCGGGCGCGGCCGAGGTCGACAGGAAACCGCCGAACATCTGCTCGTTGAGGTCAGCCGCCCTCGCCTCGCCTCGCTCGACCTGCTCGGCGAAGCGGCGCGCGGCGTCGGTGATGTCGGCCTGGCCGCCGTAATTGAAGGCCACCTGCAGCAGGAAGCGGTCGTTGCCCGCCGTGCGACGCTCGGCGCGCTCGATCACCTCGAGCACGTCGGGCGACAGGCCGGTGCGCCGGCCGACGATCCGCACACGGACGCCTTCGCGGCTCAGACGCTCGAGGTCCGATTCGACATAGGCCTTGAGCAGACCCATCAGCTCGGAGACTTCCTGGGCCGGGCGGCGCCAGTTCTCGGTCGAGAAGCCGAACACGGTCAGCACGGCGACGCCGGCCGAGGGCGCGCCCTCGACCGTGCGCTTCAGCGCGTTGACGCCGGCCCGATGGCCCAGCGCGCGCGGCATGCCGCGACGCTTAGCCCACCGGCCGTTGCCGTCCATGATGATGGCCGCATGCAGACCCGCGCCGGCCTCGCCCCCGGGGCGCGCGGTCTTGGTCTGCAGGCCGGTCTTCGGCGACATGCGCTCTTAGCCTTCCCTTCTCATCCCCCAGGCGTCCAGCTTAGAGGACGATCAGACCTGCATGATCTCTTGTTCTTTGGTTTTCAAGGCCTCGTCGATGCGCTTGATGGCCTCGTCGGTCAGCTTCTGGACCTCGGTTTCCATCTTCTTGCGCTCATCCTCGTTGATGGCGCTGTCCTTCTCGGCCTTCTTGAGGTCGTCGTTGGCGTCGCGGCGAACGTTGCGCACGGCGATCTTCTGTTGTTCGGCGTACTTGCCGGCGATCTTAGAGAGGTCCTTGCGGCGCTCCTCGGTCAGCGGCGGGATCGGAATGCGCAGGTTCTGGCCTTCGACCACCGGGTTCAGGCCCAGCCCCGAAGCGCGGATGGCCTTCTCGACCGAGACCACGACGCCGCGATCCCAGACGCTGACGTTGATCTGGCGCGGCTCGGGGACGCTGACCGAGGCCACGGCGTTCAGCGGCGTGCTGGAGCCGTAGGCCTCGACCATCACCTGGTCGAGCAGGCTGGCCGACGCGCGGCCGGTGCGCAGGGAGCCGAACTCGTCCTTAAGGGCGAGCACGGCCTTGTCCATGCGGTCTTTGTAGCGGGAAAGGACGGGCTTTTCGGCGGCGGCCATGGCTTGGGCTCTCTTCGCTTAGATAAAATCAGGCGTTGGCGACGACGGTGTGCGTGCCTTGGCCACGCAGCACGTCGAGCAGGTTACCCCGCCCCTTGATCGAAAACACCACGATCGGGATGTTGCTGTCGCGCATGAGGGCGACGGCCGAGGCGTCCATGACGCGCAGGTCCTTGGCCAGCACGTCCATGTAGCTCAGGCGGTCGTAGCGCTGGGCGGTGGGATCCTTCTTGGGATCGGCGGTGTAGACGCCGTCGACGCTGGTGCCCTTGAACAGGGCGTCGCACTGCATCTCGGCGGCGCGCAGGGCGGCGGCGGTGTCGGTGGTGAAGAACGGGTTGCCGGTGCCGGCGGCGAAGATCACCACGCGGCCCTTCTCGAGGTGGCGCTGGGCGCGGCGGCGGATGTAGGGCTCGCAGACGGTGGCCATCGGGATGGCCGACTGCACGCGGGTCTCGACGCCGATGCGCTCGAGGGCGTCCTGCATGGCCAGGGCGTTCATGACGGTGGCCAGCATGCCCATGTAGTCGGCGCTGGAGCGCTCCATGCCCTTGGCCGCGCCGGCCATGCCGCGGAAGATGTTGCCGCCGCCGATCACCAGGCACAGCTCGACGCCCGACTTGACGATCTCGGCGATGTCGAGGGCGACGGACTGGACGGTGTTGGTGTCGATCCCGTAGGGCGTGTCGCCCATCAGCACTTCGCCAGAAACCTTGAGCAGAAGACGACGGTACGGCTTGGCGGGGGTGGGATCGGACATGGACCGGGCTCTTCCTGAGTCGTCGGCACGCACCATAGTGTGCGTTACACAAAAGTGGGATCGGTTTTGCGCCATCCGGGCGCGACGCCGTTCAAGCGCAAAAAAAGGGCGCGGCGCGCGTTCGATGCGCGCCGCGCCCTTGATTTGACGACAGCGAAAGCGGCGAGACCTGCCCGCCGCCTTGCCTGTCTTCTCCAGCCTTAGGCTTGGCCGGTCATCGAGGCGACTTCGGCGGCGAAGTCGTCCTGCTTCTTTTCCACGCCTTCGCCGAGGGCGAGACGGGTGAAGCCCTTCACGACGATCGGCGCGCCGAGGGTCTTGCCGGTTTCGGCGACCAGCTGCTCGACGGTCTGGTCCGGGTTCATGACGAAGGCCTGCTTCAGCAGCACGACTTCTTCCAGGAACTTGCGGATGCGGCCTTCGATCATCTTCTCGACGACGGCCGCCGGCTTGCCCGATTCCAGGGCCTGCTCGGTGAACACGGCCTTTTCGCGCTCGATGGCGGCCGGGTCCAGATCGTCCGGCGACAGCGACAGCGGGGCGGTCGCGGCGACGTGCATGGCGATCTTGCGGCCAAGCTCGCGCAGGGCGGCCTTGTCGCCGGCCGACTCGAGGGCGACCAGCACGCCGATGCGGCCGAGGTCCGGCGCGGTGGCGTTGTGGATGTACGAGGCGACGACGCCGTTCTCGACCGTCCACTTGGCGGCGCGACGGACCATCATGTTCTCGCCGATCGTGGCGATCAGGTTGGTCAGGTGGTCCTGAGCGGTCTCGCCGCCGGCCAGCTTGGCCGCGCCGATGGCTTCGACCGAACCGTCGGTGCCGAGGGCGGCCTGGGCGATCTGACGGGCAGCGCCCTGGAACAGGTCGTTGCGCGACACGAAGTCGGTTTCGGCGTTCACTTCGACGGCGGTCGCGGTTTCACCAGCGCCGGCTTCGGCGACGGCGATGGCCACCAGGCCTTCGGCGGCGGCGCGATCGGCCTTCTTGGCGGCCTTGGACAGGCCCTTGGCGCGCAGCCAGTCGATGGACGCTTCGATGTCGCCGTTGTTCTCGGACAGGGCCTTCTTGCAGTCCATCATGCCGACGCCGGACTTTTCGCGCAGTTCCTTGACCAGCGCAGCCGTGATCTCAGCCATGGAAAATCTCCAGATTCAAACGTTTAGCGACCGGGCTTGATAGCCCGGTCGCGTGTCGGTAGCGCGACGGCCGCCCGCCCTCCGTCAGGAGAGCCGGCGGCCGAAGAGAAATCAGCCGGCGGCCGATTCGTCGGCGGCCGGAGCAGCGACTTCTTCAGCGGCAGCTTCCGGGGCGGCCGCTTCGGGAGCGACTTCCGGGGTCAGTTCGCGAGCCAGAGTCGGCTCGATCGGAGCGACCGAAGCGCCCAGGTCGACGCCCGAGGCGGCTTGGCCGGCGGCCAGGCCGTCGAGGACGGCGTCGGCGACCAGGTCGCAGTACAGCTGCAGGGCGCGGGCGGCGTCGTCGTTACCCGGGATCGGATAGGTGATGCCGTCCGGATCGCAGTTGGTGTCGAGGATGGCGACGACCGGGATGTTCAGCTTGCGGGCTTCCAGGATCGCGATCGCTTCCTTGTTGGTGTCGATCACGAACATGATGTCGGGGATGCCGCCCATGTCCTTGATGCCGCCCAGCGACAGCTCGAGCTTGTCGCGCTCGCGGGTCAGCTGCAGCAGTTCCTTCTTGGAACGGCCCGAACCGTCGCCGCCCAGGACGCCTTCCAGCTCGCGCAGACGAGCGATCGAGCCCGAGACGGTGCGCCAGTTGGTCAGGGTGCCGCCGAGCCAGCGGTGGTTCACGTAATACTGGGCGCAGCGCTTGGCGGCCGTGGCGACCGGATCCGAAGCCTGACGCTTGGTGCCGACGAACAGCACGCGGCCGCCGGCGGCGGCGACTTCACGGACCTTCACCAGGGCCTGGTGCAGCAGCGGGATGGTCTGCGACAGGTCGATGATGTGGATGTTCGAGCGCGAACCGAAGATGTAGCGGTCCATCTTCGGGTTCCAGCGGTGGGTCTGGTGGCCGAAGTGGGCGCCGGCTTCCAGGAGCTGACGCATGGAGAATTCGGGAAGAGCCATCGGGCCTTAATCCTTTTTCCGGTTGAACCTCCGCGGACACCCCCGCTCCAGACCATTCTGGAGGCGGGACCGGAACGGCGACGTCGGGATGTCTCCCCGGCGCTGCCGAACGTCCGCGTGTGGAATGGCGCGCAGATAGTCGCGAAACGCGCTGAATGCAAGCCTTTCCCGACGCTCGCCGGCAGCGAGGGTCGTTCTTTCCGGACATTCGCGGCTGCGCGCATGCACCAGCCGGCGATGGCGAGATCGCCGACAGGTCAGGGCGGAATCACCGACCGCCCTCCCCGACCGTTGCCGAACGCCGGCCGAAAAGGTTGAGTGCGCACCCGCGCCGCATCCTCGCCGCGCACCGTACGGGATCCCGATGTCAGACCTCTCGCGCCTGTCCGAAGCCGAACGTCGCGTCTTGCTGCTGCTGGCGCGCGGCCACACGGCCAAGAGCGCGGCCGCCGAACTGGGCGTCAGCGAAGGCGCTGTCAACGAGCGGCTGCGCGAGGCGCGGCGCAAGACCGGCGTCGGCAGCAGCCGGCAACTGGCGCGCCTCGTGGCGGACGACGGGGTGGACGGTGGAACGGGCGTCGCGGTGGGTGATGGAACGGCCGCCGTGGCCGACGGCGCGCCGGCCGAAGTCCTGCCTGGGGCGCTCCCGGCTTCGCCACAAGAAAGTCGGGACGAGAAAATCGGGATGGCCGCGCGTCGCCCGCCGGGCCAGGACGGACGGCGCAACCCCGCCCTCCGGGCCGCCTGGCCCCTCCTCGCCGGAGCTTCAGCAATGATCGTCATGGCCGCCGCCATCGGCGCCTTCGCCGCCCTCGCCGTCGCCGACCACAAGGAACCGCGGCCGCCCGCGCCGCCGCGTGTCGTCGCCGTCTCGCCAGCGCACGGCGCCGTGGTCCGGGCCGGGCCTCTCGCCCTGAGCGTCACCTTCGACCAGCCGATGCAGGCCGGCTGGTCGTTCGTCACCCGCGATCCGGCCGCCTTCCCGGCCTGCGCGCCCAAGCCCGCCCAGTCCAAGGACCGGCGCAGCTTCACCCTCTCCTGCACCGTGCAGGCCGGACGCAGCTACGAGGTCGGCTTCAACAACGACCGCCACCGCAAGTTCGCCTCGGAAGCGGGCGTTTCGGCGATCCCGGCCGTGGTCAGGTTCTCGGCGCGGTAGGAGGACGGGGCTGGCATCCTGTCAGCGCACACGATCTCGTCGCGGCCACCATAGCGTCCAGGCGGTTCGTGGACCTGAGACCCGAGACTGCCCAGGTTCCTAAAGCGGAGCGGCGGGAGGTCTTCCACTGAGACCGCACGACGACAGGTTCCGGGCGAGCCGCCGGGGTGAAGTGATGAAGTGGCGGGACTTGAGCCTGCCCGCTCCCAAGCGCTCCTGCCCGCGCGCCCTCGAAGCAACATCGACTGGAGCGGCGACAGACGTTGGCGCCTGTTCAGACCGACCCGGCCGCCTTTTACGTCAGAACGATTTGCCGTCGACCTGCTGCGGCTCCAGGGCGAAGACGTCGACGCCGTCGACGCAGCGGACATTGATCGCCGCCATCTTCGCGCCGTTCGGCGCTTCGCCGCGGGCGAAGGATTCGATGCCGCAGTCGGCGCAGAACAGGTGCTGAATCTTGCCGGTGTTGAACCGGTACTCGGTTAGAGCGTCCTCGCCCGAGACAAGGCTGAACTGGTCGATCGGCGCGAAGGCCAGGACCGAGCCCAGCTTGCCGCAGCGCGAACAGTTGCAGGTGATGGTCTGCGACAGGTCGGCCTCGACCTCGAAGCGGACCTTGCCGCATTGGCAGCCGCCGGCGTGCTTGGTCATGTCGTCCTCCCTTTCGCCAGCTGCGACTCGCGGCCAGCGTCCTCGATCAGGCTCCGCGCCTATGCCGCACGATGAGCCCCTAGTTCGCATCGTAGATCTATCCGGCTCGCCCCGCCCAGCGCGCCGAAAAGCCCGCGCCAGTTCAGGGACGGACAGCGACGCTAGACGTCTTCCAGCAGCGCCACGCCCGGCGCGGTCTTCAACGCCCCGCGCAGCGAGGCGTCCAGAGTATAGCGGCCCGGCAGCTTCAGCTCGATCTCGCGGCCGCCGCCCAGCGCCGCCACGAAACTGATCTCGCCGCCCTTCTGGGCCGCGGCCGGCTCGATGCGGCGCTTGAGCGCCTCGATCTCGGTGGCCGAGGGCGACAGGTGCACACGAAGGCCTGCGACCACGTTCTCGATGGCCTTCTCGATCGGCTCGGCGTCGTCGCCAAAGAACCGCACCTCGCCGTCGCGGGCCTTGGAGCGGACCTTGATGACCACGCCCTTGCCCGGCTCGAGCACGTCGCGGCACTTGCGCAGGGATTCCGGCGGGAACAGCACCTCGTACTCGCCGGACGGGTCCGACAGCGACACGAAGGCGAAGCGCTCGCCGCTCTGCGAGGCGCGCTCCTGGCGGCGGCGGACGATGCCGCACATCCGCAGGGCCTCGGCGCCGGCCTCGGCCTGGGCCAGGGCCTCGGTCAGCATGACGGTGCGCCGGCGGCGCAGCATGCCGATCATGTCCTCCAGCGGGTGGCCGGTCAGGTAGAAGCCGACGGCCGACAGCTCTTCGTCGAGCAGATCGACCTGGGTCCAAGGCTCGACCTTCTTCAGGCGCGGACGGCTGGCGGCGGCGTCGCCGCCGAACAGGGCGTGCTGGCCGCCCTGGCGGTCGGCGGCGATGCTCTGGCCGTGGGCGATCAGCACGTCGGCGTTGGCGAACACCTGGGCGCGGTTCTTGTGCAGCGAGTCGAAGGCCCCGGCCCGGGCCAGGTTTTCGATGGCCCGCTTGTTGACCTGCTTGGGATCGACGCGCTCGACGAAATCGAAAATGTCGCGGAACGGCCCGCCCTCCTCGCGCACGGCGACCAGGTGCTTCATGGCTTCCAGACCGACGTTGCGCACCGCCCCAAGGGCGTAGAGCACTTCGCCGTTCTCGACCTCGAAGTCGGCGCCCGAGCGGTTGACGTCCGGCGCCCGCACCGTGATCGAGAAGCGGCGGGCGTCCTGATGGAAGACCGCCAGCTTGTCGGTGTTGGAGATATCGAGGCTCATCGACGCGGCGAGGAACTCGACCGGCGTATTGGCCTTCAGCCAGGCCGTCTGATAGGCGATCAGGGCGTAGGCGGCCGCGTGGCTCTTGTTGAAGCCGTAGCCGGCGAACTTGGCCACCAGTTCGAAGATCGAGCCCGACTGGTCCTCGGGGACGCCCTTCTCCTTGGCGCCGGAGACGAAACGGATCTTCTGGAGATCCATCTCCTCCTTCTTCTTCTTGCCCATGGCGCGACGCAGCAGGTCGGCCTCGCCCAGGCTGTAGCCAGCCAGGATCTGGGCGATCTGCATCACCTGCTCCTGGTAGACGATGACCCCGTAGGTCTCGCGCAGCACGCCTTCCAGCGACGGGTGCAGGGTATCGACGGGCTTTCGGCCGAACTTGCAGTCGACGAAAGTGTCGATGTTGTCCATCGGGCCGGGGCGATAGAGCGAGATCAGCGCGGTGATCTCCTCGATCGAGCCGCAGCGCATCTTGCGCAGGGTGTCACGCATACCCTGGCTTTCGAGCTGGAACACCCCGACCGTCTGGCCCGAGGCGAGCAGTTCGTAGCTCTTGGTGTCGTCGAACGGCAGGCGGCCGAGATCGACCTCCATGCCGCGCTTGCGCAGGTGCTTCACCGCCCGGTCGAGTACGGTCAGAGTCTTCAGGCCCAGGAAGTCGAACTTCACCAGGCCGGCGCTTTCGACCCACTTCATGTTGAACTGGGTAGCCGGGAAGTCCGAGCGCGGATCCTTGTAGAGCGGAGTCAGCTGGGTCAGCGGCCGATCACCGATGACCACGCCGGCGGCGTGGGTCGAGGCGTTGCGGAACAGACCTTCCAGCTGCAGGGCCACGTCCAGGCAGTTGGAGACGTTCGCGTCCTCGTTCTTGGCCTGCTTGAGGCGCGGCTCGATGTCGATGGCCTGGGCCAGGGTCACCGGCGCGGCCGGATTGTTGGGCACCATCTTGCAGAGACGGTCGACCAGACCCAGCGGCAGCTGCATCACCCGGCCGACGTCGCGCAACACGGCCCGGGCCTGAAGCGAACCGAAGGTGATGATCTGGGCCACGCGGTCGCGGCCGTACTTGTCCTGGACGTAGGCGATCACCTCTTCGCGTCGCTCCTGGCAGAAGTCGACGTCGAAGTCGGGCATGGAGACCCGTTCGGGATTGAGGAAGCGCTCGAACAGCAGGCCAAAGCGCAGCGGATCCAGGTCAGTGATGGTCAGCACCCAGGCGACCAGCGAACCGGCGCCCGAACCCCGCCCCGGACCGACCGGAATGCCGTGATCCTTGCCCCACTTGATGAAGTCGGAAACGATCAGGAAGTAGCCGGGGAAGCCCATCTTGACGATGATGCCCAGCTCGAAGTCGAGCCGTTCCCAGTAGACGTGCTCTTCCATCGCCAGGGTCAGGCCGTCGAGGCGCTTGCGCAGGCCTTCGCGGGCCTGGTGGGCCAGTTCCTCGGCTTCGTTGCGGCCGTCGCCGGTGGGGAAGCTGGGCAGGATCGGGTCGCGCTTCTTGACCATGAAGGCGCAGCGCCGGGCGATGTCGAGGGTGTTGTCGCAGGCCTCGGGCAGGTCGGCGAACAGCTTGCGCATCTCGTCGGCCGGCTTGAACCAGTGCTCGGGCGTCACCCGCCGCCGCTCGTCCTGGCCGACGAACGAGCCGTCGGCGATGCACAGCAGCGCATCGTGCGCATCGTAGAGCTCGGGCTTGGCGTAATAGCAGTCGTTGGTCGCGACCAGCGGCGCATCGTGGTCATAGGCCCAATCGACCAGCCCGGGCTCGGCCGCCGCCTGCTGCGGCAGGCCGTGGCGCTGGAGCTCGACATAGAAGCGGTCGCCGAACACCCGCTGCATCTCGGCCAGGGCCGCATGCCCCTCGGCCGTCTTGCCGGCCGCCAGCAGCGAGTCCACCGGACCGTCGGTTCCGCCCGACAGCAGGATCAGCCCTTCGGCGTGCTCGATCACCTTGGCCCACGGCACCACCGGCTCGGCCAGTTCGCCGCTTTCCAGATAGGCCAGGGACGACAGTTCCGAGAGGTTCAGATAGCCCTTCTCGTTCTGCACCAGCAGGGTGATCGTCGGCTCTCGCGCCCAGCGCTCGGACGGCTTGGCGCCGATGCCGTTAACAGGCAGGGCGCAGCCGATAAGCGGCTGCACGCCGTTGTCCTTGGCGTAGACGGAGAATTCCAAGGCGCCGAAAAGGTTGGCCCGGTCGGTGATCCCTACGGCGGGCATGCCGCCAGCGGCTGTCATGCCCGGGATCTTGTCGGCCTTGATGGCCCCTTCCAGCAGCGAATAGGCCGACCGGACGCGGAGGTGGACGAAACCCTGACCTTCCACACCCGACATGACAATGACCTCGCTGCTTCTCGACTCAGGCCACCAACTGGGCGACCGAACACATCATCCAGACGAAGCCGGCGACAGATACAAGCGCCAAAGACTCACGCGCGATCCGGACCATAACATCCCTCCACAGCTCGTTGGCCAGTTGCCTTTTTGTTCTCTATTCCCCTTTCGTTCTCATCGCAATAGTCCACAGGCAAATTGCGAGCTTTTTTGCCGCGTGGGGTTGATAGTCGCGCCACAACCTTCCGGCTCTGGCCTTGCCGGCTGGAACACGGCAGAAGCCGTTTCATGCGCCTGATCATCGACACCGACACCGCCGGAGACGACGTCTTCTCCCTGATGCTCGCCCTGCGCCGCCCCGGCGTGACCGTCGAGGCGATCACCATCAGCCATGGCAATGTCGGCTTCGAGCAGCACGCCGAGAACGCCCTGGTGACGCTGGAGGCCTGCGAGGCGGCCGGCGTTCCGGTCTATCTGGGGACCCAGAGGCCGTTCAGCCGTGTTCCGCTGGACGCCGCCTATGTGTTCGGCGCCGACGGCATGAGCGACGCGGCGTTCCCGAAGACCGCCCAGCGCCCCTCCCCCGGCCACGCGGCCGACGAGATCGTGCGGCGGGTGATGGAAGCGCCCGGCGAGATCACCCTGCTGGCCCAGGCGCCGCTGACCAACATCGCCCTGGCGGTGCTGCGCGAGCCGGCCATCGCCCAGGCCGCCAAGGCCCTGTGGGTGATGGGCGGCACCGACAACGGCGTCGGCAACGTCACGCCCGCGGCCGAGTACAATTTCTATGCCGATCCCGAGGCGGCCAAGATCGTCGTCAACGCCGGCTTCGACCTGCACGTGGTGACCTGGACGCAGACCCTGCGCGATGGCCTGCTGACCACGGCGCAGTTGGCGGAGCTGGACGCGATCGGTACGCCGCGCGCCAGGTTCTTCACCAAGGTCAACGAGGCCTCGCTGGCCTTCGCCCGCGACACCGAGGGCCTGGACGGCAGCCTGCACCCCGACGCCCTGACCTGCGCGGCGATGCTGGACGAGGCCCTGGTCCTGGACGCCGAGCGCTGCGTCATCGACGTCGAGACCATGGGCGAGCTGACGCGCGGCTATCTCAGCGTCTCGCACTCGATCCTGCCGGACATCGAGATCGCCGACCCGGCCCTCAAGCGCCGCGAACCCAACGCCAGGGTGATCAAGAAGATCGACCAGGCCGGGTTCTTCAACGCGATGCGCGAGGCGCTGCTCTAGACCCTAGAAGGTCTGCGGCTCCAGGTGGCCGTCGCGCAGGGCGAAGACGCGGTCCATGTAGCGGGCCAGCTCCATGTTGTGGGTGGCGATCAGGGCGGCGACGCCCTGGCCGCGCGCCAGGTCATAGAGCGCCTGGAAGGTGGCCGCCGAGGTGCCGGGATCGAGGTTGCCCGTCGGCTCGTCGGCCAGCAGGAGCTTGGGCGAATTGGCCAGGGCGCGGGCGATGGCCACGCGCTGCTGCTCCCCGCCCGACATCTGGCCGGGCTGGTGATCGACGCGAGCCGCGAGGCCCAACTGGCTGAGCAGCCCCACGGCGTGCTCGCGAGCCTCGCCGCGACGGCGACCGGCGATCATCAGCGGCAGTTCCACATTCTCGGCGGCCGTGAACTCCGGCAGCAGGTGGTGGAACTGGTAGACGAAGCCGACCGTCGACAGCCGCACCTTGGTGCGCTGGCGCTCGGAAAGCTTGGAGCAGTCCTTGCCGTCGACGGCGATGACGCCAGCGTCGGGGCGCTCCAGCAGACCCGCGGCGTGCAGCAGCGACGACTTGCCCGAGCCCGAGGGTCCGATCAGCCCGACCACTTCGCCCGGATAGACGTCGAGATCGACGCCGCGCAGCACGGTCAGCTTGCCGGCCTCGGTGACATAGGTGCGCTCGACGCCGCGCAGGGCCAGGACCGGACTACTCATAGCGAAGGGCCTCAACGGGATCGAGGCGCGAGGCCCGCAGCGCCGGCGGCAGGGTCGCCAGCACGCTCATCAGGGTGGAGATCGAGACGACGCCAGCCACCTCGGCCCAGTCGATCTTGGCCGGGATATGGGCCAGGAAATAGATGTCGGCGCTGAACACCGCCGTGCCGGTGACCCACTCGACGAAGTTCTGGATGGCGGTGATGTTGGCGCAGAACAGCGTGCCCAGCAGCAGGCCCGCCAGGGTGCCGGCCACGCCGATCGAGGCGCCGGCCATGATGAAGATGCGCAGGATCGAGGACCGGCTGGCCCCCATGGTGCGCAGGATGGCGATGTCGCGACCTTTGTTCTTCACCAGCATGACGAGGCCGGAGATGATGTTGAGGGTGGCGATGGCGACGATGAAGAACAGGATCAGGCGCATGACCTTGCGCTCGACCTGCAGCGCGTTGAAGTAGCTGCTGTTCTTGTCCATCCAGTCGGTGATGAAGGCGCCGGGGCCGACGGCCTGCTCGATGGTGGCCTTGGCCGTCTTGGCGTTGTCGGGATCGGTGAGCTTGACCTCGACATAGTCGATGGCCGTGTCGCGCCCGAAGAACGGCTGGGCCTGGGCCAGCGGCATCATCACGTAGGACTCGTCGAACTGGCTCATGCCGACGCTGAAGATCCCGCCGACCACGTAGTCCTTCTCGCGGGTCGAGGTGCCGAAGGCGGTGGCCGGGCCGGCGGGCGAGATCAGGGTGATCGGGTCGCCGACCGAGAGACCCAGGTTGCGCGCCATGCGGTCGCCGATCAGCACCATGTCGCCGCCGTACTCGCCCTCGCCGAAGCCCTCGAGCGAGCCCTGCTTGATGTTGGCGGAGATCAGCTTCATGCCGCGCAGGTCGCCCGGATTGACGCCGCGGACAATGGCGCCGGTCACCTGGTTGGGACCGATGACCATGGCCTGGGCCTCGACCAGGGGCGCGGCCTGGATGACGCCGGGCACAGCCTTGATGCGGGCGATGACGCCTTCGCGGTCGGGGCCGTTCACGAGCGGTCCCTGAGCGTAGATGTGGCCGTTGAAGCCGAGCAGCCGGCCGAGCAGTTCGGCGCGGAAGCCGTTCATGACGCTCATCACGGTGATGAGGGCGAAGACCGCCAGCATCACCGCGCTGAACGAGATCACCGAGATCAGGGCGACGCCGCCGTTCTTGCGCTTGGTGCGCAGGTAACGCCAGGCGACCGTCCGTTCCCAGGTTCCGAAAGGCCCCGCGCCGATAGCCATCAGGCGGCCTTGCCGGTCAGGCGGGCCAGGACCGCGTCGAGCGGCTCGGACACGCGCTCGCCGGTCTTGCGGTTCTTCAGCTCGACCACGCCCTCTGCGACGCCCTTGGGACCGACGATGAGCTGCCAGGGCAGGCCGATCAGGTCCATGGTGGCGAACTTGGCGCCGCCGCGCGCATCGGTGTCGTCATAGAGCACGTCGACGCCGGCCGCCTGCAGGGCCTTGTAGGCCTCGTCGCAAGCCGCGTCGCAGGCGCCGTCGCCCTGACGCATGTTGACGATGCCCACGTGATAGGGCGCGACGCTTTCCGGCCAGATGATGCCGCCGTCGTCGTGGCTGGCCTCGATGATCGCGCCCAGCAGGCGCGAGACGCCGACGCCGTAGCTGCCCATCTGGACCGGGACTTCCTTGCCGTCGGGACCCATGACCAGGGCCTTCATCGGCTCGGAATACTTCGTGCCGAACGAGAAGATGTGGCCGACCTCGATGCCGCGGGCCGACAGGCGGTCGCCCTCGGGAATCGCGTCGAAGGCGGCTTCGTCGTGCATTTCCTCGGTGGCGGCGTAGAGGGCGGTGCGCTGGTCGACCAGCGGCTGCAGGTCGCCGTACCATTCGACGTCCGGGCCAGGCGCGGCCATCTCGACCAGGTCCTTGTGGCAGAAGACGGCGCTTTCGCCGGTTTCGGCCAGGACGATGAACTCGTGGGAAAGGTCGCCGCCGATCGGGCCGGTGTCGGCGCGCATCGGCACGGCCTTCAGGCCCATCCGCGAGAACAGGTTCAGATAGGCCACGAACATGCGGTTGTAGGACTTGCGCGCGCCCTCGGCGTCGAGGTCGAAGCTGTAGGCGTCCTTCATCAGGAACTCGCGGCCGCGCATGACGCCGAAGCGCGGACGGCGCTCGTCGCGGAACTTCCACTGCACGTGATAGAGGTTCTTGGGCAGGTCCTTGTACGACCGCACCGAGCCACGGAAGATCTCGGTGACCATTTCCTCGTTGGTGGGCCCGTACAGCAGCTCGCGCTCGTGGCGGTCGGTGATGCGCAGCATCTCCGGGCCGTAGGCGTCGTAGCGACCCGACTCGCGCCACAGGTCGGCCAGTTGCAGGGTCGGCATCAGCAGCTCGATGGCGCCCGCGCGATCCATCTCCTCACGGACGATCTGCTCGATCTTGTTGAGCACCCGCAGACCCAGCGGCAGCCAGGCGTAGATGCCGGCGGCCTCCTGGCGGATCATGCCCGCGCGCAGCATCAGCTGGTGGGACGCGATCTGGGCGTCGGAGGGAGCTTCTTTCAGAACGGGCAGGAAGTAGCGCGACAGGCGCATGGACGGAACGTCTCCGGGGGAATTCGAGGCGTTGAGATAGCCGGTCGCCGTTCAGCTTGGCAACGCGCGCGGCGAAAAGATGACGAACTCTCGCTCATCGAGCGGAGCCATAACGAAAAGAAGGCCGCGCGGTTCACTCGCGCGGCCATCAAGTTCATCGTCGGGGAAGACGCCACAGAGCAAGGCCGAACCCGGCCTCGTCATGACAATCTAAGCCTCCGAACGACTGTTGGGGCATCCGATTGCCGCCAAGTGGGCAAGTCGGCCTGTTTCGCCCAACCGATGGGCGTTTGACGGGCAGAAGGCCAGCGCCCGCCCAAGGCTTGGGCGCCGGGCCGCGTTCTGCAAATTTTTCAGTAGGTGGACGGCAGGTCCGGCAGACTCACCAGCTGGAACTTCACCACCAGCCAGAACACGACGAACACCACGACCGAGATCCAGGTGGTGGTGAAGAACTTGCGCTTGAGGTTCGGGTTCACCGGCGCGCCGGGATCCGCGCCCGGCGGCGGCTCGATTCCCAGCTCGTGATAGCTGCGCGTGCCGATCGGCAGCACGGCGAACAGCACCGTCCACCAGATGGTCAGGAAGATCGCGATGCCGGTGATCGGACCCATCAGTGGTGCGCGTCCTTGGGGCTTTCCATCAATTCCACGAGCAGGCCGCCCATGTCCTTGGGGTGAACGAAGACGATCAGCGTTCCGTGGGCGCCGATCCGGGGCTCGCCTAGCACGGTCGCGCCCTTGGCGACCAGAGAATCGCGCGCCTCGTAGATGTTCTCGACCTCGAAGCAGATGTGGTGCTGGCCGCCCTTGGGGTTCTTGGCGAGAAACCCGTGGATCGGCGAGTTCTCGCCATAGGGCTCGATCAGCTCGATCTGGCTGTTGGGCAGATTGACGAAGCACACCCAGACGCCCTGCTCGGGCATGGCCCACTTGTCGGTGACCGAGGTGGCGCCGAGCAGTTCGCGGTACATCTTCACCGACTCGTCGATGGACGGGGTGGCGACGCCGACGTGGTTGAGCCTGCCGATCATGGTGCGGGGTCCTGGCTATAGCGGATCTAGCCGCCCACTAACCGCGCCTCCGCTCGCGGCAGTCAAGCCGTGCGAGCGCCCTTAAGCCAGTGGAAGCGGACGGGCATGACCTGGATCAGGAAGAAGCCCAGCACGAACCCGCCAAGGTGGGCCTGCCAGGCCACGCCGGCGCCGCCGCCGGACAGCGCGCCGTAACCGGCGGCGCCTCCGAGCACGACGAGGTTGGAGATCAGGGCCGACCCGACCTGCCTCAGCACCGACGGCGCGAAGATCGGCGCCAGCTTCGCCTCGCCGGGCGCGCCCAGCCGCGCGACCGCGCCCCACAGGCCAAATATCGCCCCCGAGGCGCCGACCACCAGCAGGCGGTCCGCCCCAAGCAAAATGAAGGCCCCTGCCCCGGCCAGGCCGCAGGCGAGGTAGAAGAGGAAGAACAGCGCCCCGCCCAGCGCATCGCGGCCGAACCGCTGGGCAATGGCCGGGCCGAGCGCGACCAGCGCGCCGCTGTTGAACACGATGTGCAGCCAGCCCCAGGGCTGACCCCAGCTCATATGCATGAACATGTGGGTCAGCGGCGTCCACCAGAGGCCCTGGAAGACGCCGGGCTTCCATAGCCCGCCGAGCACGAAGATCGTCTCCCCGTCCCCCAGCAGCTCGAAAGCCGACTGGGCCAGGAAGACGATCCAGATCAGCGCCAGGATCACCATCACCGGCCAGGCCTCGAACCAAAGGATGGCCGGTCCCGTGCCGAACAGGCCCTCGCGCCGGGGCGCGGGGGTCTCTTCGGTCAGGGTCGGATCCTCCGGCGTCGACATGCGGCGATCAGAGGCGCAGGACGGTCGTCTCGACGACCGGCTTGCGTTCCCAGATGCGGAAGGCGGCCTTCTTCACCGCGCGCGAGATGGCGTTCTCGATGGTCTCGTCGATCTCGCGATCATCGCCCGACAGGCGCTTGAACGCCTCTTCGGCCTCTTCCGCCAGGTCGTCCAGCGCCTCGTCGAGGGGATATTCCTCGTCGCCGGCCAGGCCCAGGCCACGCACCTGCGGGCCCGAGACGACCTTGTTGCGGCCGTCGAGCACGATCGACACGGCCAGCACGCCGTTGAACGCCGCGTGGCGACGCTCGCGCAGGGCCTCGCCGTTCTCGGGCGTCACGACGCCGCCGTCGACGTAGAGACGACCGGCCGGCACCTCGTCGATGATCTCCGGATGGCCGGGGGCCAGGCGAACCATGTCGCCGTTGCGCGGGCTGACCGCGTGCGGGATCTGCAGATCCTTGGCGAAAGCGGCGTGCTCGAGCAGGTGGCGGCGTTCGCCGTGGGTCGGCACGGCGATCTGCGGCCGGGCCCACTGGTACATCTGCTTCAGCTCATCGCGGCACGGGTGGCCGGACACGTGGATGCCGGGGGTGTCACGCTCGGTGTGCAGGCGCACGCCGCGGTCGGCCAGCTTATTCTGCAGGTTGCGGATCGGGATCTCGTTGCCCGGGATCACGCGCGAGCTGAACACCACGTGGTCGCCCGAGGAGAGCTTCACATGCGGGTGGTTGCCCTCGGCGATGCGGGCCAGAGCCGCCCTCGCCTCGCCCTGGCTGCCGGTGCAGAGATAGAGGATCTCGTTTTCCGGCATGTGCTTGGCCTGATCGTCGTTGACGAACGGCTCCAGGCCGTCGAGCAGGCCGACCGAACGGGCCGCGGCGGCCATGCGATGCATCGAGCGGCCGGCCAGGCAGACCTTGCGGCCGGCGGCCTGGGCGGCGCGGATCACGGTGTCCATGCGCGCCACGTTCGAGGCGAAGCAGGCCACGGCGATCTTGCCGGTCAGGCTGGCGATCAGCTTGTTCATCTCGACGCGGACGTCGGCTTCCGAGCCGGCGGTGCCTTCGACGAAGACGTTGGTGCTGTCGCAGACCATGGCCAGCACGCCATCGTCGCCGAGGCGGCGCAGGGCGTCGACGTCGGTGGCGGCGCCGAGCTGGGGATCGGGATCGATCTTCCAGTCGCCGGTGTGCAGGATGGTGCCCAGCGGGGTCTTGATCGCCAGGCCGTTGGGTTCGGGGATCGAGTGGGTCAGCGTCACCATTTCGAGGTGGAACGGCCCCAGGTCGAAGTTGCCGCTGAGCGGAACTTCGTGGATCTCGACCTCGTCCAGCAGGTTGGCGTCGCGCAGCTTCTCGCGCAGCAGGAAGGCGGTGAACGGCGTGGCGTAGACCGGGGCCTTCAGCTGCGGCCACAGCCAGGCGACGGCGCCCAGGTGGTCTTCGTGGGCGTGGGTCAGCACGATGCCCAGAATGTCCTTGGCGTAGGGGACGATATATTCCGGGTCGGGCAGGATGATCTCGACGCCCGGCGTGGTCTGGTCGCCGAAGGTCACGCCCAGGTCGACGACGATCCACTTGCGATCGTGCGCCGGGCCAAAGCCGTACAGGTTGAAGTTCATGCCGATCTCGTTCGACCCGCCCAGGGGCAGGAAGACGAGCTCGTCGTCAGGGTGCTTTTTCATTCGTTCTCTAGGTGGGTATTGCGGCGATGAATTTCGAGGAGACCACGGATGGTCAGATCAGGGTCGAAGTGGTCGATGCTGTCGGTGGCGCCCTCGAACAGCGAGGCGACGCCGCCGGTGGCGACCACGGTCAGGGGTTCGCCGCGCTCGGCCTTGATGCGCGCGACCAGCCCTTCGATGAGTGAGATATAGCCCCAGAACACGCCCGATTGCATGGCGCTCACCGTGTCGGTGCCCACGACGCGATTACGGGCGGGACGCTGGATGGCGATGCGGGGCAGCTTGGCGGCCGCTTCGTGCAGCGCCTGCATGGAAAGATTGATGCCCGGGGCGATGATGCCGCCCTCGAAGGCGCCGTCGGCGCCCACCACGTCGAAGGTGGTGGCCGTGCCGCTGTCGATGACGATCAGCGGGCCCTTGTAGGCCATGCTGGCGCCCACGGCGTTGACCAGGCGGTCGGCGCCGGCCTCGCTGGGCTTGTCGATGCGGACGTCGACGCCGAGCTTGGCGTTCTCGCCGATCACCAGCGGCTCGACGTTCAGATAGCGGCGCGACAGGTTGCGCAGGTTGAACAGCGACTGGGGCACGACGCTGGAGATGATGCAGGCGTCGAGCGCCCGGAAGCCCAGGCCCTGCATGGACATCAGCTGCGACAGCCAGACCACGTATTCGTCGGCGGTGCGGGTGCTCTCGGTCGCCGCGCGCCACTGGGCGATCCACGACTGGCCGTCGTGGATGGCGAACATGGTGTTGGTGTTGCCCTGTTCGATGGCCAGCAGCATCAGGGGGTTCCTCCGAAGAAGACGTCGCCGGCGGTGATCCGGCGCAGTTGGCCGTCGGCCAGACGCAGGCGCAAGGCGCCGTCGGCGTCGAGGCCCTCGGCGATCCCTTCGATCGTCTCGGTCGAGAGCCGCGCGGTGCAGGGCTCGCCCAGGCCGTGGGCCTTGGCGGTCCAGGCGTCGGCGATGGCGGGGAAGCCAAGGCGCGTCCAGACATCGAGCCAGCGGGCGAAGGCCGGGGCCAGGATCTCGATCGCTTCCACCGGCGACGGCGGCGGCTCGGCCCGCCAGGTCGGCAGGGCCGTGGCCGGACGCTCGCTGTCGATGGGCTTGCGGGCGAGATTGACGCCGATCCCGACGGCCAGCCACAGGCCGCCGGCGGGGCTCTTGCCGGACTCGACGAGGATGCCGCTGATCTTCAGGCCGCCGACCATCGGGTCGTTGGGCCATTTCAGGCTGACCAGCCGCTCGGCGACATAGGCGCACAGCAGGTCGGCGACGGCCAGGGCCGCCACGAACGAGATCTGCGCGGCCTCGGCGGGCGGCTTGTCGGTGGTGAGCAGGAGGGTGGCGGCCAGGTTGCCGTCGCCGGTTTCCCAGGCGCGGCCCCGGCGACCGCGGCCAGCGGTCTGCCGCAGGCCGACGATCCAGACCGGGCCCGCCTGCCCCGCTTCCGCGCGGCGGCGAGCCTCGGCGTTGGTCGAGTCGATCTCGTCGAGAACGACGACGGGCGGCCCCTCGGCGGACGCGCCCGTCACGTCACGCGTGGCCAAAGGCCGCCGCGGCCGCCTTGGCGGCGGGGTCGAGCCAGACCAGGGCGATCAGGACGATCGGGAACGAGAACAGGGCCGCGGCGAAGCCGATCGCGCGAGCGGTCGGTTGCGGCTTGTCCACCGCGCTGGTCGGCGCGTCGAACCACATCGTCTTGATCAGACGCAGGTAGTAGAAGGCGGCCACGACGCTGCCGACCAGGCCGATGACGGCGGCCCACTGCAGCGGCACGTCGCCCGAGCCCATGGCGGCCTTGAAGACGTAGAACTTGGCCCAGAAGCCCGAGAACGGCGGCAGGCCAAGGGCCGACAGCGAGAACGCGGTCATGGCCAGGGCGACGCCCGGACGTTCCTTAACCAGGCCGGCCATGTCCTCGATGGTCTCCATCGGCTTGCCGTCGCGGGTCAGCGCCTGCAGGCAGGCGAAGAAGCCGGTGACGTCCACCATGTAGAGCACCATGAACACCAGCATGGACTGCAGGCCCACCTCGCCGCCGGTGGCGACGCCCAGCAGGGCGTAGCCGACGTTGGCGATCGAGGAGTAGGCCCACAGGCGCTTGAGGTTGCTCTGGGCCAAGCCCGCGAAGGCGCCGACGAACACCGACAGCAGGGCCGCGATGATCAGCACCTGGCGCCATTGGGCCACGGCGTCCGGGAAGGCGTCGCCCAGCACGCGGGCGAACATCATCATGGCGGCCAGCTTCGGCGCGGCGGCGAAGAAGCCGACGACCGGGGTCGGGGCGCCTTCGTAGACGTCCGGGGTCCACATGTGGAACGGCGCGGCCGAAACCTTGAACGCCAGGCCGCAGATCACGAAGATCAGGCCGAACAGCAGGCCCACGCCATGGGCGCCGTGCGAGGCCGCAGCGATGTCGACGAAGCGGGTCGAGCCCGAGAAGCCGTAGATCAGCGAGGCGCCGTACAGCAGGATGCCCGACGACAGCGCGCCCAGCACGAAGTACTTCAGACCGGCTTCCGAGGCCTTGGCGTCGTCGCGGCGGAAGGCCGCCAGGACGTACAGGGCCAGCGATTGCAGCTCGACGCCGATATAGAGGCTGATGAGATCGCCGGCCGAGGCCGTGATGCCCATGCCCAGCGCCGCCAGGATCACCAGGACCGGGAACTCGAACTTCTGGTCGCCGCGGGCGGCCAGCCAGCGGTCGCCCAGCACGATGGCCAGGGCGCTGAACAGGAAGATCGCGACCTTGGCGTAGGTGGCGGCGGCGTCGGCCGAATAGACGCCGTTGAAGGCGTCGCCGCGCGGTCCGTGGATCGCGAAGGCGGCGGCGACCACCAGGGCCAGCACCGAGGCGCCCGTGAAGACCGGCGTGGTCTTCTTGGAGAAGGCGCCCCAGACTAGCAGCAGCAGGGCCGAAATCGCCAGGACGACTTCAGGCAAGACGAGGGAGAAGTTGGCGGAGAACGTCATGGGATCCCTCACCCGCCCACGGCGGCGCGCCAGGCGCCGACGAGCCCGTCGACGGACGACGCGGTCAGGTTGAACACAAGATTAGGATAGATGCCGAGGACCAGGGTCATGATGATCAGCGGCGCGAAGAGCAGGATTTCCCGCGCGTCGAGGTCCTTGATCGTCTTCAGTTCGGGGTTGGTGATCTCCCCGTACATGACCCGGCGGTACAGCGTCAGGGCGTACATGGCCGACAGGATCACGCCGGTGGCCGAGACGATCGCCGTCCAGGTCGAGGCCTTGTAGACGCCCGTCATGGTCAGGATTTCGCCGACGAAGCCCGAGGTGCCCGGCAGGCCGACATTGCCCATCGTGAACAGCAGGAACACGAAGGCGTAGTGCGGCATGCGGTTGGTGAGGCCGCCGTAGAAGGCGATCTCGCGGGTGTGCATGCGGTCGTAGACCACGCCGACGCAGAGGAAGAGCGCGCCGGAGATCACCCCGTGGCTGATCATCTGGAACAGGGCGCCCTGCTCGCCGGCGGCGTTGCCCGAGAAGATGCCCATGGTCACGAAGCCCATGTGGGCGACCGACGAATAGGCGATCAGCTTCTTGATGTCGGTCTGACGGAAGGCGACCAGAGAGGTGTAGACGATGGCGATGCCCGACAGGGCGAAGACCAGCGGCTGGAACATCTCCGAGGCGTTCGGGAACATCGGGATGCTGAAGCGCATGAAGCCGTAGCCGCCCATCTTCAGCAGGATGCCGGCCAGGATGACCGAACCCGCCGTCGGGGCTTCCACGTGGGCGTCAGGCAGCCAGGTGTGCACCGGCCACATCGGCATCTTCACCGCGAACGAAGCGAAGAAGGCCAGCCACAGCCAGGTCTGGAGCCACGGCGCGAACTTGTAGGTCATGAGCTCGGGGATCGACGAGGTGCCGGCGATCGAGATCATGGCCAGGATGGCCGCCAGCATCAGCACCGAGCCGAGCAGCGTGTAGAGGAAGAACTTGTAGGCCGCGTAGATCCGGCGCTTGCCGCCCCAGATGCCGATGATCAGGAACATCGGCACCAGGCCCCCTTCGAAGAAGAGGTAGAACAGCACCAGGTCCAGCGCGCAGAACACGCCGATCACCAGGGTCTCGAGGACCAGGAAGGCGATCAGGTATTCGACGACGCGCTTTTCCACCGACTTCCAGCTGGCCACGATGCAGATCGGCAGCAGGAAGGCGGTCAGCAGGACGAGCAGCACCGAGATGCCGTCGATGCCCATGCGGTAATGCAGGCCGCCGAACCAGGCGATGTCTTCCACGAACTGGAAGCCCGGGTTCTTGGCGTCGAACTGGAGCGTCAGCACCAGCGACAGGGCGAAGGCGACCACGGTGGTCGCGAGCGCGATCCACTTGGCCAGGGTGTCGGTCTTGGCGCCGGGACCCTGGATGGCGCGAGCCACCAGGATAACGGCCACGCCGACGAGCGGAGCAAAGGTCGTAAGGCTGAGCAGGCCGGTCATCGATCCGTCCTCAACGGAATGCGTAAAGGGCGAACGTCAGCAGGCCGGCGACGCCGAGCAGCATGACGAAAGCGTAGTGGTAGACGTAGCCGGTCTGGGCTTTGCCCGTCTTGCGGCCGACGGCGTAGGAGACGGCGCTGACGCCGTCCGGGCCCAGGCGATCGATGATCTTCTGGTCCCCGCCCTTCCAGAACAGGTCGCCGAGGAACTTGGCGGCCCGCACGAAGGTGGCCTCATAGAGCTCGTCGAAGAACCACTTGTTGTAGAAGAACACGTACAGCGGGCCGTTACGCTCGGCGAGCTTGAGGCCGAGGCGCTCGTTGCCCCTGATCAGGTAGACGTAGACCGCGATCAGCAGGCCGACGATCGAGGCGATCAGCGGGCTCCACTTCACCCACTCGGCCACTTCGTGGGCCTCGTGCAGCACGTGGTTGGTAGGCGCGTTGAAGATCGCGCCGCGCCAGAACTCTTCCTGGTGGTGACCCACGAAGTAGCCGGTGAAGACGAAGCCGGCGGCGACCGCGCCGATCGACAGCACGACCAGCGGCAGCAGCATCACCCAGGGGCTCTCGTGCGGCTTGTGATCATGGCCGTGGCCGTGATCGTCATGACCGTGATCGTCGTGAGCGCCATGGGCATGGTCGTCATGACCATGGGCGGCGTGCGCGTGATCGTCGTGGCCATGAGCATGCGCATCATGAGCGTGGTCGTCGTGACCCCAACGGGCCTTGCCGTTGAAGGTGAAGAAGGCCAGGCGCCAGGAGTAGAACGAGGTCAGGCCAGCGACCAGCACGCCGATCGCCCAGGCGAACATGGCGATCTGGTTGTGCGAGCCCGCGGCGAAGGCCGCCTCGATGATGGTGTCCTTCGAGTAGAAGCCGGCGAAGCCCAGGTGCAGCGGCGGGAAGCCGAGGCCCGTGATGGCGATCGTGCCGATCGTCATGGCGATGAAGGTCACCGGCAGCAGCTTGGCCAGGGCGCCGTAGCGACGCATGTCTTGCTCGTGGTGCATGCCGTGGATCACCGAACCGGCGCCCAGGAACAGCAGAGCCTTGAAGAAGGCGTGCGTGAACAGGTGGAACATGGCCGCCTGATAGGCGCCGACGCCGGCCGCGAAGAACATGTAGCCCAGCTGCGAACAGGTCGAGTAGGCGATCACGCGCTTGATGTCGTTCTGCGTCAGACCGACCGTGGCGGCGAACAGGGCAGTGATGGCGCCGATCACCGTGACGATGTTCTTGGCCACCGGGGCGTACTCGAACATCGGCGACAGCAGGCACAGCATGTAGACGCCGGCGGTCACCATGGTGGCCGCGTGGATCAGGGCCGACACGGGGGTCGGGCCTTCCATGGCGTCAGGAAGCCAGGTGTGCAGGAAGAACTGTGCCGACTTGCCCATCGCGCCGATGAACAGCAGGAAGCAGGCGATGTCGACCAGCGGCCAGCTGTGGCCCGCGAACTCCCAGGTGCGCGAGGCGCCGGCGGCGATCATCGGGAACAGTTCGTGGAACTGGATGGTGCCGAAGGCCCAGTAGGTGGTCATGATGCCGAGGGCGAAGCCGAAGTCGCCGACCCGGTTGACCACGAAGGCCTTGATGGCCGCAGCGCTGGCCGAAGGCTTCTTGAACCAGAAGCCGATCAGCAGGTACGAGGCCAGACCCACGCCTTCCCAGCCGAAGAACAGCTGCATGAAGTCGGCGGCGGTGACCAGCGACAGCATGGCGAAGGTGAAGAGCGACAGGTACGCGAAGAAGCGCGGCTTGCTGTCGTCCTCGGCCATGTAGCCCCAGGAATAGACGTGCACGAGCGCCGAGACGGTCGTGACCACGATCAGCATGGTCGCCGACAGGGCGTCGATGCGGATCGACCAGTTGGCGACGAAGTCGCCGATATGGATGAACGGCAGCAGGGTGACCGTGAAGGCCTCCATGTGCCCCCAGGTCCACTTGCTGAACGTGAACCACGACAGGGCGCAGGCCAGGATCAGCAGGCCGGTGGTGACCGACTGCGACGCGACGTTGCCGATCCGCCGGCCGAACAGGCCGGCGATGATCGCGCCCACCAGCGGGGCGAAGACGAGAATGGTGACGAGCGATTGCACTGGCTCAGCCCTTCATCATGCTGACGTCGTCGACCGCGATGTCGCCGCGGTTACGGAAGAAGGTCACCAGGATGGCGAGGCCGACGGCCGCCTCGGCGGCGGCCACGGTCAGCACAAACATCGCGAAGATCTGGCCCACCACGTCATGCAGGTAGGCCGAGAACGCCACCAGGTTGATGTTCACCGCGAGCAGGATGAGCTCGATCGACATCAGGATGACGATGATGTTCTTGCGGTTCACGAAGATACCGAAGACGCCGATCGTCAGAAGGATGGCGGCGACGATGAGGTAATGCGGAAGGCCGATCATTCGCTGATCCCCTCGCCCGGCTTGATCTGCACGAGTTCCATTCCGGTCTTGGGCGTACGGGCGATCTGCTTGCCAATGTCCTGGCGCTTGACGCCCGGCTTGTGGCGCAGGGTCAGGACGATGGCGCCGATCATGGCGACCAGCAGCACCAGGCCCGCCGCCTGGAAGAAGAAGACATAGTCGGTGTAGAGCACCCGACCGAGCGCCTCGGTGTTGCTGAAGCCGCCCGGCGAGGCGTTGGGCAGCGCGTTGGCGCTGGCCTTGCCGTTGGTGGCGACGCTGACGGCGACCATGATCATCTCAATGGTCAGCACGCCGGCGACGAGGCCGCCGATGGGCAGGTATTGCGCGAAGCCGTCCCGCAGCGCTTCGAAGTCGATGTCGAGCATCATGACCACGAAGAGGAACAGCACCGCGACCGCGCCCACATAGACGACGATCAGCAGCATCGCCAGGAACTCAGCGCCCAGAAGGACGAAGAGGCCGGCGGCCGAGAAGAAGGCGGTGATCAGGAAGAGCACCGAGTGCACGGGGTTCTTGGCCGACACGACGAGAAGACCCGCCGCTATCGTCACGAACGCCAGCAAATAGAAAGCTATCGCCTGCAAGGCCATTGGCCAGGGTGCTCCCCTGAAAGTTCAAATAACGACGGCGCGCGAAATACACGCCGCCAACCTCGGATTCGCGCCGGACCGTTTAGCGGTACGGAGCGTCCAACTCCAGATTCTTCGCGATCAGCCGTTCCCAACGGTCACCGTTGTCGAGCAGCTTTTCCTTGTCGTAGTAGAGCTCTTCACGCGTCTCGACCGCGAACTCGATGTTCGGGCCTTCGACGATGGCGTCCACCGGGCAGGCCTCTTGGCAGAGACCGCAGTAGATGCACTTCACCATGTCGATGTCGTAGCGGGTCGTACGGCGGCTGCCGTCCTCGCGCGGTTCGGCCTCGATGGTGATCGCCTGAGCGGGGCAGATGGCCTCGCACAGCTTGCAGGCGATGCAGCGCTCTTCCCCGTTGGGATAGCGACGCAGGGCGTGCTCGCCACGGAAACGAGGCGACTGCGGGCCGCGCTCGTTCGGGTAGATCACGGTCTTCTTCGGCGCGACCAGATACTTCATGGCCAGGCCGAAGGCGCCCGCGAAATCGAGCAGGGCCACCCCTTTGACCGCTTGCGTGATGCGCTGGAACACCAGAGCTCTCCTAACACTTTTCCTTAGGGAAAGGACGGACGTCCCTACCCCGCTCTTCCTGCTGACGCCGCACCTGCTGGCGCAGCACGCAGTCCTTGGTCTCTTCCTCGGCCTTCCGGCGGGCCTCGATCTGCTCCTCGAGCGATCGCTCCCGCGGCGGCCGAATGCTTCGCCCCGGTATCGTGCAGCCGGCCAGCAGGCCGATCACCGCGATCCCGAGGACGACCCGCCTCATTTCCCGGCTCGGGGAATGACGCAGGTGTAGTTCGAAAGCTGGGCGGGATCTCCCCCGTCCATCTTGGCCTGCAACGTCCCGCCCTCGGCCTTGCACTTGTCGCCGGCCCGGCGCAGTTCGTCGTAGTTCACGATCCCCCGTCCCAGCGAATAGGAGCGGTCCGAGGCCTCGCTCGACGCGCATGCGCCCAGCGAAACCAGGACCAGCCCCGTCAAGGCCAGGGCGGCGGGGCGCATCAGCCCGCCACCGGCGAGAAGACGCGCCAGCCGGCGACCAGGGCGACCAGCACCAGCGACATCGGCAGGAAGACCTTCCAGCCCAGGCGCATCAGTTGGTCGTAGCGGTAGCGAGGCACGATCGCCTTAGCCATGGCGAACATGAAGAACCAGAAGACGATCTTGGCGTAGAACACCAGGGCCAGGGCCAGCTTGCCCCACCAGCCCCACATCGCCACCAGGTCGATCGGCAGACCCAGGTTCCAGCCGCCGAAGAACAGCACGCTGATCATCGCGCACATCAGCACGATGTTCGAATATTCGGCGACCATGAACAGCAGGTACGGGGTCGACGAGTACTCGACCTGGTAACCGGCCACGAGTTCGGATTCGGCTTCCGGAAGGTCGAAGGGCGGGCGGTTCGTCTCGGCCAGGGCCGAGATGTAGAACATGCCCATGGCGATCACCATGACCGGCAGCAGGATGATGTTCTTGAGGCCGCCGCCGCCGAACACGTTCCAGTTCCAGATCCAGCCGGACTGGTTCTCGACGATGGTCGACAGGTTCATCGAGCCGGCCAGCAGGATCACCGTGATGATGATCAGGCCGATCGAGACTTCGTACGACACCATCTGCGCCGCCGAACGCAGCGCGCCCAGGAACGGGTACTTCGAGTTCGAAGCCCAGCCGCCCATGATGATGCCGTAGACGCCCAGCGAGCTCATCGCCAGCAGGTAGAGGATGCCGACGTTCAGGTTGGAGACGACCCAGCCCGGCGCGAACGGCACCACGGCCCAGCCGATGAAGCCCAGAACCAGGCTGATCAGCGGGGCCAGCAGGAAGATCGCCTTGTCGGCGCCGGCCGGGATGACGATTTCCTTCAGCACGAACTTGCCGAAGTCGGCGAAGGACTGCAGCAGGCCGAAGGGGCCGACGACGTTCGGGCCCTTGCGCATCTGGACGCCGGCCCAGATCTTGCGGTCGGCCAGCAGCAGGAAGGCCAGGCTCAGCAGGACCCAGATCACGACCAGCAGGATGCCGCCGAGAGTGAGGCCGAACCAGATAAGCGGGTTGGTCTGAGACACGGCTTACTCCGCGGCGATCTTGGCGGCGGCCGAGACGTTGGCCGCGCACTCGGCCATGGTCACGCTGGCGCGCGCAATGGGGTTGGTCAGGTGGAAGGCCTTCACCGGGCTCTCGAACGGAGCATCGGAGACGTCCCCTTCCCCACCGACGGCGGCGAGGTCGAACACGGTCGGGACCGAGCCCGGCGCGAAGTCGATCTGGCCGAAGGTGGGGTGATCGGCGAACAGCTTGGCGCGCAGCTGGTCCAGGCTGTCATAGGGCAGCTTGGCGCCCAGCACTTCCGACAGCGCCCGCAGGATCGACCAGTCTTCCTTGGCCTCGCCCTTCGGGAACACGGCGCGCTTGCCCATCTGCACCCGGCCCTCGGTGTTGACGTAGAGGCCGTTCTTTTCGGTGTAGGCGGCGCCCGGCAGGATGACGTCGGCCTTGTGGGCGCCGGCGTCGCCGTGGGTGCCGAGGTAGATCTTGAAGGCGTCCGAAGCAGCGGGCTCGCACTCGTCGGCGCCGAGCAGGAACAGCACGTCCAGCGCGCCCGGCTTCAGCATGTCGCGCGCCGAGAGAGCGCCCTCGGCCGGGACGAAGCCCAGGTCGAGGCCGGCCACGCGGGCGGCGGCGGTGTGCAGCACGTTCCAGCCGTTCCAGCCCCCTTTTTCATCGCTTGAGGGGCGCACGACCTTGAAGGTCTTGGCGACGCCGGCGGCGGCCTTGAGGATCGCCGCGCCGTCGGCACGGGCCAGGGCGCCCTGGCCGATGATGATGGCGGGACGCTCGGCGGCCTTCAGGGCGGCGACGAAGTCGTTCTTGGCCTTGGCCAGGCCCGACAGCGTCTTGGCGCCGGCGCCGAGGTAGTCGTAGTCGAATGTCAGGTCGGCCTGTTCGCCGATGACGCCGAAGCGGGTCTTGCCGGCGATCCACTGCTTGCGGAAGCGGGCGTTGAGCACCGGGGCCTCGAGGCGCGGGTTGGCGCCCACGAACAGCACGACGTCGGCGTCTTCGATGCCGGCGATGGTCGAGTTGAACAGCCAGCTCTCGCGCGGGCCATTGCCCAGGGCCGTACCGTCCTGGCGGGCGTCGAGGTTCTTCACGCCCAGGGCGGTGAAGAGGTCCTTGGTCGCCTTCAGGCTTTCGGCGTCCTGCAGGTCGCCGGCGATGACGCCGATGCGCTCAGGGGCGGTCGCCTTGATCTTGGCGGAGACGGCGGCGAAGGCCTCAGACCATGTGGCCGGCTTCAGCTTGCCGTCGACGCGGACGTACGGGCGGTCGAGGCGCTGGCGCTGCAGGCCGTCGACGGCGTAGCGCGTCTTGTCGCTGATCCACTCTTCGTTGACGTCCTCGTTGACGCGCGGCAGCACGCGCAGGACGGCGTTGGCGCGGGCGTCGACGCGGATCGAGGAGCCCAGGGCGTCCTGAACGTCGACGCTCTCGGTCTTCTTCAGTTCCCACGGGCGGGCTTCGAAGGCGTAGGGCTTGGAGGTCAGAGCGCCGACCGGGCACAGGTCGATGACGTTGGCCGACAGCTCCGAGGTCACCGCGGCGCCCAGATAGGTCGTGATTTCAACGTCTTCGCCGCGTGAGATCAGGCCGATCTCCGGCGAGCCGGCGACTTCGGTGATGAAGCGGACGCAGCGGGTGCACTGGATGCAGCGCGTCATCACGGTCTTGATGAGCGGGCCCATGGCCTTCTCTTCGACCGCGCGCTTGTTCTCTTCGTAGCGGCTGTCGTCACGGCCGTAGCCGACGGCCTGATCCTGCAGGTCGCACTCGCCGCCCTGGTCGCAGATCGGGCAGTCCAGCGGGTGGTTGATGAGCAGGAACTCCATCACCCCTTCGCGGGCCTTCTTGACCATCGGGGTCTTGGTGAAGATCTCCTGGCCCTCGGCGGCCGGCAGGGCGCAAGACGCCTGCGGCTTCGGCGGACCGGGCTTAACCTCGACCAGGCACATGCGGCAGTTGCCGGCGATGCTCAGACGCTCGTGATAGCAGAAGCGCGGGATCTCTTCCCCAGCCAGCTCCGCGACCTGCAGAACCGTCATGCCGGGTTCGAACTCGACCTCGACGCCGTTGACCTTGGCGATTGCCATTCTCGTTACTCCGCCGCGATCAGCTTGGCGCCCTGCACGTGCAGGCGACCGCTACGATAGGAAGCGATCCGCTCCTCCACCTCGTGGCGGAAGTGGCGGAACAGACCCTGGATCGGCCAGGCGGCCGCGTCGCCCAGGGCGCAGATGGTGTGACCCTCGACCTGGGTCGTGACGTCCAGAAGGGTGTCGATCTCTTTCGGATCGGCTTCGCCGGTGGCCATGCGTTCCATGACCCGCCACATCCAGCCGGTGCCTTCGCGGCACGGCGTGCACTGGCCGCAGCTTTCGTGCTTGTAGAAGTACGACAGGCGGGCGATGGCGCGGACGAGGTCGGTGGACTTGTCCATGACGATGACGGCGGCGGTGCCCAGGCCCGACTTCAGATTACGCAGGGCGTCGAAGTCCATCGGCAGGTCTTCGCACTGCTCGGCGGGGATCATCGGAACCGACGAACCGCCCGGGATGACGGCCTTGAGGTTGCCCCAGCCGCCGCGGATGCCGCCGCAGTGGTCTTCCATCAGCTGACGGAAGGGGATGCTCATCGCTTCTTCGACGTTGCAGGGCAGGTTCACGTGGCCCGAGACGCAGAACAGCTTGGTGCCGGCGTTGTTGGGACGGCCGAAACCGGCGAACCAGGCCGCGCCGCGGCGCAGAATGGTGCCGGCGACGGCGATGCTCTCGACGTTGTTGACCGTGGTCGGCATGCCGTAGAGGCCCGCGCCGGCCGGGAACGGCGGCTTCAGGCGCGGCTGGCCCTTCTTGCCTTCCAGGCTTTCCAGCAGGGCGGTCTCTTCACCGCAGATATAGGCGCCGGCGCCGTGGTGGACGTAGAGGTCGAAGTCCCAGCCGTGGACGTTGTCCTTGCCGATCAGCTTGGCCTCGTAGGCCTGCTTGACCGCCGCTTCCAGGCGCTCGCGCTCGAAGACGTATTCGCCGCGGATGTAGATGTAGCAGGCGTGGGCCAGCATGGCGCGCGAGGCGATCAGGCAGCCCTCGATCAGGAGGTGCGGATCGTGCCGCATGATCTCCCGGTCCTTGCAGGTGCCCGGCTCGGACTCGTCGGCGTTGACCACCAAGTAGTGCGGACGGCCGTCCTTCACTTCCTTGGGCATGAAGGACCACTTCAGACCGGTCGAGAAACCAGCCCCGCCCCGGCCTCGCAGACCGGAGTTCTTCATGTTCTCGATGATCCAGTCGCGACCGGCGTCAAGAATGTCCTTGGTGCCGTTCCAGCAACCGCGCGCCTTCGCACCTTCCAGACCCCAGTCCTGGAGCCCGTAAAGGTTGGTGAAGATGCGATCCTTGTCTTCGAGGATACCGACCATGACTCTAGCTTTGCGGATCGAATGGATGGGTGCGGACATAGCGCGTCCGCCGGACGATGACATAGGCGAAAAGCAGCCAACCGGCGCCGATCACCAAAAGACCTGTGGGCGCCGCCCAGGCCGGAGCCCCAGGGACCTCCCGCCCCCAGATCAGCAGCAGGACCCCGGCCAGGCAGGCCACGAAACCCAGGACCCGCTCCTTGCGGTAGAGTCCCTTGATCGTGGCCAGATAGGCCGCCCGCCTGGCGGAAAGGTCGTCGCTCAAGGCGCCCTCCCCGCTTGCGGCCCAGCTCCAGCCTCGGAACCGGTTTCAGGCTTGGTGGCCTTCATCCAGCCGAGGATGAACCAGATCTGGGCGCCCAGCCCGACCACGACGGCCAGGATGAACACCGGCAGCAGCCACCAGACGTGGAAGGCCACGTGGCCGACGATCGCCGCGCCGGCCAGCAGGAAGCACACGACGTCGATGGCGAGCATCGTCGTGAGGCGCTTCTTCTGATGGACGGCGACGTCGGTCATCAGGCGGCGGGCTCCGCCTTGGTCTTCTTGGGCTTCTCGGGCAGGTTCGGGATCTTGATCTTCTTGGCCGCCGAGCCGTCGTACAGCTTCGGGTCGGTCAGGGTCTGGATCTTTTCCTTCGGCTCCGAGGACTTGCGGCCCTCGTAGCTGCCCGGCTGCGGGGCCTTGCCCGCGGCGAAGTCGTCGAGGATCTGGGCCAGGCTCTCCGGCGTCAGGTCTTCGTAGTAGTAGTCGTTGATGGCGGCCATCGGAGCGTTGCAGCAGGCGCCGAGGCACTCGACCTCTTCCCAGCTGAACTTGCCGTCGGCCGACACGGTGTGGGCCGGGCCGATCTTCTTCTCCAGCACCGACTTCAGGTCGAGCGCGCCGCGCAGCTGGCACGGCGTGGTGCCGCACAGCTGGACGAAGGCGGTCTTGCCGACCGGGGCCAGCTGGAACATCACGTAGAAGGTGGCGACTTCCAGCACGCGGATGACCGGCATCTCGAGCTGCTTGGCGATCTCCTGGATCGCCGGCTCGGAAATCCAGCCTTCCTGCTTCTGGGCCAGCCACAGCATCGGGATCACCGCCGACTGCTTGCGGGCGGCGGGATACTTGGCCTTCCACCAGTCGGCCTTGGCCTGGCTGTCCTTCGAGAAGGCGAAGCTGGCGGGCTGCTCTTTGGCGAGACGACGAACGCTCATCGTGCGAAATCCACGCGGACGATCTTGTCGCCCTTGAAGGTGTAGATGGCGGCGACCTGGAAAGGCGCGTCGCCGTTGCCGCGGTCGACGTGCTCGTGATCGATCACGTTCGAGCCGACCACGATGCGGTTCAGGAGCTCGGCCTTGTTCTTGGGGAACTCGGCGAAGGTCTTGGCGTAGAAGGCGCGGTAAGCCTCGATGCCCGTGCGCGCGACTTCGCCGTTCAGGCCTGCCACGACCACGTCGTCCGAGAAGTGGGCGCAGTGGGCGTCCAGGTCCTGGGCGTTGTAGGCGTCGAGCTGAGTCTGGGCGATGCTCTCGAGGCTCATCGATCGACCTCGCCGAACACGATGTCGAGCGAGCCCAGGATGGCCGAAACGTCGGCCAGCTGGTGGCCGCGGTTCATCCAGTCCATGGCGGCCAGGTGCGAGAAGCCCGGAGCCTTGATCTTGCAGCGGTACGGCTTGTTGGTGCCGTTGCTGACCACGTAGACGCCGAACTCGCCCTTGGGGGCTTCGACGGCCGCGTAGACCTCGCCTTCCGGCGTCTTGAAGCCCTCGGTGTAGAGCTTGAAGTGGTGGATCAGGGCTTCCATCGAGCGCTTCATCTCGGCGCGACGCGGCGGGCTGACCTTGTTGTCCTCGGTCAGCACCGGGCCCGGCGTGCCGCGCAGCATGGCGACGGCCTGCAGGATGATCTTGGTGCTCTCGCGCATCTCCTGCATGCGGCAGAGATAGCGATCGTAGCAGTCGCCGTTCTTGCCCAGCGGGATGTCGAACTCGAACTCGTTGTAGTTCTCGTACGGCTGGTTGCGGCGCAGGTCCCAGGCGATGCCCGAACCACGCACCATCACGCCCGAGAAGCCCCAGGCCCACGCGTCTTCCTTGCTGACCACGCCGATATCGACGTTGCGCTGCTTGAAGATGCGGTTGTCGGTGATCAGGCCTTCGATGTCGTCGCAGATCTTCGGGAAGGCCTTGGCCCAGCTCTCGATGTCGTCGATCAGCGAGGGGGTGAGGTCCTGGTGGACGCCGCCCGGACGGAAGTAGTTGGCGTGCAGGCGAGCGCCGCAGGCGCGCTCGTAGAACACCATCAGCTTCTCGCGCTCCTCGAAGCCCCAGAGCGGCGGCGTCAGGGCGCCGACGTCCATGGCCTGGGTCGTCACGTTCAGCAGGTGGTTCAGGACGCGGCCGATCTCGCAGAACAGCACGCGGATGACCTGGCCGCGCTTGGGCACTTCAACGCCCAGCAGCTTTTCGATGGCCAGGCAGAACGCATGCTCCTGGTTCATCGGCGCCACGTAGTCGAGGCGGTCGAAGTACGGGATGTTCTGCAGGTAGGTGCGCGCTTCCATCAGCTTCTCGGTGCCGCGGTGCAGCAGGCCGATGTGCGGATCGACGCGCTCGACGATTTCACCGTCGAGTTCGAGCACCAGACGCAGCACGCCGTGCGCGGCAGGGTGCTGGGGGCCGAAGTTGATGTTGAACTTGCGGACCGGGGTTTCCGGGATCACCGGAACCGTCGGTTCGTCGCGGAAGAAGTCGGTCGCCGCGGCGGGCGCGTTCGTGCCAGTCATGACTTAAGCCTTTTCCGCCTTCTCGTCGCCCGGCAGAGCGTACTTCGCCCCTTCCCACGGAGACAGGAAGTCGAAGGCGCGGAACTCGGTGATCTTCACGGGTTCGTAGACGACGCGCTTGAGCTCGTCGTCGTAGCGGACCTCGACATAGCCGGTCATCGGGAAGTCTTTCCGCAGCGGATGGCCGTGGAAACCGTAGTCCGTCAGGATCCGGCGCAGGTCCGGGTGGCCTTCGAAGAACACGCCGTACATGTCGAACGCTTCACGCTCGAACCAGTCGGCGACCGGGAACACCGGCGTGGCGCTCGGCACCGGGGTGTCTTCGTCGGTCTGCACCTTCACGCGGACGCGGACGTTCTTCACCATCGACAGCAGGTGGTAGACCACGTCGAAACGCGCGGCGCGCTCGGGGTAGTCGACCGCCGTCAGGTCCACCAGCTGGTGGAAGCGGTAGTCGGGGTGATCACGCAGATAGGTCAGCAGCTCGACCACGCGGTTCGTCGAACCGAGCAGGTTCAGCTCGCCGAACGCGACATTGTACGAGGCGATGGCCCCGGCCGAGTTGGCGACGATCGCCTGGCCGAGGGCTTCGAGGTCTTGGCTCATCGCTCGATGGTCCCCGTGCGACGGATCTTCTTCTGGAGCTGCAGCACGCCGTAGACGAGCGCTTCGGCCGTGGGCGGGCAGCCTGGCACGTAGATGTCGATCGGCACGACGCGGTCGCAGCCGCGCACGACGCTGTAGCTGTAATAGTAGTAGCCGCCGCCATTGGCGCAGCTGCCCATCGAGATGACGTAGCGGGGCTCGGGCATCTGGTCGTAGACCTTGCGCAGAGCCGGAGCCATCTTGTTGGTCAGCGTGCCGGCGACGATCATCACGTCCGACTGACGCGGGCTGGCGCGCGGCGCGAAGCCGTAGCGCTCCAGGTCGTAGCGCGGCATGGCCGAGTGCATCATCTCGACGGCGCAGCACGCCAGGCCGAACGTCATCCACATCAGCGAACCCGTACGGGCCCAGGTGATCAGGTCGTCGGCGGCCGCGGTGATGAAGCCCTTGTCGGCCAGCTGCTGCGACACGCCGTCGAAGAAGGCGTCGTGCAGCTTGGGGTCATAGCCCTGCACCGTCGAGCGGCCAGCGGCGCCGGCCGCCGGGAGCGGCGAGCTGTTGGCGGGAACGATCACTCCCATTCGAGGGCGCCCTTCTTCCATTCGTAGATAAAGCCGACAGTCAGAACGCCGAGGAAGCTCATCATCGACCAGAAGGCGAAGACCGAGGCTTCATGCGGAAGCTTCAGCAGGGTCACCGCCCACGGGAACAGGAAAGCCACTTCGAGGTCGAAGATGATGAAGAGGATCGAGACCAGGTAGAACCGGACGTCGAACTTCATGCGCGCGTCGTCGAAGGCGTTGAAGCCGCATTCGTATGCGGACAGCTTTTCCGGGTCCGGCGCCTTGGGCGCGAGCACGGCGGCAGCCAGCATGAAGACGATGCCGATAACCGCCGCGATCCCGAGGAAGATCACGATCGGCAGGTACTGGAGAAGGAAGGCGTTCATGACAGCCCTTGGCTTGAATCGGCCGCGTTGTAGCCCAGTGTCTTCCAGGCTTCAAACGCCCCGGGCACATTGAGAAACGATCGCAACTTCTGGCCATCCACAGGTTCGGCGACATGGCCGTTGACACGAGTCTTCGCCCGACATATCAGACGCCCCTCGCCGCACGGCGGGTCGCACTTTCGCTTCGGCGGAGGGTAATGCGGATGTA
>NZ_JBXAQX010000005.1:338807-423451 GCF_058807655.1 Caulobacter sp. GW821-FHT12A07
TGCGGATGTAGCTCAGTTGGTTAGAGCGCCGGCCTGTCACGCCGGAGGTCGCGGGTTCGAGCCCCGTCATTCGCGCCACCTTCTCCTGGAAGGTCGCGATCCGAGGTAAAAGCGAGCGCTTCGTAGGGTTTTACGACCTTACGCGACGCGGATGTAGCTCAGTTGGTTAGAGCGCCGGCCTGTCACGCCGGAGGTCGCGGGTTCGAGCCCCGTCATTCGCGCCACTTTCCCCCTCCCCCATTTTTTGAACTGCCCAGACAAGCGCCTCGTGCTGCTGCTTGTACGCGCGTTCGCGACGCCGACTGCGACAAATTGTGTCCGCGGACGGTTGTTACCGAGCGGTCGCATCCCGATCTAGCGGGCATGACTCAGCCCGCCGATATCCCGCTTTCCGTCCTGGATCTGTCGCCGGTTCCTCAAGGAACATCGGTCAGTAAAGCCTTGGCCAATACTTTGGACCTCGCGCGTCATGCCGAGTCTCTAGGTTTCCACAGGTTTTGGCTGGCCGAGCACCACAACATGCCCGGCATCGCCAGCGCCGCCACAACCGTGGTGATCGGTCACGTGGCCGCCGGAACCTCGAAGATTCGAGTCGGGTCGGGCGGAATCATGCTGCCGAACCACGCGCCGCTGATGGTCGCCGAGGCTTTCGGTACGCTGGCGGCCCTGCATCCGGGCAGAATCGATCTGGGTCTGGGCCGCGCGCCGGGCACCGACCAGGCCACCATGCGGGCGCTTCGCCGCTACATGGGCGGGGTCGACCGCTTCGCCGAGGACGTCGTCGAGCTGCAGCAGTGGTTCAAGCCGGCCTCGGAAGACCAGTCGGTGCGCGCCGTGCCGGGCGAAGGACAGGACGTGCCGATGTGGCTGCTGGGCTCCAGCACCTACGGCGCGCAGCTGGCCGCGGCGCTGGGCCTGCCCTACGCCTTCGCCGCCCACTTCGCGCCGGACCAGCTGATGGAGGCGATCGAGGTCTATCGCCGCGGCTTCCGGCCGTCCGAACAGCTGGACAAGCCCTACTTCATGATCTGCATCGGGGTGTGCGCGGCCGACACCGACGAGGAGGCGCGACGCCTGTTCACCTCGACCCAGCAGCAGTTCCTGGCCCTGCGCCGCGGCCGCCCCGGCCTGCTGCCGCCGCCGGTCGACGACATCACGGCCATCGCCGCCCCGCACGAACTGGCGGGCCTGGATCATACGTTCCGTTATTCGGCGATCGGCTCGCCGGAAACCGTCGCCGCCAAGGTCAAGGCCGTGATCGCCGCCACCGGCGCCGACGAGGTGATGGCCGCCTCGCAGATCTTCGACCACGCCGCGCGGCTGCGCAGCTACGAGATCCTGGCGGGCCTGCGCGGCGAGTTGCGCCAAGCCGCCTAGACGACGTCAGTGCGAGGCGGCGGCTTCCGCCGCTTCGCCGACGAACGCCCGCGAACCGGTAAGGCGTCCGTAGATTCCGGTCAGGCGCTCGAATACGGGCGTCCAGCCGTGCCGGGCCTCGGCCCGCTGGCGCGCGGCGCGCCCCAGGGCGGCGACATCGCGGGCGAACAGCGCCTCGACCGCCTCGGCAAACACTCCGCCTTCCGAGGCGGACGCCAGCATGCCGACGGCTTCATCGACGCTTTCGGCCACGCCGCCGGCGTCGATGCCGACCACCGGCAGGCCGCAGGCCATGGCCTCCAGCACGATCAGGCCGAAAGGCTCGTTGTCGTTGGCGTGCACGAAGGCGTCGCAGCCGGCCAGGATGGCGGCCAGGGCTTCGGGATCGCGCTGATAGTCCATCGAGATCACCCGATCACTGGGCCGCGCGCCCGCCCCGGCCCCGACCAGCAGCAGGACATAGGGCTCGCCCAGCTTCTCGACGGCGTCGACCAGCACGTCGAGCTTCTTTTCGCGGGCCGGGCGGCCGGCGAAAACGAGAATGCGATGGCGGTCGGTCAGGCCCAGGCGCCGGCGCAGGGCCGCGCGGTCGCCGCGCGCCGGATGGAAGGTGTCGACGTCGACGCCCAGCGGCAGGCCGATGGCGTCGCGCACCCCCGCTTCCACGAGCCGGCCGGCGATGAAGTGGCTGGGCGCCACGACCTGGTCGAACTGGCGATAGATCGCCGCCCAGCGTTTCTGGACCGGCTTTTCGGCCCACTCGCCGATATGCAGAGCCGCCAGGGCGCCAAGATCGGTGTGGCAGAATCCGACGACCGGCACGCCCATGGCGTCGCCCGCCTTCAGCGCCGCCAGACCGGGGGTGTAAGGGTCGCCGGCCTCGATGATGTCGGGCCGCTGGCGAATCAGCCGCTCCATCCAGCTGGTCTTGCCGATCGGCCAGCGGTAGCCGTCGCCGAACGGCAGAGGCGCGGCGTAGATCGACACGCGGCCGTGGCCGTCGTGGGCGTCGCGCGGCCCGGGCACGACCAGGGTGTGGCGCACGCTCGGGCGATTGGCGGCCAGCCAGGCGCGTTTGGCGTTGAGATATCGGCGCACGCCGCCGCTGCGCGGCGCGTAAAGCATTGTGGTGTCGATCAAACGGGCGGGCCGACCTGAGGCGGATCGAATCTGCGGCGCGCCGGCTTCGGGGCTCGGCGGGGAAGTGGGCAGAAGATCGATCACGCCGTACCTCGCTGTTGCAGCGGGGCCGTCTTACGCGGCCGCCAAGCGATTAAGGTGCTCAGCGACGGGAGGTTCCCCCGAAGCTTGGCCGCTGTCCAGCGGCTCGCCGCGCCACCCTACGTCGTGCCCGCGCCAGGCGCAAAAACATCTGATACGAGACCGTTCGCTAGGTTGCGTAGGGGGCGAGGATCATGGCGCGGTTTCTGTTCACGACCTGGGAGGGCGGCGGTCACGTCCAGCCGCTGCTGATGGTCGCCGCCGACCTCGCCGCGCGCGGTCACGAGGTGCTGGCGATCAGCGATCCGGCCAACGCCGCCGACGCCGCGGCGCTGTCCGTGCCGTTCCGCGCCTGGACGACCGCGCCGTTCCAGACCGGCAAGTCCCGCGATGACGACCGGCTGCGTGACTTCGAGGCCGACAATCCGATGGCCGTCATCGAGCGCCTGCTCGACCGGGTGATGACCGGCCCGGCCGCGTCTTACGCCCGCGACGTGCTGGAGGCGCTGGACGATTTCCCCGCCGACGTGGTGGTCAGCCAGGAGCTGCTGCTGGGCGCGATGATCGCCGCCCAGGCACGGGGAACCAAGCTCGCCCTGCTGGCCGCCAATGTCTGGTCGCTGCCGAACCTGCCCGGCGCGCCGCCGTTCGGGGCCGGCATGGCCCCGGCGGCCGACGACCAGGAGCGGGCCATGCAGGCGATGGTCGCCCAGATGGCGCGCGGCCTCTTCCAGTCGGGCCTGCCGGCGCTGAACTCCGCCCGGGCCGAGCACGGCCTGCCTGAACTGGCCGACCTGTTCGCGCAGTACGAGGCCGCCGACGCGATCCTGCTGGCGACCAGCCCGGCCTTCGACTTCGCGCCCGATCCCCTGCCCGCTCCGTTCGCCCATGTCGGCCCCTATCTGGCCGATCCGGCCTGGGTGGAGACCATTGAAGTTCCGCAAGGCGACGCGCCGCTGGTGCTGGTGTCGTTCTCGAGCCTTTACCAGGCGCAGGAAGCGACGCTTCGCAACGTGATCGCCGCCCTTTCCGCCCTGCCCGTCCGCGCCCTGGTCACGACCGGCCCGACCCTGGATCCCGCCGAGTTCGAGGCCCCGGCCAATGTGAAGGTCGTGCGTAGCGCCCCTCACGGCGCCTTGCTGAAGAACGCCGCCGCCTTCGTCACCCACGCCGGCCACGGCTCGACCCTGCGGCCGTTGATGGAAGGCGTGCCCCTGCTGTGCCTGCCCATGGGCCGCGACCAGAACGACAACGCCATGCGCGCCGCCCACCGAGGCGCGGCGATCACCCTGGCGCCGGACGCCTCGCCGGAGAAGATCGGCCAAGCCCTGACGCGGCTGCTGGGCGAGCCGGCCTGGCGCGAGGCGGCCAAGGTTCTGGGCGGTCAGATCGCCGCCGACGCCAAGGGCCGCGGCGCCGCCCAGGCGCTGGAGGCCTTGCTCTGAGGTTCACCAGTCGTCGCGGCCGTTGAGGTGGTTCACCGGCAGCGGTGACAGGTCGAAGCCCTCGAGCAGGCGAGCGTTGATGGCGACGCGGGGATTGTCGTAGTCGGCCTGGCCGCTGCTGAAGTCGGGAAACTGGCTGTAGGTCCCGCAGCCGCAGACGCCGCAGTGATGATGCGTGCCCATGTAGTCGCCCCACTGGTAGGTCGCGACCCGGTCGCGGGCGGTCAGCAGCCTGAAGGCGGCGAGCGGGTAGTAGGCGACCAGATTGCCGCGCTTGGAGCAGAACGAGCAATTGCAGTCGGCGAGTTCGGTCGGCTCGGTCTCGACCTGGAACTGGACGGCGCCGCAGTGGCAGCTTCCCTTGACGGGCATGACGATCTCCCTTTTCGGCGTCGGAACGCCTGGGAGACTGCCGAAGATCGCTGACAGTTCGTGTCAGCAGTTCCTGGTGGGCGGTGAGGGGATCGAACCCCCGACCCTCTCGGTGTAAACGAGACGCTCTACCGCTGAGCTAACCGCCCGCTCGGGAATGGAGCGCGCTTCTAGCCGCCGAATGGCGGTCTGGGAAGCACGCATGAAAAAGGGCGGGACGCCGTTGGAACGCCCCGCCCCTTTGAAGACCGAAAACGGGATTAACCGTTCAGGGTGGTCTTCAGGCCTTCACCGACCTGGAAGCGGGCGGTCTTGGAGGCCGGACGCTCGACGGTTTCACCGGTGCGCGGGTTGCGCGCGGTGCCCGCGGCGCGGGTCACGGCCTTGAAGGTGCCGAAGCCCACCAGACGCACGTCCGAGCCCGACTTCAGCGAAGCGGTGACGGTGTCGATGAAAGCTTCCAGGGCGTCCTTCGCCTGGTTCTTGTTGATGCCCGCCTTTTCGGCGATCGCCGTGACGAGTTCGGCTTTTGTGGTCATTTTTATCTCCCAGCCAATAAGCGGCGGCGCTGCAACAGCTTACGCCGCTTCGCTCGCCGGGAAGTATGCGGGGAACGCTTGCCCCGTCAAACGAAGGCGGCGCGGAAAATTCCCGCGCCGCCCCAGTTATCAACAATAAGTTACTGTTAGTGCGTGAGAACCGCGTCGTCTCCGGCTTCATCGCCCTTCGCGGGGCTCGCCAGAGGCTCCTCCGATTCGCTCCACTCGACCGGAGTCAGGGGCCCGGTGAGGGCGTGCTTGAGCACTTCGTCGACCGTCGAGACCGGAATGATCTCGAGACCGGCCTTCACCGATTGCGGCACGTCGACGAGATCCTTCTCGTTTTCCTGCGGGATCAGCACCGTCTTCACGCCCGAACGCAGGGCCGCCAGCAGCTTCTCCTTGAGGCCGCCGATGGCGGTCACCCGGCCGCGCAGGGTGATCTCGCCGGTCATGGCGATGTCCTTGCGGATCGGGATGCCGGTCAGCACCGAGACCATGGCCAGGGCCATGGCGATACCGGCCGACGGACCGTCCTTGGGCGTGGCGCCGTCCGGCACGTGCACGTGGACGTCGGTCTTCTCGAAGATCGGCGGCTTGATGCCGAACGCGGTCGCCCGCGAGCGGACGTAGCTGTTGGCCGCCGAGATCGACTCCTTCATCACTTCCTTGAGGTTGCCGGTGACCGTCATGCGGCCCTTGCCCGGCATCTTCACGGCTTCGATGGTCAGGATGTCGCCGCCGAACTCCGTCCAGGCCAGACCGGTGACGATGCCGACCTGGTCGACTTCGTCGGTCTCGCCGTAGCGGTACTTCTTGACGCCGGCGTACTTGGCCAGACGCTCGTCGTCGATCGTGATCGAGGTGATCTTCTCGCGCGACAGGTCACGCACCGTCTTGCGGGCCAGGGCGCCCAGTTCCCGCTCCAGCGACCGCACGCCGGCTTCCCGGGTGTAGTAGCGGATCAGGTCGCGGATCGCCTTTTCCGGGACGATGAACTCGCTGTCCTTCAGGCCGTGATCCTTGGCCAGCTTGGGCAGGACGTGACGCTTGGCGATCTCCAGCTTCTCATCCTCGGTGTAGCCGGGGATGCGGATGATCTCCATGCGGTCCAGCAGCGGCTGGGGCATGTTCAGGCTGTTGGCCGTGGTGACGAACATCACCTGGCTCAGGTCGTAATCGACCTCCAGATAGTGGTCGCCGAAGGTCGAGTTCTGCGACGGGTCCAGAACTTCCAGCAGGGCCGAGGCCGGATCGCCGCGATAGTCGCTGCCCATCTTGTCGATTTCGTCGAGCAGGACGAAGGCGTTGGTGGTCTTGGCCTTCTTCATCGACTGGACGACCTTGCCGGGCATCGAGCCGATATAGGTGCGGCGGTGACCGCGGATCTCGGCCTCGTCACGCACGCCGCCGAGGCTCATGCGCACGAATTCGCGACCCGTCGCCTTGGCGATCGACTTGCCCAGCGAGGTCTTGCCGACACCCGGAGGACCGACGAGGCAGAGGATCGGGCCCTTCAGGGAGTTGGTCCGGGCCTGCACGGCCAGGTACTCCAGGATCCGCTCCTTGACCTTGTCCAGACCGTAGTGGTCGGCGTCGAGGATCTCCTCGCTCTCGTTGAGATCGATCTTCTTGGTCTTGGCCTTGCCCCACGGGATCGACAGCAGCCAGTCCAGATAGTTGCGGACCACCGTGCTCTCGGCCGACATCGGGCTCATGTTGCGCAGCTTCTTCAGCTCGCCCTCGGCCTTGGCCCGGGCTTCCTTCGAAAGCTTGGTCTTCTTGATGCGTTTCTCGAGCTCGATCAGTTCGTCGCGCTGATCGTCGGGGTCGCCCAGCTCGCGCTGGATCGCCTTCATCTGCTCGTTCAGATAATACTCGCGCTGGGTCTTCTCCATCTGGCGCTTCACGCGCGAGCGGATCTTCTTCTCGACCTGCAGCACCGAGATCTCGCCTTCCATGAGGGCGAAGACCTTCTCCAGGCGCTTGGTGACGTCGAAGATTTCCAGCAGATGCTGCTTGTCGCCGATCTTCACCGACAGGTGGGCGGCGATGCTGTCGGCCAGCTTGCCCGGCTCGGCGATCTGCGGGATCGACGCCAGGGCCTCGGGCGGCACCTTCTTGTTCAGTTTGACGTAGTTCTCGAACTGCTCGACGACGGCGCGCGAAAGGGCCTCGGCCTCGGGACCGGCGCCCTGGTCTTCGCTGACTTCGCCGACCTGGGCCTCGTAATAGGCCTCCTGCTCGGTGAAGCGCACGACGGCGGCGCGGCCCTTGCCCTCGACCAGCACCTTGACGGTGCCGTCGGGCAGTTTCAGCAGTTGCAGCACGGTGGCCAGCACGCCGACTTCGTAGATGTCGGCCGGAGCCGGATCATCGTCGGCGCTGTTCTTCTGGGTGACGAGCAGGATCTGCTTGTCGCCGCGCATCACTTCCTCGAGGGCGCGGACGGATTTGTCGCGCCCAACGAACAGCGGCACCACCATGTGCGGGAACACAACGATATCCCGCAGGGGCAACACAGGAAGCGTACGGATCTCAGACATGTTTTCACTCCCGGCCGGCGCGCGAAACTCGCGCCTTGCCACGCGGACCGCCGTCACTTCAGACGATGCGCCTGAGTCGTACGGTCCGTCCGCCCGGGACTGGGCGGATGGTCGTTATTTATGTGGACCTTTTGCGACGCGGTTCAAGCGTGCTCGCCCGCCAGCGGCGACGAGTCGCGCATTGGTGGTGAGGCTGGATATTTCGGTCGCGCGGCGGGCTGAGCCATGGGGGATTTCGCCGCTTGGCCGCTGACGCAGCGGCATATCGTTTCCTCGCCGCAGTGCGAGAAAGCGTGATCCTTCTCCCCTCGCGGGAGAAGAAAGGAACCTCCCCCTGTGGGGGAGGCGATCGCGCAGCGATCGGTGGGGGGTGTTGGTGCGAAATCGGCAAGCGCTCCGAAAGCTGAAACCGTCCCCCCACCGGCCTTCGGCCGCCTCCCCCACGGGGGGAGGTTCCTTGGGATGCGGACACGGCTTCTCAGGCTCCCGCGCAGTTGCGCGTTAGGTCGGGGAGGCGCGGAGCGGCCGGGCGGAGCCCGGAGACCGTGATGTGGTTTAGCGTTTCGGCTTCGTCAGACCGCTCCGCCGCACCGTAGGCTCGAAGGACCGGGGGCGCGGGTGCTTTTTCAACCCTGGACCCGGTTGTCCCTCGGACGGGCAGGACCAATAGCCCCGCGGTGATCCGGCGGCGCCTCGGCTGATCCTGTTAGGCCGGTTTGAAACGATCCCGACCCTGTCGACCCGCTTGTCTCGTCACGGAACGGCTTGGCGGCCCAATCACGCCTTCTGAGCGATCCTGCAAACCCGCCCTTCCCATGACGCCCCAAGCGGCCCCGCTCGATGCGATCCACAGCCGCTAACTCGGGCCGGTACCAAGAGCCCTCCCCATGGCTGGGATGGCTTTGATTATGGGGCGGCTCGAGTGGGGGAGGATAAGTTGGGGTTATAAAGTTGTAGGGCGTTGAGTTGGTTGGATTCTTTTCCGATTACGCCGTGTGAGCAGCGTGCGTAAGCCCCGATCCTTCTCCCCTTGCGGGAGAAGGTGGCGGCCGAAGGCCGTCGGATGAGGGGTCTCTCAAATGGGAGACGCTTCCGCCCGGCCTAACCGCCGCACGCGGCTTCGAGATTTGAGAGACCCCTCACCCGACCTCGCTCCGCGAGGCCACCCTCTCCCGCAAGGGGAGAGGGAAAAAGAAAACGGCGGGTCCTGGGGACCCGCCGTTCTCATCTCTCAAGCGATGCAGCCAGGCCTTAGGCCGAGGCCGCTCCGCCCTTCTTTTCGGCGTAGATCAGCAGCGGCTGGGCGCGGCCTTCGACGACCTCGGCATTGACCACCACTTCCTCGACGCCCTCGTAGTTGGGCAGTTCGAACATGGTCTCCAGCAGGATGCCTTCCATGATCGAGCGCAGGCCGCGGGCGCCGGTCTTGCGGGCGATGGCCTTCTTGGCGACGCCGTGCAGGGCGTCCTCGGTGAAGGTCAGGCCGATGTTCTCCATCTCGAACAGGCGCTGGTACTGCTTGACGAAGGCGTTCTTCGGCTCGGTCAGGATCTTCACCAGGGCGGCCTCGTCGAGGTCTTCCAGGGTGGCGATCACCGGCAGACGGCCGATGAATTCCGGGATCAGGCCGAAGCGCTGCAGGTCGTCGGGCTCGACGCCGCGCAGGATCTCGCCGGTGCGACGGTCTTCCGGATCGGCGACCTTGGCGCCGAAGCCGATCGACTTGGCCGAACCGCGGGCCGAGATGATGCGCTCGAGGCCCGCGAAGGCCCCGCCGCAGATGAACAGGATGTTCGTCGTGTCGACCTGCAGGAACTCCTGCTGCGGATGCTTGCGCCCGCCTTGCGGCGGCACGGAGGCGACGGTGCCTTCCATGATCTTCAGCAGGGCCTGCTGCACGCCTTCGCCCGACACGTCGCGGGTGATCGACGGGTTGTCGGACTTGCGGCTGATCTTGTCGATTTCGTCGATGTAGACGATGCCGCGCTGGGCGCGCTCGACATTGTAGTCGGCGGCCTGGAGCAGCTTCAGCACGATGTTCTCGACGTCTTCGCCGACGTAACCGGCTTCGGTCAGCGTCGTGGCGTCGGCCATCGTGAACGGCACGTCGATGATTCGGGCCAGGGTCTGGGCCAGCAGGGTCTTACCCGTGCCGGTCGGACCGACCAGAAGGATGTTCGACTTGGCCAGCTCGACATCGTTGTTCTTCGAAGCGTGGTTCAGGCGCTTGTAGTGATTGTGCACCGCGACCGCGAGCACCTTCTTGGCGTGACCTTGCCCGATCACGTAGTCGTCCAGGACCTCGCAGATCTCGCGCGGCGTCGGAACGCCGTCCTTGGACTTCACGAAGGCGATCTTGTGCTCTTCACGGATGATATCCATGCAAAGCTCGACGCATTCATCGCAGATGAACACGGTGGGTCCGGCGATGAGCTTGCGCACTTCATGTTGGCTCTTTCCGCAGAAAGAACAGTACAGGGTGCTCTTGGCGTCGCCGCTGGCGGCTTTCGTCATGGTCGCTTCTCACGCTAGGGCGTTTACGGCGAAAGCCGCTACCGCCGACCCCCACGCGTATCCCGCCACCGAAGCAACAGGATACCGAACGGGAGTTGTCTAATCCTTGACATTCCCCGATCCGAACGCGCGGCACAAGCCTTGGAGCCCGTTTCCGGCGCCAAGTTCGTGGATGTTTCGCGTCTGATCATGGGATTCCATCCCTAGATGGGACGACTGTAGGCCAAAGCAAGCGCCAGACGGGGTGTGGAACATCGACGCAGGCTCTAAGCTTTTCGAACACAGCCGGAATCGTGCTGCAAGCGGCGCCGTTAAAAGGAGTTCGCCCGAGGGGCGGAGACGAAATGGCCGAGACCCAAGAAACGGCGCCGGGCGCGTCGCACGACGCTCACGCCCCGACCCACACCGAAGCCAGCCCGCCGCTGGTGGCCTTCGACTTCGACGGCACCCTGACGGTGCGCGACAGCTTCACGGCTTTCCTGAAGTGGCGGGTCAGCGGCGGCCGCTGGACGATCGGCATGATCCGCCTGGCGCCGGCCGCCCTCTCCTACCTGTTCCATCGCGACCGGGGCCGCATCAAGGCCGCGGCCATCCGCGAATTCCTCAAGGGCGTGCCGCAGGAGCGGCTGGAGGCCCAGGCCCGCAAGTTCGCCGAGGGGCATGCGCAGAGCCTGTTCCGCCCCGACGCCCTGGCGGTGTGGCGGCGCTGGCGGGCGCAGGGGGCCAGGATGGTCATCGTCACCGCCTCGCCCGACCTGGTGGTGGCCCCGTTCGCGCGCGGCATCGGCGCCGACCTGCTGATCGGCACCAGGCTGGCCTTCGACCTCAACGGCAAGGTGGTCGGCTCCCTCCTGGGGCCCAACTGCCGGGGTCCCGAGAAGGTGGTGCGCCTGCGCGAGACCTTCGGCGAGAACATGAAGCTGGCCGCCGCCTACGGCGACACCTCGGGCGACACCGAGATGCTGGCCATCGCCCAGGAGCGCGGCTACCGCATCTTCAAGGGCAAGCCGGTTTAGGGGGATCCTCCCCCTTGAGGGGGAGGATCTTGGTCGCCTACTCCACGCCCGCGCCGGCCTGGGCGAAGCCCGTCGGGAGCTGGGTGGTGCTGACCGACAGGCTGCCGATCACCGAATAGGCCTGGTCGAAGACCGCGCGCTGGTTGGCGTCGAGCGACTTGTAGAGCCGCCCCATGGCCTTCACGCGGCGCTGCTCGAAGGCCAGCTGCTCGCGCTGCAAGACGAGGCCGGCCCTGGCCTGGGCGAGCGGGGTCTCGTCCTCGGGCGCGACGACGGCCAAAACGAGGCCCGAGGGCTTGGCGTTCGAGGCCAGGATGAAGTCGCGCCAGCGGCCCTGCTGGGCGGGGGTCAGGGAGAGGTTCTGCCGCAGGGTCGCCAGGCCCGCCGTGACGCCGTCCTGCAGCAGGCGGTCGGAGACGATCTGCTGCACCTGCTCGGGGCTGACGGCCAGCCGCATGGTGGCGACGCCGTGCTGGGGCGTCGGATCGGAAAGACCCTGGGCGTGGGCGGCGGCGCCCGCCAGGCTCAGGAAGGCCGCGCAGGCCGAAAGCAGCGAAAGGCGGCGGAGGGTCATGGCCGGGCTCCGGGGAGAAAGGATCGTCATGCGATCCTTGTCGCCGCCCTGCCCGGCCGATCTGGGGCCTGTTTGTTTCGTCTTTCCCCGCGCCCCGGCCCAACTCGGCCATAAACGCCCCGCGTTCGACGGTGAACGCTACAGGAAGCGCTGGAGGAGATTGGCCGGCTTCAGGTTCACCTTGCCGGCCGAGGCCTTGCAGATGTAGCTGCCGCCAGGGGTCTTGCCGAACTTCTTCCAGCCGGCCCGATGATAGATGCGCTTGTTCTGGGCCCAGACGACCTCGTCGCCCTTGCACCCGGCCTGGGCGCGCTGGACGGTCGAGAACTCGGTGATCAGCGCGTCGCCGCCGGGGGCCTGCGGACACCACATCGTGCACTGCGCCGCGGCCGCCCCGGCTACGAGAACGCCGGCCAGCAGAGCCGCCGACGCCACAGCGGCCGACACAGTCCTTGCCCGATTTCGCATGGTGATCCTCCCCCTCCAGGAAGATCATAGGTTGAGGCCGAAACCTACGCAACGCGCACGAAAAAGCCGCCGACCTCGCGGCCGGCGGCTTCGTCTTCAGATCGTCAGCTGGCTTTAGGCGCCGGCTTCCGAGCTTTCGCGGTTCTCGTGGATCTGGTCGATCAGGCCCCAGGCCTTGGCTTCCTCGGCGCTCATGAAGTTGTCGCGGTCCAGGTCGCGCTCGACCTCGTCATAGGTGCGGCCGCAATGCTTGACGTAGATCTCGTTCAGGCGGCGCTTGGTCTTGGAGATGTCCTCGGCGTGACGGACGATGTCCGAGGCCTGGCCGCGGAAGCCGCCCGACGGCTGGTGCACCATGATGCGGGCGTTCGGCAGGGCGACGCGCTGGCCGGCGGCGCCGGCGCAGAGCAGCAGGCTGCCCATCGAGGCGGCCATGCCCATGCACACGGTGGTCACCGGGCTCTTGATGTATTGCATGGTGTCGTAGATCGCGAGGCCCGACGTCACCACGCCGCCCGGCGAGTTGATGTACATGGCGATTTCCTTCTTGGGGTTCTCCGACTCCAGGAAGAGCAACTGGGCGCAGATCAGCGAGGCCATGCCGTCCTCGACCGGGCCCGTGAGGAAGATGATCCGCTCCTTCAGAAGGCGCGAGAAGATGTCGAAGGCGCGTTCGCCGCGGCTGGTCTGCTCGACCACCATGGGAACCAGGTTCATCGCCGTCTCGACCGGATCGTACATCATGTGGGGTTCGCCCTTCTCAGAATGTCCTTGCGGGCGCGAATCACCGCCGCGCTCTCGCTCCTGACGCATATCGCGTGGCGCTTAACAGGTTGCAAGGCGCCGGCCCGAACGAACGCGCAAACGAAAAGGGCGCGGACCTTTCGGTCCGCGCCCCTCAATTCGTCACCCGAAGGGACGACGGCTTCAGCCGCCGTAGCCTTCCGGCAGGTCGTCTTCTTCCAGGAGCTCTTCCTTGGAGACTTCCTTTTCCTCGATCTTGGCCTTGCCGAAGATCAGGTCGACGACCTTGTCTTCGTAGATCGGGGCGCGCAGCGAGGCCTGCAGGTCGGCGCGCTGGCGGTACATGTCGAACACCTGCTGGGCCTGGGCGCCGTACTGGCGGGCTTCGCGGACGATCGCTTCGTTCAGTTCCTGGTCGGTGACGACCACGTCGTTCTTGCGGCCGATCTCGGCGAGCACCAGACCCAGGCGCACGCGGCGCTCGGCGATCTTGCGGTACTCGTCCTTCAGCTGGTCTTCGGTCTTGTCGGCGTCTTCCGGCGGCAGGCCGCCTTGCGACTTGTCGGCCTGGACCTGTTGCCAGATGCCGGCGAACTCGGCGTCGACCATGCGCGGCGGCAGCGGGAAGTCGTGCTTGGTGTCCAGCACGTCCAGCAGGGCGCGCTTCAGCTTGAAGCGGCTCGAGTTGGTGTAGCGGCCTTCCAGGTTCGACTTCAGCAGGTCCTTCAGGGCGGCCAGATCGGCCAGGCCCAGGCGCTTGGCCAGTTCGTCGTCCGGCTCGGCGTCGACCGGAGCGCGCACTTCCTTGACGGTGGTGGCGAACTCGGCGGCCTTACCGGCCAGTTCGGCGGCCTGGTAGTCTTCCGGGAAGTTGACCTTCACGGTGACGACGTCTTCCGGCTTGGCGCCGACCAGTTGCTCTTCGAAGCCCGGGATGAACTGGCCCGAACCGAGCACCAGCTCGGCGTCGTTGGCCGTGCCGCCGGCGAAGGCGACGCCGTCGATGGTGCCGACGAAGTCGATCAGCAGTTGGTCGCCGTCCTTGGCCTTCAGGCTCTTGCCCTTGCGCGGCTCGTAGGTGCGGGCCTGCTTGGCCAGCTCGGCCAGGGCTTCGTCGACTTCGGCGTCTTCGATCTTGTAGACCGGCTTGACCAGCTCGATCGAGGTCGGGTCGATCGGCTCGAACTCCGGCATGATCTCGACGGCCAGGTCGAAGGCGAGGTCTTCACCGCCGGCGATGACCTTGTCCATGTCAGACGTCGGCTTCAGGTCGGGCTGGCCGGCGGGGCGCAGCTTGTTTTCGTCGAGGATCTTCTGGGTGGTCTCGTTCAGCGCTTGCTCGATGACTTCGCCCATCAGGCCCTTGCCGTACAGGCGACGGACGTGAGCGGTCGGCACCTTGCCGGGGCGGAAGCCCTTGACGTTCATCTGCGGCGCGACTTCGGCGATACGAGCCTCGAGACGCGTGGCCAGCTCACTCGCGGGCACCGTAACGCCGTAAACCCGGCTGAGGCCTTCGCCCGACTTTTCAACGATCTGCATCGACATTCTTAGCTTCTCGGCTCTGGGCGCCCGCGCCCGTCGTCCGCCCCAGGGGTCAAAAAATCATAGCCGCCCACGTCACCGGGGGCGGCGAAAGAGCGCCCTTATGTCACGACACTTCGCGTCGATCAAAGGGTATGGCGTCGCCGCGCGCAAAACGCTGCGCGCGGCGACATGGTGCGGATGAGAGGACTCGAACCTCCACGCCTCTCGGCGCTGGAACCTAAATCCAGTGCGTCTACCAGTTCCGCCACATCCGCATGGGCGCAGAGCCTTAGCCGCGACCGCGACCGATTTGAAGTGGCGCCGCAGATTTTTCGCGCCAGGGCGGAACCGGCCAGCGCTCGCGTCGTTCTCATCGTGTCCCGTCGAGCGTAACGCCACGGGGCATTAACCGGCCCGGGCCTTGCCCCCCCGACTGACGCCCGGGCCGGTTTTCCCTCTCCCCCTCGATCAGATCTCGCGAATCCCTCAGCGCACGGACGTGCCGCTTGAATTTTCGTGGATTCGCACGCAACCATTCAAAACCAGCGACGGTTAACTGCGCCATGGCGTAGGAGGCAGCGTATGCGGACGATCGAGGTCACCGAGACCGAGGCCGGATGGGAGGTCACCTGCGACCGGCAGGTGCTCTATACCGACCTCGCCGAGCAACGCTCGTTCCAGGCGGCGCTCGACTACGGCAGCCGGCTGTTCGACGAGGGCGTGCGCGCCGAGATCGTGCTGCACCGCCTGGAAGCCTGAAGCGCCCTGTCCGACCCGCGGTCGCGACCTTGCGTCCCCTTGCGATCGGCAAGCGAGGCCTTTAAAGCCGCACGTGCATCAAGAGTTGGGCTCGCCCAACGCCAACCTGCTTCCCGAGCAAGGTGGCGCCCCGTCGGGGGGATGCGGCCGCGACGGCAACGAAACGGGTGATCCCTAAAGCCGTCCCGAGTCTTGTTTTTTCGACGGACGGACGCAGCGCATGCCCATCAAGATTCCCGACAACCTGCCGGCCCGCGCTTTGCTGGAAGCCGAAGGCCTGTCGCTGATGGCCGACACGGAGGCCGCCCGCCAGGACATCCGGCCGCTGCGCATCGCCCTCCTGAACCTGATGCCCGACAAGCCGACCACCGAGCGCCACTTCGCGCGCCTGCTGGGCGCCAGCCCGCTGCAGATCGAGCTGTCGCTGATCCAGATCTCCGGCCACGCGCCCAAGACCACCTCGGCTGAGCACATGCTGGCCTTCTATCGCCCGTGGGACGAGGTGCGCGGTGAGCGCTTCGACGGCCTGATCGTCACCGGCGCGCCGGTCGAGACCCTGGCCTTCGAGGAAGTCAGCTACTGGGACGAGCTTTCCCGCATCTTCGACTGGTCGCAGACCCACGTGCATGCGGGCCTGGCGGTGTGCTGGGGCGCGCAGGCCGGCGTGCGCCATTTCCACGGCGTGCCCAAGCACGTGCTGTCGGAGAAATGCTCCGGCGTCTTCCCGCACGCCAACCTGGCGCCAGCCTCGCCCTATCTGCGGGGCCTGGCCGACGAGATCGACATCCCGGTGTCGCGCTGGACCGAGGTGCGGCCCGAGGACCTGCCGGCCGACGGCTCGCTGAAGGTGCTGCTGGAGTCCGAGGAATCGGGGCTGTGCCTGCTGGAGGACGCCCGCCGCCGCTGGCTCTATATGTTCAACCATCCGGAATACGAGACCGGCACCCTGGCGGCCGAGTATCACCGCGACAGCCTGATCGACCCGACCACGCCGCCGCCGGCCCACTACTTCCCCGCCAACGACCCGACCCGCGCCCCGCGCAACCGCTGGCGCAGCCACGCCCACCTGCTGTTCGCCAACTGGCTGAACGAGGTCTACCAGACCACGCCGTTCGAGCTGGAGACGATCGGGGCGGCGTAAAGACACCTCTCCCGTGGGGAGAGGGAGGGGCCCGCCGCGAAGCGGTGGGAGGGTGAGGGCGTACGCCGTTGGCGGTCCCCGTCACCCTCAAGTCCCTGCCCTGTCCGGATAGGGTGTAACCCCTCACCCTCCCATGCTGCGCATGGGCCCCTCCCTCTCCCTATGGGAGAGGGTTTGCACGTTCATCCCACAGCCTCTTCAGCACCGCAGGCGCCAAACCCGGCAGGTCCTCGGCGATCAGGCCCGGGCCGTGCGCCGTCGCGCATTCGGCATGGATCCAGGCGCCGGCGCAGGCGGCGTCGAAGCTTTCCATGCCTTGGGCCGCGAGGCCGGCGATGAAGCCGGCCAGCACGTCGCCGGAGCCGGCCGTGGCCAGCCAGGGCGAACCGTTGAGGTTCACCGCCGTGCGGCCGTCGGGGGCGGCGATGACGGTGTCGGGGCCTTTCAGCAGCACGATCGCCCCGGCGCGGCGAGCGGCCTGCCGGGCCGCGGCGATGCGTTCGGGGGCGGTCTTCAGCAGGCCGGGGAACAGCCGCTCGAACTCGCCGGGATGCGGGGTCAGCACGTCGTCGCGATCGAGGCGGGCGAAAAGCTCTTCGGGCGCGTGGGCGAAGCTGGTCAGGGCGTCGGCGTCGACCACCAGGGCCGCACCGGTGCCGGCCAGGGCGGTGAGGTTGCGGGCCGTCGCCTCGCCCACCCCGGCGGCCGGGCCGATGACGGCGGCGGCGGCGTTGGCGGCGCGCTCGGCCAGATCGATGTCGGTCTCGAACGGGGCCAGCATCACCGCCTCCAGATGGGCGGCGTTGACCGCCAGGGCGCTCGGCGGCGACAGCAGGGTGACCACGCCCGCCCCGATCCGCAGGCCGGCGCGCGCCGACAGACGCGCCGCGCCCGTGCTCCAGGCCTCGCCGCTGACCACCACCAGCCGGCCGCGCGCATGCTTGTGGGCGTCGCTCGAGGGCCAGGGGAAGCGCGCGCCCCACAGCGACGGGTCGTTCTCGAAGAGGTCGCCGGCGCCGGTGTCGGAGAGGCCGATATCGACCACCTCGACATCGCCGCAGGCCGCTCGGCCCATCCCTCCCCCGGGCGCGAGCACGTGGGCGGGCTTGCGGCGGTGGAAGGTGACGGTCAGGGCCGCCGCCAGGGCGCGGCCGGCGATCGGCCGGCCGGTGTCGCCATGGATCCCGCTGGGCGTGTCGATGGCGACGATGCGCGGCGACAACCCCTCGGCGGCGCGGGCCAGATCGTCAGCGACGCCCTCCAGCGGCCGTGACAGGCCGGCCCCGAACAGGGCGTCGACATAGAGCTCGGCGGGGCTGAGCGCGGGATTCAGCGGATGGACCTCGCCGCGCCAGCGCTCGGCGGCCCAGCGGCAGGACGGCGTGGCGGGCGGCGCCAGGGCCTCCACCCGCACCGGCCAGCCGCGCCGCTTCAGGTGGCGGGCGACGACATAGCCGTCTCCGCCGTTGTCGCCGGGGCCGCACCAGATCACGACGGGGCGGCGCGACCAGCGCTGACGGATCGCCTCGGCCGCGCCCTTGCCGGCCCGTTCCATCAGGGTGGTCGCCGGCGTTCCCGCCGCCACGGCCGCCGCATCGGCCGCCTTCATCTCGGCGACGCTCATGATCGCATTTGGCATGATCTGGCGAGGCATGCTGGGCTCCATCAAAGAACGCCGGTGGAGGCTTCCCTGCCTTTCTCGACGAGCGCCAAGCCATTGTCGACGACTTCGAAGACGGTGACGCTGGTGTGGTCGGGCCGGAAGCTCATCACCGCCGCCGAGCCTTCCGCCGCCGCGACGGCGGCGTTGAGGGCGACGAAGTGGCTGAAGACGGCGTATCCCTCGTATCGCGCCAGAGCCTGGGCCACCTCGCGGGTCCAGGCCAGATAGTCGCGATCGCCCTCGATATCGGCCCAGTCGCCGGTGAAGGCCTGCTTCAGCCAGGCGGGGCGCGCCTCGGGCGACAGGGTCGCTGGGGTCGGAATCTCGCCGACGGCCGGCTCGATCTCGACCAAAACGCCCAGCAGTTGCGCCAAAGGCGCGGCCGTCTCGCGGCAGCGGCGCAGGGGCGAGGAGACGACACGGGTCGGGCGCTCGGCCGCCGGCCAGGCAAAGAGCGCGGCGGCGACCGCCCTCGCCTGCTCCTGGCCGGCAGCGTCCAGGCCCGGATCGTCGTCATGACCGCCCCAGGTCGCGGCCGGCTTGCCGTGGCGGATGACGTGGACGCGGCCCATCAGGCGGCGTCCGGCGTGAAAAGGTTGCGCACGCCGTCGGGATGGCGCCCGACCATCCCCGTGCGCCCGACGCCCTCGCGGCCTTCGAGGTCGGCCAGGGTCGCCGGATCGTCGGGGGTGTTGGCCACGAACCGCGCGCCGTCCGCAGTACGGCCGACGACGACGCCCATGCGCGGCCCCTGGCGGGCGTGGACGACGGTGTAGGTCTCGATGCTCGCGCGCCCCTCCGGTTTCTCGACGATCGGCGGATGCGGCAGGGCGTCGATCTCTTTCTGGATCACCGCCGGATCCTCGCGCCGCCACTCGCCCTCGACCGGGCGGGTCGAATAGATCCCGACCGACTGCTTGGTCAGGAACCAGCCGTTGGCGGTCGACAGGCCGTAGGCGCCGGGCCGCGCCCGCAGCCGCTCGACCAGCCGGGCCACGGCGTGGAGGCTGTAGTTGTTCCCCGGCCCGCCGAAATAAGGCAGGCCGCCGGTGACGGTCAGGCCGCGCGGGTCGTCCAGCGCCAGGCCCAGTTCCTCGGCGGCGATCTGCACGGCCGAGGGGAAGCAGGAATAGAGGTCGATCAGGGAAAGGTCGTCGAGCCCGATCCCGGCCATCTCCAGCGCCCGCTGGCCGGTCAGGCGGATGGCGGGACTGGAGTGGAAGTCCTGCCGCTGCAGCGGGTACCAGAGGTCGGCGGCGTCGGCGCAGCCGTGCAGGAACACCCAGCGGTCCTCCGGCACGCCCAGCTCGCGGGCCATGCCGACGCTGGCGACCAGCACGGCGGCCGACTGGTCCACCTCCATGATGGCGTTCAGGTACTTGGGGTACGGATAGCCCACCATGCGGTTGCGCTCGGTCACCGTGACCAGTTCCTCAGCGCTTCGCTCGACCGGGAACCAGGCCTCGGGATCGGCGGCGGCGACCTTGCTGAACGGCGAGAACAGCGCGCCCAGCCGCGCCTGGTGGTCGGAAAGGCTGCGCCCGTCGCGGGCCCGCAGGGCGTTTTCGAACAGCGGATAGGTGTTGACCGGATAGCCCAGGCCGTGGGCGGCCTCCTGCTCGGTGACGCCGGGACGCGGGTCGCCGATGCGGGCGGGCCTGGTTTCGATGTCGTCGGCCCAGCCGTCGAAGCCGAGGCCGCCCTTGGCCCGCTTCATCAGCGAGCCGAGGAATTCGGCCCCGGTGACGAGCCCCAGACGCGACTCGCCGCGGGCGATGCGCTCGGCCAGGATGTTGATCGCCTGCTGCGGGCTGTTGCCGCCGGTCTGCGTATAGACAGCCCAGGCCGGATCGGCGCCCAGCGCCCGGGCCAGGCTGGCCGGCGGATCCGACAGGCGGGGAAGCGGCAGCTTCGAAAGCGCGCCCGGAGCGTCGATGCTGAACGCTACGACCGCCAGAGCGTCCAAACGCGCAAGAACCGTCCCCGCGACTCCCGTGTCGGCGTCAGCGCGTTTCGCCGCAATTCTCAGCAATTCCAGTGGCGAAGGCGAATTTTCGGCCGGACCGCGAAACGTGAACTGCCCCGCGCCGATCAAAACCGGCGTCTCGTCCCGCATGTTCGCCCCCGTTCAAACGATTGTTTTCGTGATCCTAGGCGGGGTTGGGGGCGCGGCAAGGCCGTTTTGAGCCACAATTCCGAAATGCATATTTTTCGATCAAATCTCGCTCAAGATTTGCTCATATGCCAAAACCGAAAGCGGAAGCACGACAATCGCGAGACAGCCTGCTTGTGGCGTCCGGGGCGGCGTGATCCTTGCCGCTCAAAGTCAGAGGCCATGCGTCGTCCGGCGCGGAAGAGACCGATGAAAAAGATCGAAGCCGTCATCAAGCCGTTCAAGCTGGATGAGGTCAAAGAGGCGCTCCAGGACATGGGCGTTCAAGGCATGACCGTGCTGGAAGCCAAGGGCTACGGCCGCCAGAAGGGCCACACCGAGCTCTATCGCGGCGCCGAGTACGTCGTGGACTTCCTGCCCAAGATCAAGGTCGAGGTGGTCGTCGAGGACAGCCAGCTCGAACCCGCCCTCGAGGCGATCACCAACGCCGCCCGCACGGGCCGCATCGGCGACGGCAAGATCTTCGTCTCGGAGATCACCGAAGTCGTCCGCATCCGGACCGGCGAAACCGGTCCGTCCGCCGTCTAACGGCGATCCTCAGACTTTACTCGCTCAAAGGGGATATCAATGAGCACCGCCAAGGAAATCCTGGACCTGATCAAGGAAAAGGACGTGAAGTACGTCGACGTCCGCTTCACGGACGTTCGCGGCAAGCTGCAGCACGTGACCTTCGACATCGACCTGGTCGATGACGACTTCCTCAACGACGGCACCATGTTCGACGGCTCGTCGATCGCCGGCTGGAAGGCCATCAACGAGTCGGACATGAAGCTGCGTCCGGACCTGACCTCGGCCATCATCGACCCGTTCTACCAGCAGACCACCCTGGCTCTGTTCTGCGACGTCGTGAACCCCGACGACGGCACCCCCTACAACCGCGACCCGCGCTCGATCGCCAAGGCCGCGCTGAACTTCGTCAAGTCGGCCGGCGTGGGCGACACCGTCTACTTCGGCCCGGAAGCCGAATTCTTCATCTTCGACGACGTGCGCTGGTCGACCGCTCCGGAAAACACCGGCTACTCGTTCGACTCGAGCGAACTGCCGGTCAACTCGGGCAAGGTCTATCCGGAAGGCAACATGGGCCACCGCCCGGGTCCCAAGGGCGGCTACTTCCCGGTCAACCCGGTCGACTCGGCTCAAGACCTGCGCGGCGAAATGCTGGCCGTCATGGGCGAGCTGGGCATGAAGCCGGAAAAGCACCACCACGAAGTGGCGCCCGCCCAGCACGAGCTCGGCCTGAAGTTCGACACCATGGTCACCATGGCCGACCGCATGCAGCTCTATAAGTACGTGATCCACAACGTGGCCCACGCTTACGGCAAGACGGCCACCTTCATGGCCAAGCCGATGTTCGCCGACAACGGCTCGGGCATGCACGTGCACCAGTCGATCTGGCAGGACGGCAAGCCGCTGTTCGCCGGCGACAAGTACGCCGGTCTGTCGCAAGAGTGCCTGTGGTACATCGGCGGCATCATCAAGCACGCCAAGGCCATCAACGCCTTCTCGAACTCGACCACCAACAGCTACAAGCGCCTGGTGCCGGGCTACGAAGCCCCGGTGAAGCTGGCCTACAGCTCGCGCAACCGCTCGGCCTCGATCCGCATCCCGCACGTCGACTCGCCGAAGGCCAAGCGTCTGGAAGCCCGCTTCCCCGACCCGATGGGCAACCCGTACCTGACCTTCGTCGCCCTGCTGATGGCCGGCCTGGACGGCATCATCAACAAGATCGACCCGGGCGCTCCGGCCGACAAGAACCTGTACGACCTGCCGCCCCGCGAGCAGAAGAAGATCCCGGAAGTCTGCGGCTCGCTGCGCGAAGCCCTGGAAAGCCTGGACAAGGACCGCGCCTTCCTGAAGGCCGGCGGCGTCATGGACGACGACTTCATCGACAGCTACATCGAGCTGAAGATGGAAGAAGTGATGCGTCTGCAACTGCACCCGCACCCGGTCGAATTCGAGATGTACTACAAGTGCTAAGCCTTACGGCCTGAAGCACTTTGGGATCGGCCCGGGGCGCAAGCTCCGGGCCTTTTCTTTTGGAGACGACGCATGATCACGACCAGCTGCCACTGCGGCGCCGTGGGCTTCGAGATCGAGACGGCGCCGAGCGAGGTGACCGACTGCAACTGCTCGATCTGCCGCCGCTACGGCGTGCTGTGGGCCTATTACAGTCCCACGCTGGTGCGCCGCGTCGAGGGCGGCCCGACCGACACTTATGAGTGGAACAACCACGCGATCGCCTTCCACCGCTGCCGCGCCTGCGGCTGCGTCACCCACTGGAGCTCCAACGACCCAACGCGCGACAGGATGGGGATCAATGCGCGGCTGATGGATCCGGACGTGCTGGCGGCCGCGCGGGTGCGGCGGCTGGATGGGGCGGTGAGCGAGCGGTACGTGGACTGAGAAGCGGTATCGCTTCCCAGTCCCGTCGTAGCCTGAGCCAAGCCGATCAGGCGTCGGTCTGAGTGATCCCCTCGCGGAACTCGTCGGCGGGAACGAAGGCGGCGCCGTCCTCGTCCAGCACCCATGCGCCCTTGAAGGCGGCATGGTCCGGGTCGAGATCCGCATCGAGCAGGTCGCCCTCATAGAGGCCGACATTGGTGTAGTCGAAATCCAGCGACAGCTGGCTGGCGAGATCGAGCATCTCGTCCGCCATCCGGCGGGCGTAACCCAGGGCTTCGCTCTCGTTGGAGAACTCGTCCGTCAGGGTGTTCACCTCCGCTGAATCGCTGCCTTGGGTCGCGCTGGTGGTGACGATGGTGAAGGCGGGCATTGGTCATCTCTCGAAGGTGTTGAACCACTCACCTAATCCCATTCGCCGGGAAGAGCGGCCCTATTTTGAAAAACCTTTCGCCGACGGCAGCGACGGCGGCGAGACCCAGCCTCGGGCTAAGCGCCGCCGCGGGCGTCCTTCCTCGCGGTGCGATACGTCTTCTGGGCCTTGCCGAGGCGGCGACGCTCGGCGTCCTTGAACGCCCGGGCCGCATTCTTCTCCACCGCGGCCGCTTCCTGGGCGAGCTTGCGGAAGTGGTCCCAGCGCCCGCGATCGAGATCCCCGCTCAGCAAGGCGCCCTGCACCGCGCAACCCGGCTCGTTGGCGTGGCTGCAGTCGCCGAACTTGCAGGTTTCCGCCAGGCGCTCGATGTCGTCGAACACCAGGGCCACCCCCTCGTCGGCCTCGACCAGCCCCACTTCCCGGACGCCGGGCGTGTCGATGATCAGTCCACCGCCGGGCAGCAGCGCCAGTTCGCGGTGGCTGGTGGTGTGCCGGCCACGATCGTCGGCCTCGCGGATGGTCTGGGTGGCCATGCGCTGCTCGCCCAGGAGCGTATTGACCAGGGTGGATTTGCCGACGCCGGACGAGCCGATCAGGACGCAGGTCTCGCCGGGGGCCAGGTGGGCCAGCAAGGCTTCCAGGCCGCGCCCTTCACGCGCCGACACGATGACGACCGGACAGCCGGCGGCCAGGGCCTCGACCTCGGCCGCGAGAGACGTCGCCTCGGCGCAGATGTCCGACTTCGTCAGCACGACCACGGGACGGGCCCCGCTCTGCCAGGCGGCGGCCAGATAGCGCTCGATGCGGCGTGGATTGAGGTCGCCGTTCATCGACGTGACGATGAAGGCCAGATCGACGTTGGCGGCGACGACCTGGGGGGTCTGCACGCTGTCGGCGGCTCGGCGGACCAAGGCGGTGCGGCGCGGCAGCACGGCCTGGATGACGGCGGTGCGCTCGGCCTGGTTCATCGACAACGCCACCCAGTCGCCGACCGCCGGATGGCCAGCCTCCTGGGCTTCATGGCGCAGGCGACCGGAAAGCTTGGCGCGCACCTCGCCCTCGTCCGTGATCACCAGATAGCCGTTGCGCTGCTGCACGACGACGCGGCCGGCCAAGTAGCCCGCGCGGTCGTGAGGCTTGAAAGCCTCGGCCAGCAGATCCGACCATCCGTAGTTCTTGATCAAGTTGAGCTTCCATAAGGCGGCGATCGGCCCTCGCCGATGTTCGAGGACGTCCATAGAGCAGCTTTCCCAAGGACGTCGAGGAAACCCTGATCGTCGCTGGAAACTACAATCCGACCCCGCCCACCGGCGTGGTCTCGAAACGGTGGCCGAAGCCGGCGATGATCGGCCGGGCCTTGGCGATGGCGGCCTGAACGGCCGGCAGCTTCAGCGACCCCGCGTGGCTGTCCTTGTCGGTCCAGACCTCGGTGATCCAGATCGCGTCGGCGTCGGTCGGGTCAAGCGCGAGAATGTAGGACAGGCAGCCGGGCATCTCGCCCGTGCCCTCCTTGAGGATCGCGACCAGGTCGTCGCGCTTGCCGGGGGCGGCCTTCATCTGGCCGATCAGTCCATACATCGTCTTGTCTCCCGCGAGCGCCAGCGACGGCGTCATCGCCGCGACCGCGCCGCCGATCATCACCAGTCGCCGGTCCAGTCCTGTCAGCATGTCGCTCATTCCGGCTTGCACTCGCCCTCGTGGGCGACGCTGGCGCCTTTGGCGGCCGCGCCGCAGGCGTTGCCGTAGGTCTTGCCGTCACAGCCGCAGACGGGGCGATAGTCCATGGTGCAGACCTGGGGCCGCTTGCGGCAGATGCCCGAGGCGTCGGCGACCGTCCGGCAGGCCCCGACTGGCATCACGCAGGACAGGCCCTCTCCACACTGGAAGCCGGCGATGCCGCCGCACATGCCGCCCGCGGCGACCGGAGCGCGCGACATCGGCGGCGGGCTCGTGGTGGACGGACCCGCGGGCTGGGCCGCGCAGGCGGTCAGCAGAACGGCGGTGAGCAAGGCCGGAACCGGGCCCAGCAAGGAACGAAGGCGCATCGTGGTCCTCCCGCGTCGATTCAACGTCAGGAGGCGATCCTCGCACGAAGCGCAAGCGACAGACAAACGTCGCCATCGGGGAAAAATGGGGCGCCGATCGGCTTGATCAGGGGTCTGAATTAGTCTGTCCTCGCCGCCTCTTCCGAGAGTCGGGGAAAGTTCATGACGAGATGGGGTAAGACGGCCGCGGCCGTCAGTCTGCTGGCGCTGGGGCTCGCCGCCTGCGCCACCACGGGCACGACGGCCAAGCCAGAGACCAGCGCCAAGCCGGCCGAGAAGGCGCAGGCCAAGCCGCTGCCCAAGGGCCTGGACGGCGAGGCATCGTCAGGCTTCCCCTCGACCTATGCTCCCCTGCCCTCGCGCCCGACCGCCTTCGTCGGCGCCACGGTGCTGACCGCGACCGGCCAGCAGATCGAGAACGGCGTGGTCGTGGTCCAGGACGGCAAGATCCTGGCCGTCGGCGGCCCCGACACCGCCATCCCGGCCGGCGTCGTCACCATCGACGCCAAGGGCAAGTGGATCACCCCCGGCATCATCGACGCCCACAGCCACCTGGGCGTCTATCCCTCGCCCGGCGTGCAGGCCAAGTCGGACGGCAACGAGGCCACCGATCCCAACACCGCCCAGGTGTGGGCCGAGCATTCGGTGTGGCCGCAGGACCCGGGCTTCAACCGCGCCCGCGCCGGCGGGGTGACCACGTTGCAGATCCTCCCCGGCAGCGCCAACCTCTTCGGCGGCCGCTCGGTGACGCTGAAGAACGTGCCCTCGACCACCATGCAGGGCATGAAGTTCCCCGGCGCGCCCTACGGCCTGAAGATGGCCTGCGGCGAGAACCCCAAGCGCGTCTACGGCAGCAAGGGCCGCTCGCCCTCGACGGCGATGGGCAATGTCTACGGCTACCGCAAGGCCTGGATCGACGCGGCCGACTACGCCCGCAAGTGGGACGACTACCGCGCCAAGAAGGACAAGGGCGAGAAGGCCGACGCCCCCAAGCGCGACCTGCAGCTGGAGACCCTGGCCGGCGTGCTGAAGGGCGAGATCCTGGTGCAGAACCACTGCTACCGCGCCGACGAAGAGGCGGTGATGATCGATATCGCCAAGGAGTTCGGCTACAAGATCACCATGTTCCACCACGCGGTGGAGAGCTACAAGATCGCGCCTCTCCTCGCCAAGGAAGGCATCTGCTCGGCGACCTGGGCGTCGTGGACCGGCTTCAAGATGGAAAGCCTGGACGGCATCGACGCCAACGCCGCCATGGTGTGGAAGGCCGGCGCCTGCGTCGTCATCCACTCCGACGACCCGATCATGACCCAGCGCCTCAACCAGGAGGCCGCCATCACCATGACCGCCGGCAACAAGCTGGGCTACGGCATCAGCCGGGCCGAGGCCATCAAATGGATCACGGCCAATCCGGCCAAGGCCATGGGCATCGCCGACAAGACCGGCAGCCTGGAGGTCGGCAAGGCCGGCGACATCGTGGTGTGGAACCGCGATCCGTTCAGCGTCTACGCCCAGGCCGAGCAGGTCTATGTCGACGGGGCCCTGACCTACGACCGCAAGGACCCGCGCTATCAGCCCAAGTCCGACTTCGAGCTCGGCCAACCCGGCCAGGGAGCGTTCAACTGATGATCCGTTCGGCTCTTCTTTCCGGCGCGGCCCTGATCGCCGTCGCCGCCGGCCCTGCCGCAGCGCAGACCTTCGCCATCGTCAACGCCCGCATCGAGCCGGTGTCGAGCGCAGCCATCCCTTCGGGGACCATCGTCGTCCGTGACGGCAAGATCGCCGCCGTCGGCGCCGGCGTCACCGTCCCGGCCGGCGTGCCGACGATCGACGCCAAGGGCGGGGTCGTGACCCCCGGCCTGGTGGCCCCGTCGTCGAACATCGGCGCCTCCGAGATCGGCGGCGTGCGCGAGACCCGCGACGACGGCACCGGCGACGCCCTGTCGGCCGCCTTCGACATCGCCTACAGCGTCAATCCGGCCTCGCCGATGATCGGCCTGGCCCGCGACGGCGGGATCACCGCCTCGGCCGTCACCCCGATCCTGTCGGGCGTGGGCGGCGGCGCCCACGAGCACGCCGACAACGGCGTGGTCGAGGAGATGACCGCCGGCAAGGACGGCGCCGGCGATCCGCCGCTGTTCGGCGGCCAGGCCGCCTTCGTGCGCCTGAAAGCCGACGAGGCCGACATCGTCTCGAAGTCGAAGACCGCCGTGACCCTGTCGCTGGGCGAAGCCGGGGCGCGAGCCGCCGGCGGCTCGCGCGGCGCGGCCATCGTGCTGGTCAAGTCGGCCCTGGAGGACGCCCGCGCCTTCGCCCGCAACCGCGCCGCCTTCGAGCAGGGCGCGACCCGCGCCTACGGCCTGTCGCGCCTCGATCTCGAGGCCCTGGTCCCGGTGGTGCAGGGCAAGACCCCGCTGCTGATCCGCGCCCACCGCGCCTCCGACATCCGCCTGGCCCTCAAGCTGGCGGCCGAGGAGAAGATCAGGATCGTGCTGGAAGGGGCCGAGGAAGGCTGGATCGTCGCCCCGGAGATCGCCCGCGCCGGCGTGCCGGTGATCGTCGACACCCAGGCCGACCTGCCCGACAGCTTCGAGACCCTGGGCTCGCGCCTCGACAACGCCGCCCGCCTGAACGCGGCCGGCGTCACCGTGGCGATCAACGGCGCGCGCGACTTCAACAACCTGCGCCAGGAGCGGCTGAACGCCGGCCTCGCCGTCGCCAACGGACTGCCCTACCCGGCGGCCCTGGCGGCGATCACCCTGACGCCGGCGAAGATCTGGGGCATGGCCGACAAGATCGGTTCCCTCGATGTCGGCAAGACCGCCGACCTCGTGCTGTGGACCGGCGATCCGCTGGAAACCACCAGCTGGGCCGACAAGGTGTTCATCGGCGGCGTCGAACAGCCCGCCGACAGCCGCCAGACCCAGCTGCGCGACCGCTACGCCGCCGGCGACAACGGCCTGCCGCCGGCCTATCGCTAGGGTCGGTTCGCAGGACTGAGAACGAGAGCCGCGACGCTTCAGGGCGTCGCGGCTTTTTCGTGGGCGACGCCACCTTTCCACGCAACTCGACACGATCTACACCTCAAGCTGCACCTTGACGCGGATCTTCGGGGGAACGATGGACGACGCGCAAAAGAGCAAGCTGCGGCAGACCCTCTTCGAGCGCCTGCTGGTCGGCGAGTCCCGGGCGGCCCTGGACGCCGACCTGCGCCAGCGCCTGGACGAAACCGAAGCGCGCGCCCTTCTCGACGAAGCCGTCTCCCGCATCCGCGTCTGCCGGGCCGAAGGCTCCTACGACAATGTGGCCGCCACCGTGCGCAAGCGCCGGGTGGTGTCGCGCTACGCCGTCTGGCGATGGCTGGCGGGCGTGCTGCTGCTGTTCGCCGGCCTGGGCTTCCTGGTCTCCCTGATCAACCAGGCGCCGGCCTTTCCCTTCGGCCTGATCGTCGCGGGGATCATCCTGGCGCTGGTCGAATGGCGCCTGCGCGGTCGGCTGGAAGCGGCCGAGGCGGCCGTCGATCAGTTGCTGGACGAGGCCGCGGCTTAGCGCCCCCGATTTTTTCGTGGGCGCCGCGCCTTGGACGGTCGCAAGGCGACCGCACGACCGATCCTGAACCTTGGTCTAGCCGCCCCCTCCCCGCGCTCGCGCGATCGAGACCCATGGATAGCTATCCCGCCTGAGCCCTCCGGACCGACAGTCGGGCGTCATCCGACGGCCTCTCCCGTCGGAGCCCATCAGGAGCCAGCCATGTCGGACATCATCATCGCGGACAAGCAACTGTCCGCCTCGGCCTACACCGCGATCATCAACGCCCCGATCGAGGCGATCGACATCGCCGACTGGCTGTTCAACCTGCCGGAGGCCGAATACCAGCGCTGCTGCGCGCCCGATCACATCTCGGCCGGAGCCACCTTCACCGACGACGGCCGGCGCATGTCGATCAATGTCGAGATGATCGGCCAGACCCTGATGGTCCAGCACTACGTGGCCGAGATCGCCACCCCGACACTGTGCCGGATGGTCTCGACCTCCGACGCCTTCACCCCGAACGGCCGCACGCGCGTGCAGGTGATCTGGACCCTGAGCGCCCGGAAGATCGACGAGCGGACCTGCGAATACACCAACAGCGTGGTGGCCCACCCGACCCAGGCGTTCCTCGACTTCATCGCCTTGCACGGCACGCCGTTCGCGGACGCCGCCGACGCCCGCCAGCGGGACGGCGGAGATCACAACAGCCGCGAGACGCCGCTGTTCGCCGCCAGCATCGAACGCCGCGCCCTGGCGAGGATCGCGGCAAAAGCGGCCTAGCGTGTCGCCATCAGCCCCGGTTTGTCGCCGGGGCTGACCACGTCCCCTACGGCCAGACGTTGTTCGACGTCACGCTGTCGCCGCCGGTGGGCACGTCGCAGTCGTTGAAGGTGATCGCCACCGACTGGCCCCAGTTGGTCGAGTCCGCCTGGACCTGGAAGTGCAGGTGCGGGCCGGAGGTGCGGCCGGTGTTGCCGGAGGTGGCGATCGGCTGGCCGCGCTGGACGGTGTCGCCGACCTTCACCAGCACGCCGTTGGGCTGGATATGGAAGTACCAGCTGGTGAAGCCGCCGGGATGGCGGATGCGCACCGCGTTGCCCCAGTTCTGCAGGCTGCCGTTCGCGAACGGGGTGTTGCTGGGCGTGGTCGGGGCGTTGGGGTTGTAGGTGGCGGTCTGGCCTTCCTGCAGCCACTCGACCGTGCCGCCGCGCACCGCCCGGATCTGGGTGCCGGCCGGCATCGAGAAGTCGAAGGCGAAGGCCTGGCTGCCGGTGTGCGAGCCGCCGGCGTTGTTGTTGCCCTGGCCGACATTGCGGGTGTCGCCGGCCTTCCACGGATAGCGATAGGCGCCGACGGCGCTGTCCTCCTGCTCGATGAAGTCCATGCGCAGGCCGTCGGCGAAATGGGCGGCGTCCTGGGTCTTGAAGTCCACCGTGCAGCGGCGGCGGCTCCACCACTGGGTTCCCGAGCCGGGCCGCCAGACGGCGGCGTAGCGGTCGCCGTCGACGGCCAGGGCGGTCAGGCGCAGGCCCTGGTTGAAATAGGTCTGGTCCTGGGCCTCGATCTCGGCCCCGGTCATGCCCGACCGCCACCACTGGGCGCCGGACCCCGGCCGCCAGACGCCGGTGTAGCGGCCGCCGTCGACCTCCAGCAGGGTCAGGCGCAGGCCGTTGTTGAAGTGGGTCAGGTCCTGGGCCTTGAACTGATCGACGGTCATGCCCGTGCGCCACCACTGCGCGCCCGAGCCCGGCCGCCAGACCGCGGTGAAGCGGCCCCCGTCGAGCTCCAGCGCGAACAGGCGCAGGCCCTGGTTGAAATAGGTGGTGTCCTGGGCCTTCAGCTCGTCCAGCGTCATGCCCGCGCGCCACCATTGCGCCCCCGAGCCTGGCCGCCAGATCGCCGCATAGCGCCCGCCCTTCACCGACACCGACTGCAGGCGCAGGCCGTTGTCGAAGTGGGTCTTGTCCTGGGCCTTGAACTGATCGAGCGTCATGCCCGAGCGCCACCACTGGGCGCCGTTTCCGGGCCGCCAGACGGCCGCGTAGCCGGTGTCGGCCGCCGCCAGATCGGGCGCGGCCAGGGCCAGAAGACCGGCGCAGATCGCCGGCGTCAGGAACGCACGCATCGACACTCTCCCGTTTCGGGCGTCGCTTCGCGGGACGCCTCGTGAAATCCAGACGCTTTGGCCAGATACGATGGAAAGCTTGAACCGTGCGCCGATCGCCGGCCGGGGCCGGAACGTCGCGCGCGAGGAGCTTAGCCGCGCGCGCCGCGACCCGAAAGCGCGAACGGCCCCGCCGGACCAGCCGGCCGGCGGAGCCTCGCCGGCGTCAGGTCGACCAGGTGATCTTCACGATGGTCGGGTTGTCGCTGTTGTAGGAGACCGTGTGCTCCGAGCGCCGGCTGCTGGTGATGGCCAGCTTGTAGGTGTCGCCGGTCTTGTCGGTGAAGGCCAGGTTGATGCTGCCCGAGCCGATGCCGGCCGGGCCCTGGGCGTCGACGTCGACGCGATAGCTGTAGATGCCGGAATTGGGCACCAGGCGGATGCCGTAGACCTTGCCCTCGCTGTTGCCGACGATGCAGGAACTGAGGTCGAGGCTGCCGTTGATCGACACGGCGTCGCCGACCGACAGATTGCCGTTGGCCGTGCCGTTGGTGGAGCCGCAGTCGGTGGTGGTGAATTCGTCGACGCCAGCCGTCGCTTCCACGGTGCTCATGACGTTTCTCCCTTTGGAACCGGCCGCCCCATGGGCCGGCGGCGGGACGATCGAATCAACCCTGAGGCAAGACAAGCCAAATCCACGTGATAGTTGTTAAGCTTGTATGCGCGCCGGAAACGTGCAGCTGCGCGCATGGCGACGCTTTCCTTGGGGGCGGCCACGGGTCATACGGGGCGAGACCCCCGAATCGCCGCAAAATCATCCGATGTCTTCCAAAGACCCCAACTCGCTGTTTTCGCTGTTCGACGACGACGCCCTGGCGCCGCCGAGCGCCCCGCCCCTGCCCGCCCGCGAACCGCATCCCGAGCCCAAGCCGCAGCCTCCGCCGCCTCCGCCGCCCGGCAAGGCCGAGCCCGCCGCCGCGCCGCCCTCGTCGGGCGGCTACGACGCCAGCTCGATCGAGGTGCTGGAAGGGCTGGAGCCCGTGCGCATGCGTCCGGGCATGTACATCGGCGGCACCGACGAGCGGGCCCTGCACCACCTGTTCGCCGAAGTGCTCGACAACTCGATGGACGAGGCCGTCGCCGGCTTCGCCAAGCTGATCGAGGTCAAGCTCGACGCCGACGGCTATCTGTCGGTCAAGGACGACGGCCGCGGCATGCCGGTGGATCCCCACCCCAAGCATCCGGGCAAGTCGGCGCTGGAAGTGATCATGACCGTCCTGCACGCGGGCGGTAAGTTCAGCGGCAAGGCCTACGAGACTTCGGGCGGCCTGCACGGCGTCGGCGCCAGCGTCGTCAACGCCCTGTCGGAACTGGTCGAGGTGACGGTCTGGCGCGACGGCTTCGAGCACCGCCAGAGCTTCGCGCGCGGCAAGCCGCTGGGCCCGGTCGAGAAGATCCAGCCCAGCAAGAAGCGCGGCACCATGGTGCGCTTCAAGCCCGACGAGCAGATCTTCGGCGAGGGCTGCGCCTTCAAACCGGCGCGCCTGTACCGGATGACCCGGTCGAAGGCCTATCTGTTCCGCGGCGTGCAGATCAAATGGTCCTGCGCGCCCGAGCGCATCCACGACCAGACCCCGCCCGAGGCGACCTTCCACTTCCCCAACGGCCTGGCCGACTTCCTGGCCGAGCGCACCAAGGGGCTGGAGACGGTCACCCCGACCAGCTTCTCCGGCCGCATCGATCGCCAGGGCGAGGCCGGCGCGGTCGAATGGGCGGTGACCTGGACCCCGCGCGGCTTTGGTGAGCACGACGGCTTCATGCAGTCGTACTGCAACACCGTGCCGACCCCCGAGGGCGGCACGCACGAAAGCGGCTTCCGCGCCGCCCTGACCCGCGGCCTCAAGGCCTATGCCGAACTGAAGGGCGAGAAACGCGGCGCGATCATCACCGCCGACGACGTGGTGGCGCAGGCCGGCGCGCTGATCTCGGTGTTCATCAAGAACCCCGAGTTCCAGGGCCAGACCAAGGAAAAGCTGTCGACGACCGAGGCCCAGCGCTTCGTCGAGAACGCCCTGCGCGACCCGTTCGACCACTGGCTGACCGCCAGCCCCAAGGCCGCCCAGGCGCTGCTGGAGTTCGTGGTCGAGCGCGCCGAGGAGCGTCTGAAGCGCCGCAAGGACAAGGAAGTCTCCCGCGCCTCGGCGACCCGCAAGCTGCGCCTGCCGGGCAAGCTGGCCGACTGCGCCGGCGGCGCGGTGGACGGCGCGGAGCTGTTCATCGTCGAAGGCGACTCGGCCGGCGGCTCGGCCAAGCAGGCCCGCAACCGCAAGAACCAGGCGATCCTGCCCCTGCGCGGCAAGATCCTGAACGTGGCCTCGGCCTCGGGCGAGAAGTTCACGGCCAACAAGGAACTGTCGGACCTGATGCTGGCCCTGGGCGCCCAGGGCGGCAACAAGTACCGTGAAGAGGATCTGCGCTACGAGCGGATCATCATCATGACCGACGCCGACGTCGACGGCGCCCACATCGCCTCGCTGCTGATCACCTTCTTCTACCGCACCATGCCGGACCTGATCCGCGCCGGGCGGCTGTATCTCGCCCTGCCCCCGCTCTATCGCCTGAGCCACGGCGGCAAGACCGAATACGCCCGCGACGACGCCCACAAGGACGAGCTGCTGGCCACCATGTTCAAGGGCAAGAAGCCCGAGATCGGCCGGTTCAAGGGTCTGGGCGAGATGATGGCCGCCCAGTTGAAGGAAACCACCATGGACCCGGCCGTCCGCACCCTGGCGCGCGTGACCCTGCCGCGCCACGAGGAGTCGGTGGAAGACCTGGTCGAGACCCTGATGGGCCGCAAGCCCGAGCTGCGCTTCAAGTTCATCCAGGAGAACGCGGCCTTCGCGGCGGACGATCTGGATCTGTGAAGATAGAAACCTCCCCCTGCGGGGGAGGTGATCGCGAAGCGATCGGTGGGGGGCGTGGCTGCGAGATCGGCCCGCTCAGTTGAAGCTGAAGACGTCCCCCCACCGGCCTTCGGCCGCCTCCCCCACAGGGGGAGGTTCCCCCTCAGTCGCTCCGCGACAGTTCCCCCAAAGGGGGAGCATCTTGGTCCGCTGACTTGCTGGATCCTCCCCCTCTGGGGGAGGTGGCCCGGAGGGCCGGAGGGGGTCTCGGCGTCAGCCGATCAGCGCCCGCGCCGCGGCCCGCGCGGCCTCGGTGACTTCCGCCCCCGACAGCATCCGCGCGATCTCTTCCTCGCGTTCGGCCGGCGACAGGGGCTCGACCTTGGTGCGGGTGGAGGTGTCGTCGCCGGACTTGGAGATGCGCCAGTGGGCGTCGCCGCGCGCAGCGACCTGGGCGGAATGGGTGACGACCAAGACCTGGGCGTTGGCGGCCAGGCGCTTCAGACGCAGGCCGACGGCGTCAGCCACGGCCCCGCCGACGCCCTGGTCGACTTCGTCGAAGATCATCAGGGGCTGCGGACCGCCGCCCTTCGCCGCCAGCGCGGCCTTCAGGGCCAGGGCGAAGCGGGCCAGTTCGCCGCCCGAGGCGATGGCCTCCATCGGGCCGAACGGCGCGCCGGGATTGGTCGAGATCTCGAAGGCGATACGGTCGAGGCCCGTCGGGCCGGCCTTGTCCTCGTCGAGCGTATCCAGGGCGACGCGGAAGCGGGCCTTTTCCAGCTTCAGCGGGCCAAGCTCGGCCTCGACGGCCTTGGCCAGGCGGTCGCCGGCGGCGCGGCGCTCGGCCGACAGGGCTTCGGCGGCGTAGAGATAGGCCTCGCGGGCCTCGGCGGCCTGGGCCTCGGCGGCGACCAGCGCCTCGCCCGAGGTCTCGATGGCCTGCAGGCGGGCGGCGAAGTCGGCGCGGACCGCCGGCAGGTCCTCGACCAGCACGTTCAGCTTGCGGGCCATGCCGCGCAGGGCGAACAGCCGCTCCTCGGTCTTCTCCAGGCGGTCGGGCTCGAACTCGAAGCTCTCGGCGGCCGCGTCGATGGCGGCGCTGGCCTCCTGGGCTTCGACCAGGGCGCGATCGACGGCCTCGCAGGCGGCGGCCAGGCGGGTCATGGCCGGACCGTCGGCCGGCGCGCCGGCGTTGGCGGCGCGGTCGCGGGCGCGTTCCAGGGCGCGGAAGGCCGAGGCCAGCTTGCCAGACAGGTTGTCGCCGCCCAGGGCGTCCTGGGCCGAGGCGATGTCCGCCAGGGCCTTCTCGGCCGAGCCCAGCAGAGCCCGCTCCTCGGCCAGGGCCGTCTCCTCGCCGTCGCGCGGATCGAGCCGGTCGAGCTCCGACAGGCGAAGGGTCAGTTCCTCGGTCTCGGCCGCGGCGCGGTCGGACAGGGCCTTCAGCTCGGCGGCGGCCTCGCGGGCGGCGCGCCAGCCGCTCCAGGCCGAGGACACGGCCCCGACGCTGACCTGGCCATAGGCGTCCAGCAGGGTGCGGTGGGTGCGCGGATCGAGCAGGCCGACGGTCTCGTGCTGGCCGTGCACCTCGAGCAGCAGCGCCCCGAGATCCTTGAGCACGCCGACGCTGGTGGCCTGGTCGTTGACGAAGGCGCGCGAACGGCCGTCGGGCGACAGCTGGCGGCGCAGGACCAGATCCTCGTCACGGGCGTAGTCCAGGCCCTTGTCGTCGAGATAGGCGAAGGCGGGATGGTCGGGGGCCAGGGCGAAGATGGCGGTGGCGCTGGCGTGGCCGGCGGCGCCGCGACGCACCAGGCCGGCGTCGGCGCGGGCCCCGGTCGCCAGGCCCAGGGCGTCGAGAATGATCGACTTGCCGGCCCCGGTCTCGCCGGTCAACGCTGTCAGGCCCGGCCCGATGGCCAGGTCGAGGCTCTCGATGAGCACCACGTCGCGGATGGAGAGACCGATCAGCATGGTCGCGAGGATCGCCGGGAATCGCAGTTTTTCAAAGGGGGATGGGCAGCCCTTTGAGAACAAAAGAAAAACGGGCCGTTTTGCAACGGCCCGCCTGTTTGATGTCTCTTCTGATGTCTCTGCTTACATCCCGAGGACGCCCATCAGGCCGCCCTTTTTCTTCTTCTCGCCCGGAGGCGCGAGGGTCGCGTCCTTGTCGCGGGTCAGGACGCGTTCGAGCAGGTTGCGCTTGTTGCCGGCCTTCAGCGGCTCGACGGCGGGCTTCAGGCCCGCGTCGTTCAGCAGCTTGTAGGCGTCGGCGTACCAGCGGTCGCCCGGGAAGTTGTAGCCCAGCACCGCGCCGTTGCGCTTGGCCTCGTCGTTGAGGCCCAGGGTCAGATAGGCCTCGACCAGGCGGTAGAGGGCTTCGGGGGTGTGCGAGGTGGTCTGGTGGCGGTCTACGACGGTCTTGAAGCGGCCGATGGCGGCCAGGGTCTTGCCGTCGCGCAGGTACCAGCGGCCGATGGCCATTTCCTTGCCGGCCAGCTGGTCGTTGACCATGTCGATCTTCAGGCGGGCGTCCTGGGCGTATTCGCTGTTGGGATAGCGCTGGACGACGTCGCGCAGGGCGGCGAGCGCCTGCTCGGTGGCGGCCTGGTCGCGGTTCACGTCGACGATCTGCTCGAAGTAGCAGACGGCCTTCAGATAGAAGGCGTACGAGGCCGACGGATTGCCCGGGTACAGCGAGATGAAGCGGTCGGCGTCGCCGATCGCTTCGGAATACTGATTGCCCATGTAGTGGGCGTAGCCGGTCATCAGGATCGAGCGGCGCGACCATTCCGAATAGGGGTGCTGACGCTCCACTTCGCGGAAGTAATCGACGGCTTCGTTCCAGCTGCCGCGGTCCAGGCGGCTGGAGCCGGTGGAGTACAGCAGTTCGACCGGACGCTCCTCATAGACGAGGGTCGGCTTCTTAGGCTTGCCGGCGCAGGCGGTCACCGACAAGGCGGCGAGCACGGCCATGATGGAAACGGCCGAACGTCCCGAGATTTTGCGAAGCACGGACTCTCTCACCCTAGAAGCATTAGCGCGCCCCCGCGCCGAACCAAGGCTTCTACACCACGTCGATGCGGGCGCAAATGAAAGCCGAAGCGGCGGGAGCGTTCCCCCGATTGATCAGACCGCTTCGGCGAGCTCCGGCGCATAGGCGCGCCAGCGCCAAGCGCGCGGTTGCCCCATCAACGCACGAACCGCGGCGTTATTGAGGCCGTGTCCGGCCAGGATTCCTTCGAACCTGCCAAGGATCGGAGCGCCGATGACATAAAGGTCGCCGACGGCGTCCAGGGCCTTGTGGCGCACGAACTCGTCCGAGCGGCGCAGGCCTTCGGGATTGAGCACGCGGTCGCCGTCGATGACCACGGCGTTCTCCATCGAGCCGCCACGGGCCAGGCCGATGTCGCGCAGGGCCTCGACCTCGCGCAGGAAGCCGAAGGTGCGGCAGTTCGACAGTTCCTTGCGGAAGCTGTGCTCGTCGATGGCCAGATCGACGCGCTGGCGGCCGATGGCCTTGCTGGCGAAGGCGATCTCGAAGGCCACTTCGAAGGATTCGGCCGGAGAAAGGGTGGCGCGCTTGTCGCCCTCGATCACCTCGATCGGCGACAGGATCTCGATGTAGCGGCGCGCGGCTTCCTGCCGGCGGCGACCGGCGCGGTCGAGAATCTGCACGAAGGGCTCGGACGAGCCGTCCATGATCGGCACTTCGGGACCGTCGAGCTCGACGACGCAGTTGTCGACCGACAGGGCGGCCAGGGCGGCCATCAGGTGTTCGATGGTCGAGACGCGCACGTCGGCGGCGTTGGCGATGACGGTGCCCAGCTGGGTCTGCACCACGGCGTCGCCGCGAACCGGCACGCGGTTGTCGCGGTCCTGGACGTCGGTGCGCACGAAGACGATCCCGCTGTCAGGGGCGGCGGGGCGCACGGCGACGCGCACATGCGCGCCCGTGTGCAGGCCGATCCCTGCGAAGATCACCGGTCCTGCGACCGTGTGCTGATGATAAGGCGAAACCGACACGAGAAACCTTTGATCTATTTTGGGAGCGGCTCTGGCGGCCGCCTATTCGTCCCCATTTACCGTCTACGAGCTTCGCCGCGCCGCAGCAATGCAAGTCCTGTTTCTGATTGTTACCTACCCAAGGCCTTGTGGGATAAGGCGTTTTCGCCATTTCGACGCCCCATTTCCGCCTTGCTCGCGAACGGCGCCGCAGCATGCTCCAGCCTCGGCGGAAACCTTTACCCTCGCCCCTGGCATCGGACGCAAGGCGCCGCTAGGCTCCGCGCGTTTTCTGGCATCAGAGCCGCCTGGACCACGACTTCCATGACCAAGACCTTGCGCATCGCCGCCTCCGCCCTCGCCCTTTCGCTCGCCGCCTTCGCGGTAGCCCCGGCCGCTTCCGCCCAGGGTCGAGGCTTCACAGCCAAGGACATGGTCACGCTCGAGCGCGTCAGCGAGCCCAAGGTGTCGCCGGACGGCCGCCAGGTGATCTACCTGGTGCGGACGATGGACCTGCCGGCCAACAAGGCCTCGTTCTCCCTGTGGGTCGCCGACCTGAAGGCCAGGATCGCCCCGCGCCGCCTGGCGGTGTCGGACGGCGGCGTCTCCAGCGCCCGCTGGTCGGCCGACGGCAAGAGCATCTACTTCCTGTCGGGCCGCGCCGGCTCCGACCAGGTGTTCCGCACCGATGCATCGGGTGACACCGCCGTCCAGGTGACCAAGGCCCCGTTCGACGTCGGCGCCTTCAAGGTGTCGGCCGACGGCAAGACCGTGGTGATCAGCCAGGCCGTCTTCCCCGACTGCCCCACCCTCGCCTGCACCCAGGAGCGCCTGGACGCCCGCAAGGCCCAGAAGACCACGGGCGTCGTCTACGACAAGCTGTTCATCCGCCACTGGGACACCTGGAACGACGGCACGAAGAACCACCTCTACGCCTACGCGCTGGACGCCTCGGGCGTGGCGACGGGCGAGGCGAAGGCGCTGATGGCCGGCTTCGACGGCGACGCGCCGACCAAGCCGTTCGGCGGCGACGAGGACTTCACGATCAGCCCCGACGGCAAGACCGTGGTGTTCTCGGCCAAGGTCGCCGGCCGCGACGAGCCCTGGCAGACCAATTACGACCTGTGGTCGGTTCCGGTCGACGGTTCGGCCAAGCCCACTAACCTCACCGAGGACAACAAGGCCTGGGACGCCCAGCCGACCTTCTCGCCGGACGGCAACACGGAAGCGTGGCTGGCCATGAAGCGCCCGGGCTTCGAGGCCGACCGCTTCGGCATCATGGTGCGCGAGAACGGCAAGGTGCGTGAAGTGGCCCCGGCCTGGGACCGCTCGGCCCAGTCGATCACCTTCAGCGCCGACGGCAAGACCATCTACACGACCGCCGAGGACGTGGGTCAGACCAAGCTGTTCGCCATCGACGTCAAGACCGGCAAGGCCGTGGCCCTGACCGGCGAGGGCCACGTCAGCGCGTTCAGCGTCGCCGGCGGCCAGACCGTCATCGCCCAGGACAACCTGAAGACCCCGGGCCAGCTCTACGCCCTCCTCCCGAAGGGCAAGGGCGAGCCGATCAAGCTGACCGGCCTCAACGCCGACAAGCTGGACGGCGTGGCCATGGGCGAGGCCGAGCAGTTCAGCTTCAAGGGTTGGAACGACGAGACCGTGCACGGCTATCTGGTGAAGCCCGCCAACTTCGATCCGTCGAAGAAGTATCCGGTGGCCTTCCTGATCCACGGCGGCCCGCAGGGCTCGTTTGGCAACCTCTTCCACTACCGCTGGAACGCCCAGACCTACGCCGGCGCCGGCTATGCCGTGGTGATGATCGATTTCCACGGCTCGACCGGCTACGGCCAGGGCTTCACCGACGCGATCAGCCAGCACTGGGGCGACCGCCCGCTGGAAGACCTGCAGAAGGGCTGGGCCTTCGCGACCCAGAAGTACGCCTTCCTCGACCAGGACCGCGCCTGCGCCCTGGGCGGCTCGTACGGCGGCTTCATGATCAACTGGATCGCCAGCCAGTGGAAGCAGCCCTGGAAGTGCCTGGTGAACCACGACGGCATCTTCGACAGCCGCTTCATGGGCTACTCGACCGAGGAGCTGTGGTTCAGCGAGTGGGAGAACGGCGGCGCGCCGTGGGAGGCCAACACCACCTACGCCAAGTTCAACCCGGCCGACCACGTGGCGCAGTGGAGCGTGCCGACCCTGGTCGTCCAGGGCCAGAACGACTTCCGCGTGCCGCTGGAAGAAGGCATCGCCACCTTCACGGCCCTGCAGCGCAAGGGCGTGCCCAGCAAGCTGCTGTACTTCCCCAACGAGAACCACTGGGTGCTGAAGGCCCAGAACTCGGTCCAGTGGCACGACGAGGTGCTGGGCTGGCTGAACGAATGGACGGGGAAGTAAAGCGCGAAAGCAAACTCCTCCCTCGCGCAGCGGGGGAGGTGGCGCGGCGCGAATACGCGCCGTGACGGAGGGGGCGAGTGACAGAGCGCCTTGCGCGCCGCCGCCCCCTCCACCGCTTCGCGGTCCCCATCCCCCGTTTCGCTTAACTGCTCGGGGGAGGAATAATCAGATCCGGCCCGTCGCGACCGACCAGGTCAGGCGGGCCTTTTTTTCGAGTTCGCCCAGGTCGCGCCCCCTCGCCTGCTCGCCCGCCAGCGCGACGACAGCGACGGCCGGGAAGGCCGCGATCGGCAGCGTCTTGAGCTCGACGCGGGCGGCGGCCTTCTGACCGGCCACCAGGGCCTGGAGGTCGGCGGCGGTCCACTTGAACGGCAGGCGGGAGCGGCCGGCCAGCTTCAGCCGCCACAAGCCCGCCAGGCCGTAGGCCCGGGCCGCGGCGCGCACGGACGCCGGATCGGCGGCAGGATCGAGGCGTTTGGCGACAAGGCCCGCCAGGGCGCCGGCGGTGGCGTCGAGATAGGCCAGCACGGCGGCCTCGTCGACGAAGGGCGTTTCTTCCAGGTCGGCCAGGCGCGCCTCCGCCATCCGCGCCAGGGCCAGGGGATCGACGCCGGAGGCCGCCAGAGCCTCGACGGCGGGGTGCTTGCGCGGCGGCTGGCCGGCGGCCAGTTCCTCCATCGCCTCGCGCCACCAGGTCAGGCGGATCTCGCCCATCAGGGCGTTGGTGACGCCGCCGGCCACCCGCGCCAGTTCGTAGTTGAAGGCCAGCAGGGCCACGACGTCGGCCCGCGCCGCCAGGTCGGCGACGAAGCGGCTGGCCAGCCAGCGATCCGGGTCCATGCGGCGGACCAGGTCGTCGAGGCCGGAATCGTAGGGGTTGTCGGGGGCGGCGGACATGGCGCGGCTTATGCCCCCGTAAGCCCCAAAGAAAAAGGCCCGCCGGATGGGCGGGCCTTGATCCGAACCGTCGGGCCGATCAGCCGAACAGCGTCTGGTACATCGTCATCGTCACCAGCATCGGGATGCTGAGCAGGGTGTTGATGCGCGAGAACAGCATGGCCAGCTTGGCCGCCTTGGCCTTGGTCTCGTCGTCGGCCGGCACGAGGCCCAGGGCCCGCTTCTGGTTCGGCCAGATCACGCCCCAGACGTTCACGAACATGATCGTCGCCAGCCACATGCCCATGCCGATGAAGGTGAAGCCCATGTCGACGCCGCGTTGGTAGCCGTGCCAGGCGCCCAGGGTCATGGCTTCCATCAGGTAGCCGCGGCTGAAGGCCACGATCATGCCCATCAGCCAGGTGGCCAGGGCCGCCCAGCGGAACCAGAACAGGGCTTCGGGCGCGATGTACTTGGTCACCGCCGGCTTCAGCTCGGCCGGGATGCTCGGCATCACCCGGATCTGCACGAAGTTGAAGTAGTAGAGCAGCCCGATCCACAGGATGCCGAACAGCACGTGCAGCCAGCGGAACACGGCCTGCCAGTAGGCGCCGTGGAAGCCGCTGGGGCTATGCCCGAAGCCGAACACCATGATCAGGGCCAACACGAAGCTGACGATGATGGTGCTGCGGAAATTGGTGAGGATCCCGGACAATTCAGCCCCCTGAAGCCGTTGCGTGGCGGCCAGGATAGGGGCTGCGCGAGAGTCGGGGAAGCGACCCCCTCAGTCGCTCCGCGACAGCTCCCTACTCCTCCCCCGTAAAACGGGGGAGGTGGCGCGCTGCGGATACGCGGCGTGACGGAGGGGGCGAGTGACAGAGCGCGGCGCTTGAACTCGCCCCCTCCACCGCTTCGCGGTCCCCCTCCCCCGTTTCACGGGGGAGGAGTTTTGGACGCTAAACCGCGATCAGAGCCGCGGCGAGCCGGCGGCCTTCGCTGGCCAGGACGTTGTAGGTGCGGGCGGCGGCCTCGGTGCTCATGAACTCGAGACCCAGGCCCGCGGCCTTCAGGGCGTCGCGCACGGGGCGCGGCGGCAGGGCGTTGGCCAGGCCCACGCCCAGCAGCACGAACTCCACAGCCCCGCCCGCGGCGTAGACCGGGGCGAAGGCTTCGGGCGTCAGATCGGCCAGCGACGTCGCGCCCCAGTCCACCGGCTGATCGTCGATGATCAGCAGCGAACCGGGACGCCAGACGCCGGAGACCCGGAAGCCGCCGCCGCCCCAGGCGTCGATCGACGGGGGCTGGCGCGGAGTGAGCGCCTGGCTCACGGGCGACTGGCCGCGCCGAGCTTGATCGGCTTGGCTTCCTCGTCGCCGCGCTTCAGGCCCCAGACCAGGATGATCGGCAGGGCGATGTAGATCGACGAATAGGTGCCGATGATGATGCCGAACACCATGGTGAAGACCAGCGGGAACAGTACCGGGCCGCCGAAGATCATCGTGCCGCCCAGCGCCAGCAGCGCCGTCGAGCCGGTGATGATCGTCCGCGACAGACGCTCGTTCTCCGACAGGTCGATGATCTCGCGCAGCGGCGTCGACTTGTACTTGCGCAGGTTTTCCTTGAGGCGGTCGAAGGTGATGACCTTTTCGTTCATCGAGTAGCCGATGACCGTCAGCAGGGCCGCGACCGAGGTCATCGAGAACTCGATCTGCATCACCGACAGCACGCCCAGGGTCAGGATGATGTCGTGGAACACGGCCACGACGGCGCCGACGCCGAACTGCCACTGGAAGCGGAACCAGATGTAGCCGAGCATCAGCAGCAGGGCGATGCCCAGCGCCTTGAAGCCGCCCATCAGCAGCTCGCCCGAGACCTTGGCGCCGATGACGGTCGGCGCCGGCATGGTCATGCCGGGGAACTTGGCGATGATCTCGCCCTTGATGCGGTTGGCCTCGACCTGGGCGTTGCCGCCCTCGGTGGGCAGGAAGCGGACCATCGCCGAGTTCGGCGCGCCGAAGCCCTGGACCTGCACGTCGTGCGCGCCGGTGGCCTTGGCGACGGCGCGCAGCTTGTCCAGGTCGATGGGGGCGGTCGCGGGCGTACGGGCCTCAAGGGCGACGCCGCCCTTGAAGTCGATGCCCAGGTTCAGGCCCTGGGTGAAGAACGACACGCCCGAGCCGAGGATCAGGACGAGCGAGATAACCGCGGCGACGGGCGCCCAGCGCACGAAGCGATAGTGGGTCGAGCGCGGGATCAGGCGGATGAGGGGCCAAGCAGCCATGAGCTTTGATCCTTACGCGATCGGCAGCTTCTTCGGCTTGGCGGCCTTGAACCACCAACCGATGAGCACTTGAGTGATGATGATGGCGGTGAACAGCGAGGTGAACACGCCGATGGCCAGGGTCCAGGCGAAGCCCTTCACCGGACCCGATCCGAAGCTGAACATGATGCCGGCCGAGATCAGGCTGGTGATGTTGGCGTCGAGGATCGACACCAGCGCCAGCCGGTAGCCGGTGTCGGCCGCCGACATCGGCGATCGTCCCGCGGCCGCCTCGTCGCGCATGCGCTCGTAGATCAGCACGTTGGCGTCGACGGCGACGGCCAGCGTCAGGATCAGGCCGGCGATGCCCGGGAAGGTCAGGGTCGCCTGGGTGAACGACATGATGCCGACGATCAGCAGCACGTTGGCCACCAGGGCCATGGCCGCGAACACGCCGAACAGGCCGTAGGCCAGGATGATGAAGACGAACATCGCCGCAGCCCCGATGGCCAGCGAGATGGCGCCGGCCTTGACCGCGTCCGCGCCCAGTTCGGCGCCGACGGTGCGTTGCTCTTCGATGTTCAGCTGGGCCGGCAGCGCGCCGGAGCGCAGCAGCAGCGACAGTTCCGCGGCGCTTTCGACCGTGAAGTTGCCGGTGATCTGGCCCGAGCCGCCCAGGATCGCGCCCTGGATGGTCGGCGCGGAGATCACCTTGTTGTCGAGGACGATGGCGAAGCGCTTGCCGATGTTGCGGGCGGTGGCGTCGCCGAACTTGCGCGCGCCGGGGCCCTTGAAGCGGAACGAGACCACCGGACGGCCGCTCTGGCCGTCGAAGGCCTGGTCGGCGCTTTCGAGGTCGTCGCCCGAGACCAGGGCGCGCTTCTTCAGGGCGTAGGCCGGCGCGTAGCCATCGGCGCTGGGCACCATGACCACGCCGGGCGGCATGCGGCCCGACTGCATTTCTTCCGGCGTGACCGTCTCGTCGACCATCTGGAAGGTCAGCTTGGCGGTCTTGCCGATAACGGCCTTCAGGCGCTCCGGATCGCTTTCGCCGGCGGCCTGGATGACGATGCGATCGGTCCCCTGACGGGTGATCGTCGGTTCCTTGGTGCCCAGGCTGTCGATCCGGCGACGGATGGTCTCGATCGACTGCTCGACGGCCTTGGCGGCGTCGGCGCGGGCGGCCTCGGGCGCGAAGGTCAGTTCGATGCGCTGGTCGGACTTGGTCGAGACGACCACGTCCTTGGTCAGGGCGCCCGGCAGCGGGCTGCCGAGCTTGTTCAGCTCGGTCACGGCCGCGGCGACCTTCGAGCCGTCGTCGATGCGGACCGAGATGACGCCGTTCGACTCACCCAGGCCATTGAAGCTGATGCCGGCCGTGCGCAGGGTGGTGCGCGTGTCTTCGACCAGGTTGCCCAGGCGCTCCTTGCGCAGGGCGGCGGTGTCGACCTCGTACAGGAGGTACGACCCGCCCTGGAGGTCGAGGCCGAGGTTCAGCTTCTGCTTGGGAACCCATCCCGGCAGGGCGTCTAGCGTCTTCTGCGGCAGCAGGTTCGGCAGGGTGAAGACGATGCCGAAGATCACCGACAAGGTGACGATGGCGATCTTCCAGCGGGATAGGCTCAGCATGGACTACGGGGCTCTCGACGACGCCGGGGCGCCAGGGCGGGCTAGTTGGACCTGATCTTACTCAGTTCTTCGGATCGTTGGCCGGAGCGGGATCGCCCTTGGCCGTGACTTCGGTGATCATGCCCTTGCGCACCTTGACGGTGACGCCCTGGGCGATCTCGACGCCGACTTCCTTTTCCTCGACACGGACAACCTTGCCGAGCACGCCGCTCGACAGCACGACGTTGTCGCCGCGCTTCAGGTTGTTGATCGTAGCCTGATGTTCCTTCTGACGCTTTTGCTGCGGGCGCAGGATCATGAAGTAGAAAAACACGATCAGGATCACAGGCAGGCCAAAGGCCTGGATCAACGCGTTCGGATCGCTCGGCATAACGTCTCCAAGAATTTCAAGCGGCAGGGGACGTCTGAAATAGGGCCCCCGCCAAGTCGGCGGAAGCTATGCGTTCACCCTCCCTTTTGCAATGAGGGCCCTTTTGCAATACCGGCCCTTTTGCAATGCCGGCCCTTTTGCAATGCCAACCCTTTTGCAATGAGAGCGCGAGGGGGTAAGGAGCGTGGCCATGACCGAAGCCGCCCTGCCCCTGCTCGCCCGCATCGCCGACGCCCTGGAGCGCCTGGCCCCGCCAGCCGCCGTCGCCCCGGACTTCTCGGGCGCGCGCCTGTTCCGCCATGAGCCGGTGTCGGGCGCCTTCCTGCCCGCGCCCGACTACGCGATGGATATCGAGCTTTTGGTGGGGATCGAGCGCCAGAAGGACCGCTTCATCCAGAACCTGCGCCGCTTCGCCACCGGCCTGCCGTGCAACCACGTGCTGCTGTGGGGCGTGCGCGGCACGGGCAAGAGCTCGCTGACCAAGTCGGCCTTCATGGCCCTGACGGCCGAATATCCGGATCTGAAGCTGGTCGAGGTCGATCGCGACGAGGTCGCCGCCCTGCCCCCGCTGTTCGACGCCCTGCGCGTGCGGAGCGAGCGCTTCGTGGTGCTGTGCGACGACCTGTCGTTCGAGGACGGCGCGGCGGCGGCCAAGGCCCTGAAGTCGGCGCTGGAAGGCGGCGTGGCCGGTCCGCCGGAGAACGTGCTGTTCGTCTCGACCTCCAACCGTCGCCACCTGATGCCGCGCGACCACGCCGAGAGCCAGGGCGCGATCGCCTCGGCCGAGAACGCCGAGGAGGAGATGAGCGTCTCCGACCGCTTCGGCCTGTGGATCGGCTTCCCGCCCATGGACCAGCCGACCTACCTGGCGGCGATCAACACCTATGCCGAGCGCTTCGGCCTGAAGGTCGAGAACCTGGAGCGCCGGGCCCTGCAATGGTCGCAGCTGCGCGGCGCGCGTTCGGGCCGGGTGGCCTGGCAGTTCGTGCGCGACCTGGCCGGCGAACTGGGCGTACATTTGCCCGCATAAGAAAACATCGGGGGAGGCGCGGCCATGGCCAAGCCGTGGTTCAGGGTCAAGCGGTTCGGCTACGGCGCGGGGTTGCCCTGCGCCTGGCAGGGCTGGGTCGTTCTGGCCGTCCACCTGGCCTTGCTGATCGCCGCCTCCGCGCTCCTGGCGGGCCGCCCTCTTCCGCTGTCGATCGTGGTGATCACGTCCACCTTGGGCGTGGTCTGGATCGCCTGGAAGACCAGCGACGCGCCCTGGCGCTGGAGGGATGGCGGAGAGGACTGAGCCCTCTCCGCCTCCACCGTCAGTTCTTCTTAGCGTCCTTGACGGCGCCTTCCAGGTCGCCCGAGCGCACGCCGCCGACCACCTTGTCCTTCTTGCCCTCTTTCTTGAGTTCCTTGTCGCCGGTGATCGTGCCGACGGCGGACTCGACCTTGCCCGTGGTCTTCTGGGTCTTGCCGGCGTCCTTGTCACAGGCGGAAAGGCCCAGCAGGGCGACGGTGGCGACAGCGGCGAGGGAAAGCGGACGGGTCAGGTTCATGCGGTGAAGCTCCATGTGTGGAGGCTCAACGCCGCTTGTCGCGCTTTGGTTCGCCCTGCCTAGAGCCTCAGGCCGGCTCGACGACCGGCGGGGTCTTCTTCTCGGTCAGGGCCACCAGGGCCACGCCCAGCATGGTCGCGCCGCCGCCGATGACCAGTTGCGGCGACAGGTCATCGCCCATGAACAGCACCCCGATCGTGCACGAGACCAACGGCGTCAGCAGGAAATAGGGCGTCACCCGCCCCGCCTCGCGTCGCTGCACCAGCCAGAACAGCAGGGCGCTGGCCCCGATGGTCGAGACCACGCCGGCGAACACCACGCAGGCCCAGGCGATCGGCGGCGCGGCCGTAACGCGGGGGATCACATCGGGCTCGAAGGCGAAGGACAGGGCGATCAGAGCCGGCGCGGCGACCAGCGCCGTCATGCCCTGCACCTTCAGCGGCTTCACGCCCGGGGTCTTGCGCACCAGCACCGTGGCCACCGCCCAGATCGCGGCGGCGATGACGCCCAGCACGATGGCCGGCAGGTCGGCCGCGCCGTGGGGATCCAGACTCATCCACGCCACGCCGGCGAAGGCGACGGCCAGCCCGGCGACGGCCGGCATGCGCATGGTCTCGCCCAGCATGCGCCAGGCGAACAGGGCCGTGAACGGGATCCACAGCTGGGTGGCCACCACCAGCGGGCTCAGCGACTTGGCCATGCCGAACGCCAGATAGATGATCCCGAAGTGGATCGGCCCCGACAGCAGCACGATCGCCAGCAACCGCTTCCAGTCCGGAAACGGCGGCCGCACGAACGGGAACAGGAAGGCCAGGGCCAGCGCGAAGCGCAGGCCGCCCACCATCATCGGCGGCAGGGCGGCGGTCGCCACCTTGGCCGCGGCGTTGTTCAGCCCCCAGGTCATGATGATCGCCAGGATCGCGAGACGCTCGAGCGTCGTCAGGGGGCCGGTGGAGGCGGACATGGGGCCGCTTGGATCAGACCCCGCCGGTTCCTTCAACCCCGCCGGCTCCAATGACCTCGCGAATGGCCGACAGCAGGATTTCCAGGTCCGTGTCCGGGGTGGTGAAGGCCGGCGTCAGATAGACCACCTTGCCCATCGGCCGGATCCACGCGCCCTTCTCCGCGAAGGCCTGGCACAGCGCCCCGACCGCCACCGGCGATGCGAACTCGACCACACCGATCGCGCCCAGCACCCGCACGTCGACGACGCCCGGCGCGCTGCGACACGGCTCCAGCCCGGCCTTCAGCGCGGCCGAGATCCGCGCCACGTCGGCCTTCCAGGTTCCGGCCTCAAAGAGGTCGAGCGAGGCGTTGGCGGCGGCGCAGGCCAGCGCATTGCCCATGTAGGTCGGCCCGTGCATCAGGGCCGCGCCGGCGTCGTCGGACCAGAAGGCCTCGAACACCCTGCGCGAAGCCACGGCCGCCGACAGCGGCAGGGTTCCCCCCGTGAGGGCCTTCGAAAGCGTGACGATGTCGGGCTCGATCCCGGCCGCCTGCATGGCGAAAAGCTCGCCCGTGCGGCCAAAGCCGGTGAAGATCTCGTCGAAGATCAGCAGCACGCCGTGCTTGTCGGCCAAACGGCGCAGGCGGCGCAGCACTTCGGGGTCGTGGAACAGCATGCCGCCGGCGCCCTGCACCAGGGGCTCGGTCAGCATGGCGGCGATCTCCCCGCCCCGCTCGGCGAGCAGGGCGTCGAGGGCGGCTTCGGACGCGTCGTTCAGGGGCAGGTCGGCGATCACCTGGCTCGGCATGACGCCCGAGAACAGGCTGTGCATCCCCTCCTCCGGGTCGCAGACCGTCATCGTCGCCAGGGTGTCGCCGTGATAGCCGCCGCGGAACGACAGGAAGCGCGTGCGCCCGCGCTCGCCGCGATTGATGTGGAACTGCAGCGCCATCTTCATGGCGATCTCGACCGAGACCGAGCCGGACTCGGCGAAAAACACGTGGTCCAGATCGCCCGGCAGGATCGCCGCCAGCCGCGCGGCAAGGCGATAGGCCGGTTCATGGCCCAGACCGCCGAACATCACGTGCGGCATGGCCTCAAGCTGCTCGCGCACGGCGGCGGCGATGTGGGGGTGGTTGTAGCCGTGGCAGGCCGTCCACCAACTGGCGATGCCGTCCACGAGTTCGCGCCCGTCGGCCAGCACGATCCGCGAGCCATGAGTGCGCACCACCGGAAGCGGCGCCGGGGCCGTCTTCATCTGGCAGTAGGGCCGCCAGACGTGCTTGGCGCCTTCGGTGAGCCAGTCGGGGGTGCTCATGACGATCCTTCGTTGCGCCGGCGGGGTGGCTTGCCTAGAGCGTCCCGGCCCACCCACGCAAACGGGAATCTGGGCGAGGAATTGGAATGCACAGTCTGGACGCCTTCGCGAGCGGCAAGCTCGCGGCCCTGGAGGCCATGAGCCTGCGCCGCCGGCTGAAGCCCACCCGTCGCCTGCCCGGCGCGGTTGTCGAGCGTGACGGCAAGCGCCTGCTGTCCTTCTCCTGCAACGACTATCTGGGCCTGTCGCAGCATCCGGCCGTGATCGCCGCCGCCCAGGCCGCCGTGGCCGACTACGGCGCGGGCTCCGGCGCCTCGCGTCTGGTCACGGGCGACAGCCCGCTGATTTCCGAGCTTGAAACCCGCCTCGCCCGCCTCAAAGGGACCGAAGCCTGCGTGGTCTTCGGCTCGGGCTACCTGGCCAACACCGGCGTGATCCCGACCTTCGCCGGCAAGCAGGACGTCGTCTTCGTCGACGAACTGGCCCACGCCTGCATCTGGGCCGGGGCGCAGCTGTCCGGCGCCAAGGTGGTGAGTTTCCCGCACAACGACAGCGACGCCCTGGCCGAACTGCTGGCCGAGCACCGCTCGACCTTCCGCCACGCCATCGTCGCCACCGACGGGGTGTTCTCGATGGACGGCGACGTCGCGCCGCTGGACTGGCTGTCGGCGGTCTGCGAGGCCAACGACGCCTGGCTGCTGGTCGACGACGCCCATGGCGTCGGCGTGCTGGGCGAAGGCAAGGGAACGGCCGCCCTGTTCCCCGACGCCGTGATCCCGCTGCAGATGGGCACCCTGTCCAAGGCTTTGGGCTCCTACGGCGGCTATCTGTGCGCCTCGCAGAGCGTGGTCGACTTCCTGAAGACCCGGGCCCGCACCGTCGTCTACACCACCGGTCTGCCGCCGGCCTCGGCCGCCGCCGCCATCGCAGCGCTGGACCTGATCGAGGCCGATCCCGCCTTCGCCGCCGAGCCGCTGCGCAAGGCGCGGCTGTTCACGCAGGCCGCCGGCCTGCCCCGCGCCGAGAGCCCGATCGTGCCGGTGGTGATCGGCGAGGCGGACGCGGCCCTGGCCGCCTCCGCCGCCCTGGAGGCCGAGGGCTTTCTCGTGGTCGCCATCCGTCCGCCCACGGTGCCCGCCGGCACAGCCCGCCTGCGCCTGGCCTTCAGCGCCGACCATCCCGACGACGAGGTCCTGCGCCTGGCCGCCCTCGTCCGCCCCTATGTGGACGCGAAAGCATGACCGCCCTGTTCGTCGCCGGCACGGGCACCGACATCGGCAAGACCCATGTCGCCTGCGCCCTGATCCGCGCCCTGAAGGCCCACGGCGTCGCCGTGGACGCCTTCAAGCCGGTGGTCAGCGGCTTCGATCCCGAGGATCCCTCCGCCAGCGACCCGGCCCGCCTCGCCGGGGCTCTGGGCGACCCGGCCGCCCTGCCCCGCATCTCGCCGCGCCGCTATCGCGCCCCGCTGGCCCCGAACCTCGCCGCCCGGCTTGAGGGCGACACGCTCGCCCTAGAAGACCTCGCCGCCGACTGCCGCACGGCCCTGGCCGGCGACCACGAACTGATGCTGGTTGAAGGCGCCGGCGGCGTCATGTCGCCCCTGACCGACGAGGCGACCAATCTCGACCTGATCGCCGCCCTCGACCTGCCGGTGCTGCTGATCGCAGGCTCGTATCTGGGCACGATCAGCCACGTGCTGACCGCCCTCGTCGCCTTGCGGGCCCGGGGCGCGACCATCGCCGCCATCGTCATGAGCGAGAGCCTCGACGCGCCCGACCTCGCCCAGACCGCCGACGCCCTGCGCGCCTTCGAGCGCGAGACGCCGATCTTCCTTGCGCCTCGCGACGAACATTGGGACGCAAGCGACTTGGCGGAGCACTTGGGCAAGGGGCTTTAAGACCATGCGCGTGGCGATGATCGGCCTGGGCGACATCGCCCGCAAAGCCTACCTCCCGGTGCTGGGCATACGTCCCGACGTGCATCTGGCCTTCGTCACCCGCAGCACCGCCACCCTGGACGACCTCGGCGCGGCCTGGCGTGTGGACCGGCTGCACACCGATCTTGACGAGGCCCTGGCCCAGGGGCTCGACGCCGCCTTCGTCCATGCCGCCACCGAGGCCCATCCGGAGATCGTCCGCCGCCTGATCGAGGCCGGCGTGCCGACCCTGGTCGACAAGCCGATCGCCGACACCCTGGCGGAAACCGAAGCTCTGGTGGACCTGGCCGAAACGCGCGGCGTGTCGCTGGCCGTCGGCTTCAACCGCCGCTTCGCGCCCTCATACGTGGCCGCCGCCGGCCTGAAGGCGCCGCTGGTGCTGATGCAGAAGAACCGCCGGGCCTATCCCGACGGCCTGCGCCGGGCGGTGTTCGACGACTTCATCCACGCCATCGACACCATCCGCTTTCTGGCCCCGACGGCGAACGAGGCGCGGATTTCGGGCCACGCCGTCGACGGCAAGATGCGGCACGCCAGCCTTCATCTCGTCGGGCCGGGCGTCGACGCCTTCGCGATCATGAACCGCGACAGCGGCGCCGACGAGGAGGTGCTGGAGGTCTCGGGCCATGGCGGCAAGCTGCGGGTCGCCGAACTGTCCGACGTCATCGACTACGCCGGCGGCGAGCGTCTGAGTCGACGCGGCAACTGGACCTCGGTCGGCCGCCAGCGCGGCTTCGAGGGCCTGGTCGAGGCTTTCCTGTCGGCCGTGCGCGAAGGCCGCCGACTGTCAGCCCTCGACGCCCTGGAGACTCACCGCCTCTGCGAACAGGTCGTCACGGCCCTGACGCCGACCGACTAGGCCGGCGTCGAAGCCCTCGCCTCAGGCTTGGGCTTGCGGGGGATAGGAGACGACCACGCGCTGGCCGTCGGGGTCGACGGTGTGGAACTTGAAGCTCTTGCCGGGGAAGACGTTGACGGCGAGGTCGGCGAGGATTTCGTCCTGGCCGCCGAAGGGGGCGACGAGCTCGATCAGCCAGGGGCGATCGCCGGCCTGCCATTCGTCGGCCCGCAGCTTCTTGGCGCCGGCCACCAGGCGCTCTTCGGTCTCCTCGGAGACGAAGGCCCAGAAGGCCACGGCGGCGGGGCTGTTAGGGCCGTTCCAGATGCGGAACTGCTCGAGCAGCACGGCCGGCATGGCGAACCATTCCAGGTCGCCGATGAACAGCTGCTTGTGCACCGGCGACTGGGTCAGCAGCCAAGTGATCTCGCCCAGAACCTGGGACACCGTCTTCTGGGGAGCGGTCGCGGAAGCAGCGCCGTCGGCCATGATCGAAACTCCGTTAGGTCGGCCGGCCCTCCATGATGGAGGGCCGGCCTTGTACTCTAGGTGGTAGCAGGAAAGGCCTGGAGCCTTCCAGACTCCAGCTTTCGCATCGGGACAAGGCCAGGCGGGTCAGGCGCGGGCGCGTGACCCTGGCGCGCCCTAGGCCGTCAGCAGCGGCTGGGCGGCCGCGGCCTTGAGGCCGGCCGAAGCCGCCAGCGGCGTCTCGCGCGAGGCCCCGTCACGGCTCCAGACCGCCGCCCCGCCGCCGGCCTGGCCGCCGAAGCCGGCCATGGCCTGGCGCAGCAGCGCCTGGTTCTGGACCAGCGCCGGGTCGAGCGCGCCGGAGGCGGCCAAGCCCAGACCCTGACCGGGACCGGCGTCCATCGCCGCCAGTCGCGCGGCCAGCGAGCCGCCGCCCAGCAGGTCCGAACCAGCCTCCTGACGCCACCAGGCGCCCGAGGACTGGCTGGCTCCGCCATAGGCCGAGCCGGCGTCCAGCGGCTCGCCGCCGGCCAGCGACAGACCCAGCCCCGTCGAGCCGAAGCTCACCCCCAGGCCAGAAGCGCCGACGGCCGAAGCCCCCTGCCCCGAGGCCTCGCCCAGGCCCGAGGCGCTCACCGACCGGGCCGCCTGGGCGTAGCCCTGGTCGACCACGTCCTGGCGCGCCTTGGCAGCGGCGTTAAGGTCGTTAGCCTGGGCCTGCTGCGTCGAGATCAGCCGGACCTTGCCGCTCGGCTGCTGGCCGGTCAGCCAGCTGGCCTTTTCCGAGGCGCTCATCTTCGTCCAGCGCTGGGCGATGGTCGCGTCGACGCGGTCGTGATCGCTGAAGTCCAGCTGGGCGGCGGCCTTGACCTCGTTGTAGCTGGCTCCGATCGCGTCCAGCAGGCCCTTGCGGGCCCTGATCCGCGCGGCCTTGGCCGCCGTCTTCGGATCATTGGCCAGTTGGCCAAGCTCGCCGTCTTCGTCGGCCGCGCCCCACTCGGCCTGGTAGTCGCCAGCGTAGAGCCCCTCCGAGCCCAGCACCCGCCGCGCCAGGGCCACGTCGTAGCCCTCGCCCGTGCGGCCGTCGGCCCAGATGAAGCTGATCGTGTTCTGCACGAAGCTTTCAGTGGTCTGGTCGCGGGTCTGGCCGGTGGCCAGGCCGCCCAGGTTGATGGCCGCGATCCCGGCCTGTTCAAGCGTGCGCAGTTCCTTGGCCGTCGAGCGGCCGTTCTGGTTGGCGTCGACGAACAGCAGGATCCTGGAGAAGTCCTTGTCGTTCTTGTCGAGCAAGCCGTCGCCGTTGCTGTCCCAGGTGCGCAGGCCTTCCAGGTCGCTGGTCGCGCCCGGCTTGTCCTGCACGAACGACAGTTCCGACAGCTGGTTGATCGCCCCGTCGCCGTTACGATCGACCGCCAGGAAGCCGTCGCTCGGGCCCACCCAGCCGATCCGCGAAATCCCGCCGCCGGCCGTCTTGACCACCACGCTGGAGCTGTCGACCGCCGACAGGTCCAGCCCGTCGCCGTCCAGGTCCAGCGCGATCGGATAGGCGTAGTCGTAGTTGTAGGTGATCGACTGGGTCCAGGCGATGTCGAGCTTGCGCAGGTCGATCGAGGTCCCGCCGGCCAGCACGTATTCCACCGTGTTGAAGCTCTCGTAGAGGACGGTGTTGGAGTAGCCGTCCATGGTCACGTACTTGACCCCGCCGCCGACGATCTGCACCCGGTCGGCGACCTGGCTGGCCGTCAGCGCCGTGTTGGAGAGGTCGCGCGCGGCGATGTAGAGGTCGTTGCCGACCACTTGGTAGATCACGTCCCCGGCCGCCACCGAAGCCCCGAAGGCCAGGGTGTCCTCGCCGCCGGTGTCCCAGATGATGTCCAATCCCTCGCCGCGGTCGTAGCCGAACTGGTCGTCGCCGTTGGAGGTGTGGATCTGGTCGTTGCCCAGGCCGCCGATCACGACGTTGCCGTTGCTCTCCACCTGGCCGCTCTGGGCGCCCCAGACGATGTCGTCGCCGTTCATCGCCATGATCAGGTCGGAATTGGTCTTGCTGCCGACCAGGGTGGTGGAGTTGTCGTCGCTGGCCACGCCGAAGTTGACCGAGCCGATATCGAGCTGCGAAGCGCCGCCCATGTCGATCGACTTGATCTTGTTGTTGCCCGCCGTCGGATAGAAATTGGCGCCGATCCGCACCTGGGCGTCGCCCCGGATGCCCAGATCCAGCCAGCCGCTCGCGCCGCCCGCCGTACCGCCCCAGATGTCCGAGAACTTCACGTCCGCCCCGAACGAGATCACGTTCCAGCCGGCGCTGTCCTCGACGACGGTGTCCGAGCCGTCCCCGCGGTTGAGGACATAGGTGTCGGCCCCGCCTCCGCCGTAGAGATAGTCGTTGCCGGCCCCGCCGATGAAGGTCTCGTCGGCCGCGCCGCCGCCGATGGTGTCGGCATAGTCCGTGCCCAACACGCCCTCGACGCCCGTGAGCGTGTGGTTCGACACCGTGCCGTCGACGCCGCGCACCTGGGCGTAGCCGCTGCCCAGGTTGATGTTCAAAGCCGCGACCGTGGTGGTGGTGGTCTCATAGTGACCGCCCGTCGACACCCAGTACTGCGAGTAGTCCCACTGGTCATATTCCCAGTAACCGTCCTCGACCCAGACCTGATAGGTCGAGGTCCCGTTGGCGAAGCCCTCCGAATAGTCGATGAAGTCCTTGCCCTCGCCGCCGACATAAGTGTCTTCGCCGTTGGTGGCCACGAACCAGTCGTCGCCGCCCAGGCCCTCCAGGCGATTGTGGAAGAAGTTGCCCTTCAGCTGGTCGGCGGCTTGCGAGCCGCGCAGGTTCTCGATCTCCTGCAGGATGTCGTCCTCGGCGTCGCCGCCGAACGCATCGCCCGTGGACAGGTCGACATAGACCCCCGCCGACGAGCCCTCGTAGCTGGCGGTGTCGAAATAGCCGCCCCCGACCAGCAGGTCCGCGCCCGCGCCGCCTTCGAGGATGTCGTCGCCTTCGCGCCCATAGAGTTCGTCGTCGCCGTCCAGGCCCTTGAGCACATTGTTGCCGGCCGAGCCGAACAGCCGGTCATCGTAATCGGAGCCGGTGGTGTTCTCGATATTGATCAGGCCGTTACTGCTGTACCACTGCGAGCCGTCGGCGCTGCGCACTTCGAGCAGGCGGCTGGCCGGATTGGCGATGGCGGTGTCCGGGTTGCCGTTCCAGTCGGCGGGACGCACGTCGAGGTCGAGCGTGACCCCGAAGGTGAACCGCTCGGCGCTGACCGTGTCCTTGCCGTTCGGATCGCTGCTGAAGTTGAAGTTGCCGCCGACGATCCAGTTCCAGGTGTAGTCGGCGGTCAGGATGAAGGTGTCGTCGCCGTCCTCGCCCTGCAGGGTGTCGGCGCCGTCGCCGCCGACCAGGACGTCATTGCCGATCCCGCCATAGAGGCCGTCGTCGCCCGTGTCGCCGGCCAGGTAGTCGTCGCCCGAACCGCCGACCAGACTGTCGTTGCCGCCCCGCCCCAGCAGGGTGTCGTTGCCGTCGCCGCCATCGAGGTAGTCGTTGCCGCCGCGGCCATCCAGCCAGTCCCAGCCGCTGCGGCCGTAGAGCTGGTCGCCGCCCTGGCCGCCGACGAAGATGTCGTCGCCGCCCGAGACCGTGACCGAGTTGACGTGCTCGATGTATTCGTAGTCCCAGCCGTTCCAGATGTATTCGTAGGTGATCTCGGTTTCGGTGTGATTGTCGTCGATCACCACCCCGCCGGTGTTCAGGCGCTGGTCGATGAAGTCGTTGCCCGAAGTCGTCGCCCCCGGCGTGGTGATCGCATAGCCGATCTGCGACAGGTCCTCGATGTTGAGCACCTCGCCTTCGGTGTCCCAGGTGGACGTCGCCGCGCCGGCCGGCCGCGAGGTCGGCTGGGTGAAGAAGCCGAACGGCGCTTCGCCGCCAGTGGCGACCAGGCGCAGGACCATGCGCCGATAGGCCGTGCCGGCTGGAGCCGTGGCCGTGCCGCTGAGGGTGTTGAAGTTGGCCAGATCGCCGTGCCAGGCGCCGCTTTCCAGGCCCGAGCCGCCCATGAACGCCACGCTCAGCAGGTTCATGTTGGCGTCGTAGAACTCCATGTACATCTGGGACGTGCCCCGATGCTGGGCGGCCTTGACCGAACCTTCGTAGACCGTGCCCCCCGACGACACCATCACGGCCGAGCGCATGTCGATGACCGAGCCCGAAGCGGGCGTGCCCGGCATGTGCATCCAGAAGACGTCGTTGCCGCTGCCCGACCAGTCGGCGTTGAGGTTCACCCCGCGCTGCGGATTGCCGACCTGCCAGGTCGCCATGTCCCAGCCGGCCAGACCGTCGCCGAACCGGGCGTTGAGCACGTCGTTGTCGCCCGGCCCGGCCTGCGATTGCGACAGGATCGAGAACAGGCCGTCGCTATCGGCCTTGCGCGACTGGATCTCCATGCCGTCGCCGACGGCGAAGACGCGGACGTCCTCGTAGCCCATCTTGCGGCTCTTCAGGTCGAAGCTGTCGAGGAACCCGCGCAGGCCGCCGTAGAAGTCCGACGTCGACCATTTGCCGATACCCAGCTCCGAGATCGAATTCAGCTCGATCAGCCAACCGGCCGCGAATTCGGTCGTCGGACTGGCGGCGATCAGCGCGTTGATCTCGTAGCGTGACTCCAGGTAGCGCCTGTATTCGGCCGCGAGATTGATGTCGCTGGCCAAGGCGGTGATGTCCGTGGCCAGGGAGTTGCTGATCGCCCGTTTGGCGAAGATGTCCCCGCCGACGATCTTGGTGTTCTTGATGGCGATGGCCGTGCCATAGCCGACGGCTTCATCCGACGAGCCGAAGTTCTTCTGAACGCCGTTCACCTTGACATAGATCTGGTTGCCGGTGTGGCCGTAGATCTGGGTCGTGCTGTAGCCGTTCAGGTTGGATACGTAGGCGGTATCGTCGGTATAGGCGACCATGCCGATGACGCCATTGAGCGTATCGCGCGCCAGGGTCGCCATCGAGGTGACGAGCGCTCGGTTGCCTCCGTTCGCGGTGACGATGCTGCCGACCTCGTATCGGGCGTAAGGCAGCTGCAACACGGTTTCGGCGCTGGCCGTCGGAATCTTCGGCTTCTTGCGCCCGAACAGGTTGCCGATCAGCGCGCCGATCACGAAGCCGACAAAGGCCCCGATGCCCGGCACGAGGATTGAGGCGGCGATTCTCCCGAAGGACGCGGCCAGTTGGGCATGGATCGCCGCGGCGAAGGTAGAGACGATGCCGGCGCTGGTCCCGCTGCTGAATGCGATCGTTCCGAGGGTCGAGCCCAGCGAAGACAACGCCGCGCCTGCCTGGGTGCGCACCGGAACCACCATCGAGCCGAGCTTCGAACCGAAGAAGCTGCCGATGGCGCTGCCGAGAACGCCGGCGCTGTAGCCGCCGGCGGCGGCGGCGGAAGTGCTGGTTCCGAAAGCTTCGGCGGCCCGCAGGCCGTCGAACAGGGCGCGACCGCCCATGGCGTTGCCGATGATCGTCGAGGTGATCGTTCCACCGACGCTCTGGAACAGTTCGGCCCCGAAACCGGACAGACCGAGCGCCTTGCCGAGCTCGAGCGAAAGATAGCTGCCGATCTGCCCGGCGACCGCGCCCTGGAACGCCTGGCCGAGATCCTGGCTGAAGTCCGCGAAGGCCTTCTTGATCTCGCCATTGGCGTGGAAGCCGAGATCGAGCCCGTGCTTCAGGTCGATGAGCTGGCCGATATTCTGGCCGACCGCCCCCAGCACCGCACTGGCGGCGACGCTGGTCGCGACGTTGCCATTGCCGAGATAGGAACCCAGCGCGCTGCCGAGCGCCTGGGCGAAATCGGCGAACCGCACCGGCGGAATTTCCTGCAGCACCGTAGCGACGACGCCGTCCTCGCTCGTGCCGAGACGACCACGTTCCTTCCAACCGCCGGCGCGCTCGACCTCATAGGTCGTGTAGTCGACCACCCCGTCGCCGTCGGCGTCGTGGGTGCGGTAGGTCCAGGTCCCGTTCTCGTCCGTCGTCGTGTATTCGTAGACGCCGTTGGAGATGAACTTCGGAGCGCTCCATATTCCGGCGTCATCGGACAGGCTCGGCGGGCGCGACGTATTGTGCACGCGCAGTCCACCGGCAATATAGGTATGGGTGAGAGCGACCTCGAAGTTGTAGATCGGAACGGCGACTTCGGATGAGATCGCCTCGGCTCCGGACAGATCGACCGCCCCGCCGTCGGCGGCCACGGCCTTCACGCCCTGCTGGACCATTTCGCCGACGGGTTGGAAATCGCCGCGTTCCGTCAGGAAGGAGTGCCCAGGCGTAACCTCCACGCCATTGGGCAACCGCAGCCATTCGTTGGCCTCCCCAGGATAGATCTCGACGACCGTCGACGCCTGCAGCGCGCCGGTCTCGTCGAAAGACTGCACCTGGTCGCCCACGCGGACATGCTCGATCGACTTGACCGAGCCGTCGGCCATCAGCACTTCCGTGCCGGCGAGGAAGCAGAAGGAGTCCGTTCGGCGGCGGAAGGCCTGAATGAGATCCGCCGTCGCAGGCTTTACATCGCCGCTTCCGGCCAGGTCGATGAACTGAACGCCATCGGCTTTCCGGGTGTACCTGTAGGACCGGCCGAGCATCGCACCGGTCTTCTGATCGTATTGATAGAACGCCTCGGTCGTGAACTCGCCGACCATGGTGCCTACGGTCGTGATCGACTTGTCGACGTAGGAAACCTTCAGCGTCGCGGCGCCGGTCACACGGTCGCGCGTCCGCTGCACATAGTATTCGGTAATTTTTCCCTCAGCCCAGTACAGCGTGATCGTATTTTCGGTCCTCCTGGGCTGCGTCTTCAGGAATATCTGCGCGGCGAGGTCGGCGGCCAGGTCGTAATTCGTATGCGTTCTTTCAGCATTCCTGATGTTCACCAGCATTCGCTCGGTGATTTCATCCTGGTATTTCAAGCTGTCCTGAGGCAGACCATTGTTGTTTATCGAGTCCCGGATCCACCCCGACAGGGTCGAGGTCACCAACCCATCATCGCGGCCAACGACGATGGCGGATGTTTTGGTGAGCCCCAGACCACCAAAGCTGTATTCGATCGAAATCGTCTCGTCGAACGGGCTGCTGTAGACCTTCAAGCCCAGCTTGAGCAGGTTGCCCAGTTCGCCATCGAGGCCCGCCAGCCCGAAGGTATTGAGGTCGATCGCTTTGGTGCCGCCGAGCGTGACGACAGACTTGACGCCCTGCTTCTTGTAGGTGCCCTCGACCGACAGCGTCACGCCGCCGGTTTGAGGATCGTAGCCTATCTCCGCCCCGACATCGAAAGGAAGCGCCGCAGCGTAACGCTTGACCGCCTTGATGAGCGCACCCTTGAAAATCGCGGGATCGACGCCCGGGCTGTCTACGCGGAACACCCCCAGGCCAGGATCATTGTCGAAATAGCTCTTGGTAAAGGCATAGACGATCTGGGCCTGCTTCTCGGGAGTCTGCAGGAGCAGATTCACCTTCTTCGCGTAGTTGTTCAGCGCCTTGAGATAAGCGGGAATTTCGTTGGCAGGATTACGCTTCGCCATCTCAGTTTCCTCCGGCCGTCAATTCGTGAAATCGTTGCTTTGAAAGGCCCGGCTCAATCCTGGGCAGCGCCCGGGCGACCTCTTCATCGAAGAGGCTGGCGGCGGGACCGGTCGCGGGAGAACCATCGACCTTGATGACCGCCTCGCCCGGCGCGGAAAAAACGCCCCACGCCCCCACGGCCGCGGCCGCGGCGCGCGTCCTGCAGTCCTCGACCCGCGCACGGATCTCGTCGGAGCGACCGGACTCTCCACTTGTGTGATTCAGGGCGTCCGCCTCGGTGACGCTCGCCATCCGGCTGATACGCCCATGGTCGTGACTTGCGACGACGATGCAGCCCGGCCGCTCCACGACCTTCAACTGCTCCGCCGCGCCATCGCCGAACGCGACTCGCAACACTTGGTCGGGATGGCCGGCGAACGGCTGCAGGGACGGCGCGTACAGCTGCACAAAATTCGCCGGCCGCCCCTTGGCGAGACCTGTGCCGGCCTCGACAAAATCGCCCCCCAGCAAAGTTCTTATCTCAAGCGACCCCCGCGTCTTCGGGCCGGGCGGGTCCCATTTCGTGGCGGTCAGGGGCCGCCCCTGACCGACGATCACATCGTCGAAACGGACGACCAGGTCCTGCCCCTCGGGGAAGAGCAAGGCCTCCAGGACATCCACCTGGGGTTTGAACTTCTTGGCCAACGGCGGAGGAGACGGCGGCTGCGCTTCGCAAGCGCTCAAGGGAGCCAGCACGGTGAAAAGCGAGGCCAACAGCCCGACGACAGTCAGCGCCGACGCCCCCGGCCGCCTTGCGGGTGGTGTTTGCACGGCGCGTCGCAACCCGCCGCCGCTCGACGTCTCACCGCTTCGCCGATCGGCGACGAACTCGATACCCAAAAGCGAACCGGCCACGCTACGCCTCACTGATTTGTACAAGCGAGACCGTAGGCGAGATCGCCGTTTGGTTGCAATTGAGAAATACTACTTCAATTCGATGAGCCTTCGAAATTCACGGAAACTGCACAATTGACGCCCCGTCGCCTCTTCCTTGCGCGCGCCCAAAGAAAAACGGCCGGTTCCTCGCGGAACCGGCCGTCTTCAGATCCAGGCGCTCAGGCGAGCCCTTAGAACGGGATTTCGTCGTCCAGGTCGGCCGAGAAGCTCTCGCGCGGGCCGCTGGGCTGGCTGCGCGGAGCGCCGCCGCCGAAGTTGCCGCCGCCTTGGCCGCCGCCGTAGCCGCCGCCACCGCCGCCCTGGCCGTAGCCGTCGTCATAGCCGCCCGACGGAGCGCCGGCGCCGGCGCCGTCGCCACGGCCGCCCAGCATGGTCAGCTCGCCGCGGAACTTCTGCAGCACGATCTCGGTGGAGTACTTTTCCTGGCCCTGCTGGTCGGTCCACTTGCGGGTCTGGATCGCGCCCTCGATGTAGACGGTCGAGCCCTTGCGCAGGTAGCTCTCGGCCACCTTCACCAGGTTGTCGTTGAAGATCACGACGCGGTGCCACTCGGTCTTTTCCTTGCGCTCGCCGCTGGAGCGGTCGCGCCAAGTCTCGGACGTGGCGATGCGCAGGTTGGCGACGCGGTCGCCCGAATTGAGGGTGCGGATCTCGGGGTCGGCCCCGAGGTTGCCGACCAGGATGACCTTGTTGACGCTGCCAGCCATTTGGCGAATGCCCTGTTCTCGCCCGGCGACCCTATGCGCCGGAATCTCGAGCGGAGACGTTAACGACTCAGCAAGGCGGAAATCAAGAATTGTTCACCAAACGTTCCTGTGAACAGAGAGCGGTTATCCACCGCCCTCTCCTCGCCTCCCGGAAACGGTCTTAGCGCGCCGGCAAGGCGCCGGGCACGGCCAGACGACCGTCGCCCGTGCGCACCAGCGACATGAACCGGGCGCCTTCGTAGCTGTCGCCCAGATAGATGCCCTCGCGTTCCACGAAGATGAACTTGCCCTGGTAGGAGCCGGTCAGCTGCTCCTTGCGGAGGCCCATGCGCAGGAAGCGGATGCGCATCCCTTCCAGCGTGGCGGCGCAGGTCTCCATGTTGGGCACGTTGCGCTCGACCGGGTTGAACTGCAGCGTGCCGTCCTTCTTCTCGATGACGTGGTTGCAGACGCCCTGGTCGAAAGGCGCGCGGGTGGCCTTGACGCAGCCCGACAGGCCGACAGCGGCGACGCCGAGGGCCAGGACGGCGGCGATGGGGGAAACGCGCATCAGAAAACTCCTTCGGCCCAAGAGCCTTTCCCCGCGGGAAAGGCTCTCATTCAAATATCCATAGCGCGGCCCGGGCGGATCAACCGCCCAAACTTGACCCTGCCGCGCTCTAGCCGACGCTGGGAATGGCGCAGTTGGCGGCCTGCTCCACCACCAGGTGGAACGAACGGTTGTCGGACGAGGCCTCGACGCGGCCCGCCAGCAGGCGCAGCGTCTCGTCGCCCCAGCGGCCGTAGGTGGCGCCGCCCGGACGCTCGCACTTGCCGGCGAAGAGCTGCTGGATGCAGGCGTTCTGGGTGATCTCGCCCGGCAGCTTGTTCCACTGGCCGCCGAGATAGCGCTGGCAGACGGCCAGGGGCGCGCTCGGCGCCGAGGTCGCGCCGACAGCCGGGGTCGCCGCGGGCGTGGCGACAGGCGCGGCCACGGCCGGCGGCGGCAGCGGGGTCAGCACCGTGCCGGCCTGGTCGGCGGCGGCCAGGGCCCCGGTCTCGTCGACGCCGACGTCGAGGGCGCCGGTGGCCACGCCGTTCTTCTTGGCGCATTCGGCCAGGGTGGTCTCGCCGACGAACTGGCCGCCGACGAAGCAGCGCAGCGGGCGGGCCGGATCGTTCAGCTTGGTGTCGTCCGAACGACCGGTCTCGACGATCAGGCCGCCGCGCGAGGCCGGCGGATCCTCGGCCGGCTTGCGGTCCTTGCCGCCCATCAGCGTGAAGGCCACGGCCAAGCCCGCGATCACCGCCAGGGCCGCTCCGCCGCCCAGCAGCACGCGTCGATCTTTGAGAAGTTCCATGCCCCCTGGCTACGACGCGTCGATGACGGTTTCAAGCGTCACGGCGGCCGCGAAGGCCATGCGCGGCCTAGCTGCCGCCGGTCAGGCGGTCCAGCGCGGCCTGGTAGTTGGCGATCTGGTTGGTCAGATAGGCCGGGGCCGTGCCGCCGGTCTTGCCCGAGGTGGTGGCCGAGCCGTCGGCCTTCACGCCGTTGGCGATGTCGGCCATCTCGCGATAGGCGTTGCGGATCGCCGCCGTGGCCGACTTCAGCAGGTCGGCCGTGGTCGCCCGGGCCGTCTCGTCGACCAGGCTGAGCTCGGTGGGCAGCTTGAGGCCGTAGACCGGCCCCTTGCCGTCGGCCGAGACGGTGCGGCCGTCGTCGGTCTTGGTGTTGCGCACGATGCCCGAAGCCAGGCCCAGCGCGCTCAGCACATTGCTGTCGCCCTTGCCCGGCAGCACTTCCACCGTCGAGGTGTTGTAGGCCGGGGTGATCTTCAGCTTGCGCATGTTGCCGTCGCTGGAGATCGACACCTTGGCGGCGTAGCCCGAGGCCCGGCGGATCTTGTCGGCCAGGGTGTCGAGCGTGTCGTCGGCGCCGATGGTGATGGTGGTCAGCGGGCCGCGCTCGCGGGTGCGGATCTGGAAGGTGTCGCCCGGCCGCGCCGAGGTCGCCGACACGATCTTGTCCGACTGGGTGTAGTTCATCGTCCCGCGCGGCAGGCCGAAGATGTCGAGCGCGCTGGAACCCGAGGCGTCGACCGCGATCGAGGTCGGGGTGGCGTAGCCGTCCTTGCCGGTCAGGCGCTGTTCCCAGGTGGCGTCGCCGGTGGCCATGTCGATCTGGGCGACGTAGCCGTCCTTGGTGCCGACCGTGGCCTGGCCCGCCAGGTCCTTGCCGGCCGCGCCCACCAGCCAGACCTGGCCGTTGGAGACCGCCATGCCGGTGACCGTGTCGTCGCCCGTGCCGCCGTAATAGGCCAGGGTGTCGCCGGATGTGCTGGTGAGGTCGAGCGAGACGCGCGCGACGAAGCCGTCAGAACCGCCCGAGGCCGCGGATTTGACGTTGTTGACCGTCAGCGAGCCGTTGGTCGTGTAGCCGCCAACATAGAGTTGGCCGTTGTCGATGGTCAGGCCGGCGATGTCGCCGCCCTTCAGCGTGCCGAGGTCGCGCGTCGCGCCCACGGTCATGGTCGCGGCCTTGGTGTAGGTGACCGGCTTGGTCTCGTAGACGCCGGCCGAGTTCAGCGCCGTGCGGTTCTCGGTCACCACCGAAGTGGAGACGTCGAAGCTGCGCAGCATCGCCTCGCTGCCTTCCTTGCTGGCGACGATGACCTTGCCGCCGTCGACGACCATGCCCGAGACGGTGTCGTTCTCGGCGCTGCCGAAATGGGTGGTGAACAGGGCCTTGGGCGTGCCGGTGATGTCGGCCGCGAAGCCGGTCAGATAGTTGTCGTAGCCGCCCTGCGAGGCCGAGCCGGTCGCGCCGGGCAGGTCCGACTTGGTGCGGCCGGCCACGTAGACGACGCCGTCCTGGCCGAAGGCGACGGCCGTGGCCTCGTCTTCCAGCAGGCCGCCGCGACGCACCGTCCAGCTCTCGTCGCCGTTGGCGTCGTACAGCGACACGAAGCTGTCGGTCACCGTGCCGTTGCTGTCGGAATTGATCGGACCCGTGGTGGCGCCGGTCAGGGTGCCGGCCACCGAGCCGGCCACGGCCACCTTGCCGTCGCTCGACACGGCGATCGAATAGCCGGTGGCGGTGTCGGCCGCGCCCAGGCTGCGGGCGTAGAGCAGCTTGCCGGCCGAGTCGTACTTCAGCAGGGCGACGTCCTGGTCGCCCTTGATGGTCTGGCTCTCGACGCTCTTTTCGACGTCGGCCAGCACGTAGATCGAGCCGTCGGGGCCGGTGACGGTCTTGTGGACCTTGGCGACCGTGCCTTCCAGCGTGTCGGAGAAGACCTTGGTCCCGGCCGTCGCGCCCGAGCCGGCGCCGTACTTGGTCAGGGTGTTCTCGATGACCGCGTCGTCGGTCTTGGTGTCCTTGTCCGGGTCGGGGTTCCCGGCCTCGGTGGTGATATAGACGGCGGGCTTCGAGACCGAGGCCGTGAAGTTCAGCTTCTCGATCGAGTCGCCGCGGATGCGCAGAGCGAAGTCGTCGCCGGTGGCCGGCAGCTTGACCGTCTGGCCGTTGACCGTGGTGGTGCGGGCCACGCCCGCGGTCCGCTCGACGGCGAAGGTGGTGTTGTAGCCGGCCGCCGAAAGCTTGTCGTTGAAGAAGCTGACCACGTTGGCCATCGTCCGCGGCTTGGAGCCCATCTCGGACAGGTCCATCTTCAGCGTCGTGGTCTCGCCGAACTTGGTCACCGCCATGTCGAAGCTGACGTCGCCCTTGAACTGCGGGACCTCGTCGTCGACCTGGCCGCTGTAGAGCGTGCTGGTGACATAACCGTAGACGTTCTTGGGGATGCCGACCGTCGACTTGTCGGTGGTCATGGCCGCGCCGGTGGTCAGGCGCATGTTCTCGCCGTTCAGGTTCTGAACGTAGTTGGTGAGCTCCGTCAGGCCCTTGGTCATCGCCGTCTGCAGGCGCTTGATCTCGCTGTCGGAGACGTTCTTGCCGCTGGCCTGGCTGGCGATCGCCGTCAGGGTGTTCAGGGCCTGGTAGGCGGTGAACAGCTTCTTGTAGTCGCCGGAAATGCCGGGCGAAGCCGCCTCGGCGGCGCCCTCGTCGATGAACTTGCGGCCGTTCAGCGCCGACTTCACCAGGTCGCTGGCCTGGGTGGACACCGTGGTCCAGGGCGCGGCCGGAATGGATTTCTTGCTGGACGACGACGAGGTCGTCCCCGTGGTCGTCGTCGTGGACGCAGTCGAGCCCGTCAGGCCGACCTTGGCCTGATAGTAGCTCAGCAGCGAACTGGTGTCGAAAGTGATCACAACAGCTTCCACGGAAGGCGCAATGCGCCACACAGCGGCAATCTACGGTTATGAACGCTGACGTTTCGTTAAGACGTGTAAATGAGAGCCGACCACCCGGAGAGATTTAGGCCGCGATCAGGTGGGCGTCGCTGAGCGAGCGCCGGGCCTCTTCGCGCAGGCCCGCCCATTCCTCGGCCAGTATGCCCAGCAGCACCACGTCGCGCGGCTCGCCGTTCTTCAGCACGTGGCCGCGCAGATAGCCCTCGCGGCGGAAACCTGAGGCGGACTGGGCCTTCAGGGCCGCGTCATTGTCGGCCATGACCTCGGCGAACACCTTGTGCAGGCCAAGCTCGCCGAAGGCGCGGTCGAGGCCCAGAACCTGGGCCGCCCGCCCTACTCCGCGCCGGCGGGCGTCGGCGGCGCCGACGAACCAGTTCCAGCTGGCCCGGCGGTGATGCGACAAAAGGCCCGTCAGGGTCAGCAGGCCGGCCGGCGCGCCGGAGCGCACGATCATCCAGCCGCGCATGTTCGGATTGGTGCGCAGCGACTCGAACCAGGCGGCATGCGCCTCCCGGCTGGGGAACGCGGCGTCCGACATCCAGCGATCGACCTCGGGCTCGGCGCGCCACTGAAACAGCACCGCCTCGTCTTCGTCCTTCAAGTCCCGCAGTTCGATCATGCCGAGCGAATCCCCTTGCGCCGCGACGCACAGAGTAACCACGCAAAAAACGCCGGCCTAGGGAAAGACCGGCGTTTGTTGTGACAATTCCGTAGCGGCAGCCTCAGCCGCCGCTGCCGAACAGCGACAGGATGATCTGCGGGGCGCTGTTGGCGATCGACAGGGCCTGGGCGCCGAGCTGCTGCTTGACCTGCAGGGCCTGCAGGCGGGCGCTTTCCTTGGCCATGTCGGCGTCGACGAGGTTGCCCACCCCGGTCTCCAGCACGTCGGACAGCTTGGAGACGAAGGTGTTGTGGGCGTCGATCTGCTTGGCCTGCGAGCCGATCGAGCCGACCGCCTGGTTGACCGAGGCGATGGTCGAGTCGAGGCGCGTCAGCACGGCCGTGGCCTGGGTCAGGCTGGCGATGCTGTCGGTGGCCACCAGGCTGTTGTTGGGGCTGCCCAGCGACAGGGTCTGCAGGTTCAGCGAGATGACGGTCTGGGCGTCGGCGTCGGCCAGGAAGGTGATGGAGGCGGTCTGGCTGCCGTCGAGGATGTTGGCGCCGTCGAAGGTGGCGCTGTCGACCACCTGGGTCAGGTTGCTCAGCAGGCCCTGGAAGTCCGCGTCGAGGGCCTTGCGGGCCGAGGTCGACAGCGAGCTGTCCTTGGCCGCGACCACCTTCTCGCGCATCTGGTTGAGCAGGTCGGAGACCGACTCCCCGGCCGTCAGGGCGACGTCGGCGATCGAGGTGGCGCGGTCGAGGCTCATCTTGACCGAGGACAGGGCCGAGCGGTCGGCCTGCTGGTCCTGGGCGATCGACCAGACGGCGGCGTTGTCCTTGGCGCTCGAGATCGCAAGGCCGGTGTTGATGCGGGTCTGGACGCCCTGCATCTCGTCGTTGGTCTTGTTCAGATTCTGCAGGGCGATCAGCGCAGGCTGATTGGTGTTCACGCTCAGCGTCATCACGATCTCCGAACGGCGTTCTCGCCGACTTACGAGGGAGCTCGGTACGCGATTCGGCGGCCGAGCAGGATCGACCGTGAACTTGCCGTTGCGGCGGTAAGAATATGGTTAACGCGCGTAAACCATAACGCGCCTGCGACGTCGCGCCGCAAGCGTTGGCCGGAAATCCTTACGCGATAAGGCCTTAGGTCAGGCCGTCATAGATCTTGCCGGGGCCGTAGGACGCGGCGTCCTTGAACCTCAGCACGTCTTCGCGCGGATATTGCTTAAGGGTTTCGCCGGTGCGCCGGTCGACCGTCTTGTAGACGTAGACCCCGCTGTCGATGTCTTCCTCGATCACCAGACGCAGGTCACCGGGCTGAGGACCGTTGTCGGCCTTCTGTTCGGCGGCGGTCGATGCGCTCTTGCGAGCATCGGCCTTGCGGGCGTCGGAAACGACATCGCCGTCCGAGGACGAGCCTGGGACGGTGGGCGAAACGATCGGATTTTGCGCGGACAACTCTTGAACCTGAGCCGTCAGCGCGGCTTTGCTTTCCATCTCTCCCATCGCCGCCGGTTCTCGGCGGCGCCTCTGTTATCCCCTCCCCGGCCAAGGCCGAAGAAAGGCGGGGGCGGCCCGTGAGGACCGCCCCCTGCTCGTTCCTTATCGGAACAGGCTCAGGACCGTGCCGGTCGACTGGTTGGCGATGGAGAGCGCCTGGATACCGAGCTGCTGCTTGGTTTGCAGAGCTTGGAGCTTGGCGCTTTCCTTGGCCAGGTCGGCGTCGACCAGGTTGCCCACGCCGGCGTCGAGGCTGTCTTGCAGCTTGCCGACGAAGGTCAGGTGGGTGTCCAGGCCGGTCGAGCTGGTGCCCAGCGAAGCCAGCTTGTTGGTCGTCGTCTGCAGAGCCGTGTCGATGGTCGCAATCATCGTCTTGGCAGCGGCGGCGTCCGCGAAGGTGGTGCTGGTGCTCAGGCCGATACCAGCCAGCGACAGGGTCTTGGAGTTCACCGTGATGGCGGTGCCGTCCGAGTTGGCCAGGAAGCTGAGCTTCGTGGTTGAACCGTCGATGATGCTGGCGCCGTTGAACTTGGCGTTGCTCACGGCCTTGGTGATCTGGTCGCGCAGCGAAGTGAAGTCAGACTTCAGGGCGTTGAACGAGGCAGTGTTCAGCGAGGTGTCGGAAGCGGCCAGGGCCTTTTCCTTCATCTTGCCGAGCAGGTCCGTGACGGTGTCGCCGGCGGCCAGAGCGACGTCGATCGTGGATTGACCGCGTTGCAGCGAGTCCTTCACGGCGTTCATCGAGGAGGCGGTGGCCGACTGGTTCTTGGCGGTGGCCCAGATAGCGCCATTGTCTTTGGCGCTGCCGATCTTCTTGCCGGTGTTGATACGCTGTTGCGTAACGGCGAGATCGCTGTTGGTCGAGTTCAGGTTTTGCAGGGCGATCATCGCGCCCGAGTTCGTGTTGATGCTGTTCAGCGCCATAACGAATATGTTCCTATTTCAGGTTGTCCGACGTCATTTTGACTGCCGGGAGCGTTTTGCTCGCTGAACTAGGAAGCAACTACCGGGCCAATCCTGCCCACCCATGCGAAATTTTTAAGTCGTTGAAATTACTGCGTTATATGTTCGTTTAGGACGTTGCCGCCCGGCAATTCCTGCCGACTTGAGGCGTCATCCGGCAAAATGTGCCGGGCAGGTTTCAGCAGATGCGACCGTTTTGCCCACCCGAAAATCGACCGCCGGTCGCCGGAAACGCGGGACCGGAAAAAGAAAACGCCGGGCGGTCTTTCGACCGCCCGGCGCTTGTCGCCGCCTTGGCGCTTCTTCGATCAGCCCTTGAACAGGGACAGGATCGACTGGGGCGCCTGGTTGGCGATGGACAGTGCCTGCACGCCCAGTTGCTGCTTGGTTTGCAGCGACTGCAGCTTGGCGCTTTCCTTGGCCATGTCCGCATCGACCAGATTGCCGACACCGGCGTCCAGGCTGTCCTGCAGCTTGCCCATGAAGGTCAAGTGCATGTCCAGGCCGACCGAGTTGGTGCCGAGCGAAGCCAGCTTGTTCGTCGTCGTGGTCAGAGCCGTGTCGATGGTGGAGATCATCGTCTTGGCCGCCGCGGCGGTCGTGAAGGTCGTCGCCGCCGACAGACCGATGCCCGTGAGGGACAGGGTCCGCGAGGTGACGGTGAACGCCGAGCCCGTTTCGTTCGCCAGGAACTGCAGCTTCGTGGTCGAACCGTCCACGACGCTGGCTCCGTTGAACTTGGCGTTCGTCACGGCCTTGGTGATCTGGTCACGCAGGGACGTGAAGTCAGCCTGAAGGGCGTTGAACGAGGCGGTGTTGAGCGAGGTGTCGGAAGCGGCCAGAGCCTTTTCCTTCATCTTGCCCAGCAGATCGGTGACGGTGTCGCCTGCAGCCAGAGCAACATCGATCGTCGACTGACCGCGCTGGAGAGAATCCTTCACGGCGTTCAACGAGCTCGACGTCGCGCTCTGCATTTCAGCCATCGACCAGATCGCGCCGTTGTCCTTAGCGCTCGAGATCTTCTTGCCGGTGTTGATGCGTTGCTGGGTGGTGGTCAGCTCCGAGTTGGTGGCGTTCAGGTTCTGCAGCGCGATCATCGCGCCGGCATTGGTGTTGATGGAGTTGGCGATCATAGGAACCTACCATTTTGGTGGAGAGCCCCGGCATTTTGCCGGTCGGGCGTTTTGCCCGCGGGAACCATCGCAAACGGCGGGCCAGTTCAGGCCAAATCGCAACGCCTTGAAATATAAGAGAATTGAAAATATCAGGCCGGAAACGAAACCGCCCGGCGAATGCAACATTCGCCGGGCGGCAGGTTTTTCCGAAGAGAAGCGGCAATCGGCGCCGAGCGGCGCCGTAGCGCGATCAGGTCAGGCCGCTTCGGCGCGAGCGGCCAGGCCCTGCATGATCATGCGGTTGATCTCGATCAGAGGCTCGAACTCCTCTTCCTTGCGCATGACCAGGCTCGAGTGCCGGCTGACCCAGAGGCTCAGCGAGATGATGCTCGCACGCAGCTCCTTGGGCATGGTGTTCTCCGGCAGCGAGCAGTCGGTCGCCAGCGCGGACCAGACACGACGGTTCCAGTCCAGAGCGTGGATACGCTTCTGGATGTCGCCATCCTCGGCTTCCGAAGCCTCCATGAGGGCCCGAGTCACCTGTCCGAACAGACGGTACTCGACCTCTCGCGGATTCTCAGTCCTGGTCGCCGCCTGTTGGTAGGCCCGAAGAGACATTCCCCAACCTCTCGTCTTCGTAATCGATCAGCTTACGGCTCAGCATGAGCGCCTTGTAGTATTCACGCGCCATGACGTGTTTCGAGATCGCGATGCAATCGGCCAGAACGGCCGCGTTGCGCACCACGCCCATGAACTCGGTCAGGCGGGTGGCGAACTCGTCGTAGTATTTTTCGGCGCCGGCCTCTTCCAGGTACATCATCATGACCGGGAAGTAGATCCGACGCGAGGGCGTGGTGACCTGGTCGGGCTGCATGATGTCCTTCTCACGCAGCACCGAGGCCTTGTTCTGGAGGACCAGCACGCCGCGACGATCGCCGTTCTGCACGACCGCCCCGTTCAACACGAATTTCTCGCCGGGCTTCAGCGACAGCTTCAAAGGCACTTTTGGCCGCTCCTTTCCATCGCTGCGCCCGTCCGCCGTGATGGCGGTTCGCCGGAATGGCGTTCAGACGGGACCCTAGGTCGCCGTGGGTTAACGCCTTGTTGCCGCCGACGCGACCGTAAGTCGCAGCTTAGGACTCAATTAAGCATACTCGCCCAGAGGATGAAGTCATCCAATCGCCCAAGGTGGTCGCATGTCCCGCAATCTCGGCTTCGGAATCTCGGCCGCCGCCCTCGCAGCCGCCGAAGAAGCGGCCAGTGAAGGCGTCCACCTGGGCCTGCGCGCCGAACAGCTGGGCGATTCCGCCTCGTCCGATTCGATCGCCCGCCTGAACCTGGAAGCCCGGGCCGTCCGCGACCACGAAAGCGTGAAGCTGCTCAACCGCGCCATCGTCGCCGTGCAGCAGGGCGACTACGCCCGCGCCGAGAAGAACGCCCTCAAGGCCCTGAAGAAGGACGAGCGCACGGGCGTGGCCTGGCACGTCCTGGCCGTGGCCCGCGAGAAGCTCGGCGACTTCGCCTCCTCCATGCAGTGCTACGAGGCGGCGCTGCAGCTCCTGCCCAGCCAGGGCCAGGTGGCCGGCGACCTGGGCCGCCTGGCCTTCCGCCTGGAAATGCCCGACATCGCCGCCAAGCTCTTCATGCATTACCTGAACGAGCGGCCCGGCGACCTCGAAGGGGTCAACAACCTGGCCTGCGCCCTGCGCGACCTGAACCAGGAATCGGCGGCGATCGACGTCCTCAAGCCCGCCATCCAGGCCAATCCGGAAGTTCCGGCGCTGTGGAACACCCTGGGCACGGTGATGTGCAGCATGGGCGAAGGCCGCACCGCCCTCACCTTCTTCGACGAGGCCCTGCGCCTGTCGCCCAACTTCGGCAAGGGCCACCACAACCGCGCCTTCGCCCGCCTCGACCTGGGCGACGTCGAAGGCGCCCGCGCCGACTGCGAGGCCGGCATCGCCGCCGCCGAGTCGACCGAAGACCTGGCCACCATGCGATTCGCCCATTCGACCATCCTGCTGGCCCTGGGCCGCGTGGCCGAAGGCTGGGAGGCCTACCGGGCGCGTCTCGACCCCGAACTGCCCGGCGCGCCGCACTATCCGATGCCGGTCCGCGCCTGGGAGCCCGGCGAGGACCTGGCCGGCAAGCGCCTGCTGGTCCTGGCCGAACAGGGCCTGGGCGACGAGGTGATGTTCGCCAACACCCTGCCCGACGTCATCGAGGCCCTCGGCCCCGACGGCGCCCTGTCGGTGGTGGTCGAGCGCCGCCTCGTCCCGCTGTTCGAGCGCTCGTTCCCGCAGGCCCAGGTCAGCGTCCACCGCACGGTGGCCTATCAGGGCCGCACCTACCGCAACGCGCCCTTCGTCGAGGACTGGTCGAAGATCGACTGCTGGGTCCCGATGGCCTCGCTGCTGAAGACCTTCCGTCCGACCGCCGAGGCCTTCCCCGCCCGCGAGCGCTTCCTGACGCCCGATCCCGCGCGCGTCGCTCACTGGAAGACGGTGCTGGAGCAGGCTCCGCCCGGACCCAAGGTCGGCGTGCTGTGGAAGAGCCTGCGCCTGAACGCCGAGCGCGCCCGCCAGTTCTCGCCGTTCGAGCTGTGGGAACCCGTTCTGAAGACGCCCGGCATCTCGTTCGTGAACCTGCAGTACGGCGACTGCGACGAGGAGATCGCCTACGCCCGCGACCACCTGGGCGTCGAGATCTGGACCCCGCCGGGCATCGACCTGAAGCAGGACCTCGACGACGTCGCCGCCCTGTCCTGCGCGCTCGACCTGACCCTGGGCTTCGCCAACGCCACCATCAACCTGGCCGGCGCCTGCGGCGCGCCGATCTGGCTGCTGACCGGCGCGGCCGCCTGGACGCGCCTGGGAACCGACCACTATCCCTGGTACCCGCAGGCCCGCTGCTTCATCGCGCCCAACTACGACGACTGGCGGCCGATCATGGCGCAGGTGTCGGAGGCCCTGGGCGAGTTCGCCGGCTGAGGTTCAGGAACGACGGGCGCCAGGGCGGGTTTGACTCCCTGACGGGCGGCGATCGCGCCGCTCCTTGAGGAGACCCGCCATGCCCCCGGAAACCGATTTCGAGCCGCAGGACGTCGCCGAGGTCCTGGACGAGACCAACCTCACCGAAGACGGCGAAGACATCGCCAATTTCGACGAGATCGACGATGTCTACGACGTCACCCAGGCCGAGGACGACGCCTCGGAAGAGGAGGACGAAGACCTCGACCTCCTCGACGACGACGAACTCGTGGACATCGACGACGAACTGGAAGCCGGCCGCGACGACGAGGGCCTGGATGTCGAGCGCGAGCCGCTGGATCCGGTCGGCGGCGGCCTGTCGGACGAGGACCAGATCTCCGACGACAGCGAGGAACCGTCCGACTACGAGTCGACGCGCCTGGCCGACGACGACATCGAGGCCCTGGGCTACGACAAGCGCGGCTAGGGCCGCGAAGGCGGGTCGGGTCCGTGATCAAAACATTCTAGCCGCGCGTCAAAGGCGGCGCATAATTCCGCTCCGCCAGGAGACCTCCCATGTCCGATCCCAAACCCGACGCCCCTGCCCCGGAAGATACGGAAAACCTCGAAGAACAGCTGGAGGAAGGCCTGGAAGATAGCTTCCCGGCCAGCGATCCGCCGTCGGTGGCCCGCCGTCATCGCCAACCGCCGCAGAACCCGTCTTGATCCGGAAGACCGATGCTCTGTAGGTTAGACTGACGTTTTGAACACTTGTTCGATGCGCGCCCGACGCAACGGGCGCGCCGTCAGGAATACCAGATGAGCCAGCGCTTCGAAGGCACCGCCGACTACGTCGCCACCGAGGACCTCAAGGTCGCCGTCAACGCCGCCGTGGCGCTGGAACGCCCCCTGCTGATCAAGGGCGAGCCCGGCACCGGCAAGACCGTGCTGGCCTATGAAGTGGCCAAGGCGATGAACGCCCCGCTGCTGACCTGGCACATCAAGTCGACGACCAAGGCCCAGCAGGGCCTCTACGAGTACGACGCCGTCACCCGCCTGCGCGACAGCCAGCTGGGCGACGAGCGCGTCAAGGACGTCAGGAACTACATCAAGAAGGGCAAGCTCTGGGAGGCGTTCGAGAGCGAGCAGCGCCCAGTGCTGCTGATCGACGAGATCGACAAGGCCGACATCGAGTTCCCGAACGACCTCCTGCAGGAGCTCGATCGCATGGAGTTCTTCGTCTACGAGACCGGCGAGACCATCAAGGCCAAGGTCCGGCCGGTGATGATCATCACCTCCAACAACGAAAAGGAGCTGCCGGACGCCTTCCTGCGCCGCTGCTTCTTCCACTACATCCGCTTCCCCGAGGAGCAGACGATGCAGGCCATCGTCGACGTGCACTTCCCGGGCATCAAGCAGAAGCTGGTCTCCGAGGCGCTGCGCATCTTCTACGACATGCGCAAGGTGCCGGGCCTGAAGAAGAAGCCGTCGACCTCGGAGCTGCTCGACTGGCTGAAGCTGCTGCTGGTCGAGGACATCGACGAGACCGTGCTGCGCGAGAAGGATCCGACCAAGCTGATCCCGCCCCTGCACGGCGCCCTTCTGAAGAACGAGCAGGACGTGCACCTCTTCGAGCGCCTGGCATTCCTGGCCCGCCGCGAAGGCAGCGCCCGTCCGGGGCAATAGGGATCTGGGCCGATAAGGCGCAGTTACCGCGATTTCATTGGACGCGGATCGCCGACCCGCACACTTTCGCGCCGAACGCGAAGGACCCTTTCTATGCGCCTCATCCTCGTCCTGGCCGCCAGCGCCGCGGCCCTGGCCGCCTGCTCTCCGGAGGTGTCGGTGAAGACCGACAAGCACGAGCGCGTGGTCCACAGGAAGGAGCCGCTGCGGGCCATCTCGCGGCTGGATTGCCCTGAAAAGCAAGGCGGTCTGACGCGCGTCTCGGTCGCCGCCGACGGCCGCTCGTGCCAGTACGCCGGCGACCAGGCCGAGGTCAGCCTGCGGCTGGTCGACTTCCAGAACAACGACGCCGAAACCGCCCTCGCCCCGATCGAGGCCGAGCTCAAGACCCTGATGCCGCAACTGAAGGCCTCGGCCGCCCCCAAGCCCCCGGGCGGCAAGAACACCGCCCACATCAAGCTGCCCGGCCTCAGCATCGACGCCCGCGACGAGGGCGCCGACATCCGCATCGGCGGCATGACCATCAACGCCAACGACGGCGAGGCCCAGGTGCGGGTCACCAAGAACGTCACCGAAAGCGGCGGCGGCAAGACCACCAAGGTCGAGGAGCGCAAGGATGGCGGCCACGAGAGCCGCACGGTCCAGGTCAGCTCCAGCGACGACGGGGACGGCGACGTCTCGATCCACGCCAACGACGACGGCGCGGTGATCCAGCAGCGCCGCAAGGCCAAGGACGGCGTCCGCGCCACCTTGGTGCTGGCCAGCGACAAGGCCCCGACCGGCTACCACCTGGCCGGCTACGAAGCCCGCGGCCCGCAAGGCGGCCCGCTGGCCGTGGCCGTGGTCAAGGCCAAGCGCCGCGACAGCGAGGACGGCGACCTGTTCAAGGCCATGAAGGCGCTCGTGCGCCACAACGTGGGGGGCTGACGCCTCCTTCTCCCCTTGCGGGAGAAGGTGTCGACGAAGTCGACGGATGAGGGGTCTCTCAGAAATCAAAACGCCGCGACAGCTGATCGGCCGTCGCGGCGTTTCTGTTCGTGCAACCCCTCACCCGACCTCCCTTCGGGAGGCCACCCTCTCCCGCAAGGGGAGAGGGATCAGATCGGCGTCACTTCCATGACCTTGTAGGTCAGCGGCCGGCCGTCCTCGTCAGTGACGGTGACGTACTCGCCGACCGCGAAGCGGTGCTGGCCAAGGCGATGCACCGGCTCGTCGTCGATCTGGTCGTCCTCGTCATAGTCGAAGAACCAGCGCTCGCCCCGGCGGGCCAGGCGGCCGTCGGCGGCGTCCTCGTCGGGGGCGAAGCGGCGGACGGCGCAGTCCTTCCTGGCCTTGGCGTACTCGGCCTCGTCCAGATGGCCGTCGTCGGTCAGCGGCGCGGTCAGGGCGTAGCCGCGATGATCGTCGCCGCCGGCGAACTCGGTGCCCGGATTGCGGGCCAGGCGCATGACGATGCGCGACAGGGACATGGACTGCCTCCTTCTTCTTGGTTGAAAACTCAGTGCGACAGGAAGAGCGACGGCCCGTCGGCGTTCAGCAGGCTGCGGGTCGTTCCGCCGAAGATGAACTCCTGCAGGCGCGGGTGGCCGAAGGCGCCGGCGACCAGCACCTCGGCCCCCTCCTCGCGGGCAGCCTCCAGCAGCAGCTTGGCCGCATCGTGCGCGCCCTCCAGCACCCGCACCTGGGCGGTCACCCCGCGCGCGGCCAGGAAGTCGACCATCCGGGCCAGCTCGAAGCTGCGCGACGAGGCCGCCGGCGCGCCGGCCACCACCACGCGCGAAGCCTTCTGCAACAGCGGCAGGGCCGTGCGCAGGGCGCGGCTGGCCTCCTTGCCGCCGTCCCAGGCCACCAGGACCGTGCCGCCGACCTTCAGGCCGGAACGCGCCACCAGCACGGGCCGCTGCTCGTCGGCGATCATCTGCTGGAAGGCTTCGGCCAACGGGCCTTTGCCCCGCGCGGCGGCGTCGTCGAACACGATCACGTCCGACAGCCGGCACTCCATCGCCAGGCCCGCCCACACCGGCGATTCCAGGGTGGTGACGCGGGCGCGCGGATAGCCGAGCGAGGCGACCAGGGCCTCGACGGCGTGGGCGCCTTCGACGGCGGCTTCCTTCAGGCTTTCGAGCGCGGTGACCTGCACCCCGCCCATGAAGCCCTCGCCCATCCACGGCATCAGGTCGGCCACGTCGGCCGGCGCATGGATGGCGGCCAGTTCGGCGTCGAAGCCGGCGGCCAGCTCGGCCGCGGCCCGCAGGACGCCTTCGTCGGACTTGGCCCCGGCCAGCGGCGCCATGATTCTCGCCCAGCTCATGATCCATCCTCCAAATCGCCGGCGCGCGACGGGCGCCGAAATCGGTCCCCGCGCCCTGCCGTAACGCGCCTTTGCGCGCTTTCTGACAAAACGCATTTCCACAGGCGTCGGCCCGGGCCATCATTGATCTTCATCAAGCGATACGGCACTCAAACCACCTTCACCGTAAGGAACGATCTCGTGGCCAAAGGGCTGCATAAGGGCCAGCCGAGAGCGTGGCAGCGGATGCTTTCGGGCCGCAGGCTGGATCTGCTGGACCCGTCGCCGATGGATATCGAGATCGAGGACATCGCCCACGGCCTGGCGCGGGTGGCCCGCTGGAACGGCCAGACGATCGGCGAGCACGGCTTTTCGGTGGCCCAGCACAGCCTGGTGGTCGAGGAGATCGCCGCCCACATCAAGCCCGACCTCGAGCCGCGCTGGCGCCTGGCGGCCCTGCTGCACGACGCCTCCGAATACGTGATCGGCGACATGATCAGCCCTTTCAAGGCGGCGCTGGGCGTCTCGTACAAGGACTTCGAGGCCCGGCTGGAAGACGCCATCCACATCCGCTTCGGCCTGCCGGTGAAGACCCCGGCCCCGATCAAGAAGCTGATCAAGCAGGCCGACCGCGCCTGCGCCTTCTTCGAGGCCACCCAGCTGGCCGGATTCGAGCATGCAGAATCCCTGTCGATCTTCGGCGCGCCGCCGGCCGGCTACGACCTGAAGATCGTCCCCCAGCCCCCGTTCGAGGCCCAGGCCCGCTACGTCCAGCGGTTCCACGTGCTGTCGAAGGCGGCCGGCTACGAATCCTCGCCCAGCGCGGCGTTCGAAACAGAATGATTGGCGAGACCGAATGAGCGGCGGCTCTTCCAGCTCCGCCGTCGTCATCGGCCTGTCGGCCGTGGTCGTGGCCGTGCGCGACGGCGAGGTCGTGGTCCTGACCGTGCGCCCGCACGACGCCGTCACCGACATCGCCTCGCCCCTGCCCGGCCTGCCGTTCGGCCCGTTCGACCCCGAGGGCCACCGCACCTTCGAGCTGGCCCTGCGCGCCTTCGTCACCGAGCAGACCCGCTTCCAGCTGGGCTATGTCGAGCAGCTCTACACCTTCGGCGACAAGGGCCGCGACGCCCCGCGCGCCGAGGTCGGGGCCGGCGCGGCCCGCGTCGTCTCGATCGGCTATCTGGGCCTGACGCCCAAGGCCACCGACACCCAGGCCCCCGACACTGTCTGGGCGCCATGGACCCGGTTCTTCCCCTGGGAAGACTGGCGCGCCGGCCGCCCCGCCCTGCTCGACGAGGCCATCGCGCCTGCCCTGCGCCGCTGGGCCGGCGACGACGCCGACCGCCTGGCCCGCGCCCGCCTGGCCTTCGCCCTGGACGGCGCGCCGTGGAACGAGGAACGGGTGCTGGAGCGCTACGAGCTGCTCTACGAGGCGGGCCTGGCCCCCGAAGCCGCCCGCGACCGAGCCCGCGCCGACGGCCACGACCCGGCCGAGCCCGAGGCCCTGTCCGCGGCCCTGGGCGAGCCGATGATCTCCGACCACCGACGGATCCTGGCCACCGGGCTTTCCCGCCTGCGCGGCAAGATCAAGTACCGCCCGGTGGTGTTCGAACTGACGCCGGCCGAGTTCACCCTCTCGACCCTGCAGCGCACCGTCGAGGCCATCGCCGGCGTGCCCTTGCACAAGCAGAATTTCCGCCGCGTGGTCGAGCGCGAGGACCTGGTCGAGGGCCTGGGCCGCCTCGACAGCGAAACCGGCGGCCGCCCGGCGGAGCTGTTCCGGTTCAGGCGCGAGATTCTTGGCGCAAGACAGGCCGGCGGGCTGTCGTTGCCGCTGCTGCGGGAATAGCAGCCCCCCAACTCCCGTCATTCCCGCCCTTGTGGCGGGAAACCCTGGTTCCGCTCGCAGGGAAAGCGCAAGCGGATCGCCAGCGATCCGCCCCACCTGCACCTGCGGCTGACAGAGGGGTTCCCGCCACAAGGGCGGGAATGACGGGATAATTTGAAGGTCGGTTGACCACGCCCGCAACCTGCGGCCGACTAGCGGCATGAAGATCGACATCCGCATCCTGGCCGCGATCGGCGCCGCCGTGATCCTGCTCGGCACGGGCCTGGGCCTGGTGGCCTACGTCTTCCACGACGCCGCCGACGAGGCGGTCGAGGACCGGGGCGACGACCAGTTGGCCATCTCCGGCGGCAAGATCGCCGTGCAGAACCGCTTCCCCGAGGCCACGGCCGTCGTCTTCGGCCAGGTCTTCACCCACCAGGACGGCGACGTCGTCTCGGTCTGCGGCCAGGTCGACATCCAGCAGGAACAGGACAGCTTCGACGGCCCCGAGCGCTTCGTCTGGTCCGACGGCGCGCTGGTGATCGAGGAAGCGGACGGAACCGACGCGGTCAACGCCAAGTGGGCGGATGTTTGTGAGTAAGAACCTCCCCCTCTGGGGGAGGCGGCTGAAGGCCGGTGGGGGGACGTTTTCAGCCGTCGCGGCGCGTGGCCGATTCAGCAACCACTCCCCCCACCGATCGCTGCGCGATCACCTCCCCCACAGGGGGAGGTTCCCAACGATCAGGGTCAGCCTCCCACCAGTCCGAAGTCCGCCACCTGGCCCATGGCCGCGCGGACGGCGGCGAGGGTCTTGAGGCGGTTGTCGCGGTGCTCGGGGTCGTTGACGAAGACGCCGTCGAGATAGGCGTCCACCGGCTCGCGCAGGGCGGCCAGCTGCGCCATGGCGCCGGTGAAGTCTTCCTTGGCCAGGGCGTCCTTCAGCGGACGGTCCAGCAGGCGCAGGGCCTGGTAGAGCCCGACCTCGGCGGCGCTGTCGGCGGCCGGCTCCTCGGCCTGCCCTTGCGGCAGCGGACCCTTCTTCTCCTCGGCCTTGAGGATGTTGGAGGCGCGCTTGTAGCCGGCCAGCAGGTTCTTGCCGTCGTCGGTCTTCAGGAAGCCGTCCAGGGCCTCGACCCGCGCGACGATCCGCACGAGATCGTCATCGCCCAGGGCGAACACGGCGTCGACGAGGTCGTGGCGCTTGCCCTGATCCTTCAGGGTCACCTTCAGACGATCGGCCAAGAAACCGATCAAATCGCCTACGAGGGAAGCGTTGAGAGGAACAGACCCACCATCGAGCAGACGTCCATCTTCGCTAGCCACAAACCTCCAGCTGTCGCCAGTGGCAGCTTCGTGCGTTCTACCATGCGCCGATGCCAACACCCTGGTCAGCGGGAAGCTCTTACCCGCCTCCAGAATGATCCGGATCACGCCCAGCGCCGCGCGACGCAGCGCATAGGGATCCTTCGAACCCGTCGGCTTCTCGTCGATCGCGAAGAACCCGACCAGCGTATCCAGCTTGTCGGCCAGGGCCACGGCCACGCTGAGCGGCGCGGTCGGAACGGCGTCGGAGGGGCCCTGCGGCTTGTAGTGGTCCTGGATCGCCGCGGCGATCTCGGGATCCAGGCCGAAGTGGCGGGCGTAGTAGCCGCCCATGATCCCCTGAAGCTCAGGGAACTCGCCGACCATCTGCGAGGTCAGGTCGGCCTTGGCCAGGCGCGCGGCCTCCTTGGCCTTATCGACATCGGCGCCGACCAGGGGCGCGATCTCGCCGGCCAGGGCGACGATGCGCTCGACGCGCTGGGCCATGGTGCCGAGCTTGGCGTGGAAGGTCACGCCGTCCAGCTTGGCCAGCCACGGCTCGAAGCCGGTCTTGACGTCCTCGTCCCAGAAGAAGCGGGCGTCGGACAGGCGCGACGACAGCACCTTGGCGTTGCCGGCGGCGATCACCTTGCCGCCGTCCTTGGCCTCGATATTGGCCACGGTGATGAAGTGCGGGGCCAGACCCGCCTGCCCCGGCTTGCGCACGGCGAAGTACTTCTGGTGCGTGCGCATCGAGGTGCGGATCACCTCGGGCGGCAGGTCGAGGAACGACGGATCCATGTCGCCCAACACCGGGGTCGGCCATTCGGCCAGGCCGGCGACCTCTTCCAGAAGTCCCTGGTCTTCGACCAGTTCGAGATGCCGGGCGAAGCACAGAGTCTTGCAGCCTTCGAGGATGCGCGCCTTGCGCTCCTCGACGTCGAGCACGACGAAGTGGGCTTCCAGGCCGGCGACGTATTCGTCGAAGTCTTTAGCCACGAAGGGTTTCGCTTCACCCATGAAGCGGTGGCCTTCGGTGACGTCGCCGCTGGCGATGCCGTCGATGCTGAACGGCACCACTTCACGGTCGAGCACGCAGAGGATCCGCTTCAGCGGACGCACCCAGCGCAGCTTGCCCGTGCCCCAGGTCATCGACTTGGGCCAGGCGAAGCCGCGGACGATGGCTTCCACCATCTCGGCGACGATTTCGGCGGTCGGGCGGCCCTTCTTCTCGACGAAGGCCATCCAGACGCCGTTCTGCTCGACCAGCTGGTCTTGCGTCAGGCCGGCCTTGCGCAGGAAGCCGTCCATGGCCTGCTGCGGGGCGCCGACGCGCGGGCCCTTCAGCTCTTCCTTGCGGTCGGCCTGGGCCAGCGGCAGGCCTTCGGCCACCAGGGTCAGGCGGCGCGGGCCGGCGAAGGTCTTCAGGGCCTCGGGCAGGAAGCCGGCGGCGGCCAAGTGCTCGCGCGCCATGCGCTCCAGGTCCTTGGCGGCCTGGCCCTGCATGCGGGCGGGGATCTCTTCGGAGAACAGTTCGAGAAGCAGTTGGGGCATTGGAGTTACGCGGCTTCCTGCAGCTCGACCCACTTCTGGGCGCACATCTTACAGAGGTCGCGGATGCGGCCGATGTAGCTGGCGCGCTCGGCGACGGCGATCGCGCCGCGGGCGTTCATCAGGTTGAAGAGGTGGCTGGCCTTGAGGACCATGTCGTAGGCGGGCAGGACCAGGGTCTCGTTCTTGTAGGAGCGGGCCAGCATCAGCGGCACCTGCTCTTCCATCTGCTCGAACTGCTGCTTGAGCACGGCGACGTCATAGCCGTGGAAGTTGGCTTCCGACTGCTGGCGCTCGTTGGCCAGGAAGACGTCGCCATAGGTCAGGGCGCCCAGCGGCGAGTCCGGATCGTTGAACGGCAGGTCGTAGACGTTGTCGACGCCGAACACGTACATGGCCAGGCGTTCCAGGCCGTAGGTCAGCTCGCCGGCCACCGGGCTCACGTCCAGGCCGCCGACCTGCTGGAAGTAGGTGTACTGCGACACCTCCATGCCGTCGCACCACACTTCCCAGCCCAGGCCCCAGGCGCCGACGGTGGGGTTTTCCCAGTCGTCCTCGACGAAGCGGATGTCGTGGGTGCGCAGGTCCAGGCCGATGGCCTCCAGCGAGCCAAGATACAGGTCCTGCATGTCGGCCGGGTTCGGCTTCAGGATCACCTGGTACTGATAATAGTGCTGCAGGCGGTTGGGGTTCTCGCCATAGCGGCCGTCGCCCGGACGGCGCGAGGGCTGGACATAGGCCGCGTTCCACGGCTTGGGGCCGAGCGCGCGCAGCACCGTGGCCGGGTGCAGCGTCCCCGCCCCCACTTCCACGTCGTGCGGCTGCAGGATCACGCAGCCCTTTTCGCTCCAGTAGTTATGGAGCGTCAGGATGAGGCTTTGAAACGATTTGGGGGCGGCGGGCATGACGTCCGAACAAGGGCCTGAAAAAAGTCGGCGGACCATAGGGCCCGCCGACTGTCGCTTCAAGCGAAGGGGACGTCGTTTGTTACGCCCCGTTCGAACTTAGTTGCCCTTGGCGGCCGAGCGCTTGCCGGCGTTGGACATCGGCAAGCCGTAGGCCTTGCGGTTCTCGGGCGTGTCGGCGACCGGCGGGTTGGAGACCACGTTGGCGTCGCCGGCCTTCAGGGTCGCCTGCTGCTCGGGGTTCAGCGACGAGGCCGGCAGGGTCGCCGAAGTGGGCGAGGCCGTGCCGGTGTCGGCGGCCGGCGCCGTGGTGGTGGCGGTCGGATCGGCAGGGGCCGGCGCGGTGGTCGGGTTCAGGGCCTGGTCGGCCGGGGCGTCGGTGGCCGACGGGGTCGCGGCCTGATCCGGAGCCGGCGCCGGCGCGGCCTGGGCGGCGACGTCGGAACCGGCGTCGGTAGCCGACATCACGTCGGCGCTGGCGGTCGTCGAGGCCATGCTGGTGGCGGCGTCATCCGTCGCGGCCGCGGCCGCCTGGATCGGCACGTCCTTGGGGATCAGCACCTTGTCGACCACGTGCAGCACGCCGTTGGTGGCCAGCACGTCGGCCTGGACGATGTTGGCGCCGTCGACCATCGGCGTCGCGCCGCTGCCGTCCAGCGTCACCGACGAGCCCTCGACGGTCTTCACCTCGCCCTTGGCGCCGTTGATCTTGCTGCTGTCCACCTTGGTGTTGATCACGTGGTAGGTCAGCACCTTCTGCAGCTGGGCGGCGTTGGCCGGCTGCATCAGGCGGTCGAGCTCGCCGGCCGGCAGGGCCGCGAAGGCCGCGTCGGTCGGGGCGAACACCGTCAGGTTCGGATTGCTGGCCAGCACGCTGGTCAGGTTGGTGGCGTCCAGGGCCTTGAGAAAGACCGTGAACTGACCCGAGGCCTTGGCCGTGGCGATCAGGTCGCCGTTCGGGGTCACCTTGGCGGCCGCCGTCGCCGGGGCGGCGGTGGTCGCGGGAGGCGGAGCGGCGGGCGGCTGGGCCGGGGCCGTCGTCTGGGCGATGGCGACGCCCGAAAGCAGCGCGACGGCGGCGGCGGCGGAGAGGAAGCGCGTCACATACATGGCCTGGTCCTTTCGCTCGAATTCCAGGCCGGCTGTACGCTCCAGATTGCGAGTCCGTTGCACGACCTCACGGGCTCGTGATCCAGACTTCGCCGTTACTTGAAAAAGAACACCAGTGAAGCTCCGGCGAAGATCAGCAGGAAACCCAGCGCCGTCGTCCAGCGGATCGCCTCTCCGAGGTAGAAGTAGGAGAACAACGTGAAGACGATCAGCGTGATCGCTTCTTGCCCGGTCTTGAGCTGAGCCGTGGAATAGACGCCCGCACCGATGCGGTTGGCGGGAACCGCCAGCATGTATTCGGGCAGCGCGATCATCCAGCTGGTCAGTATGGCCAGAGGCAGTGCGATGGCGCGGTGCTTGAGGTGGCCGTACCAGGCGAAGGTCATGAAGACGTTGGAGCAGATCAGCAGCGCCCACGGGGCGATCTTGGCCCACAGGGGCGGCATGGAGAATCCTCCGAAAGGGAGATGGGAGCCGCGATTGTAGACGTTCAGCGACGTCCCGCGCCACGGCGCCGCTGGACGCTTATTTTGCCTTCTAAAAGTGCAATATCGATGTTCTATGATTATTTTTCCGGCGCCTCGTCCCTTTCGTTTCTCAAACCCTAACCCGTGCCCCCGTTCCAGGAACCGTGGCCGATAGCGTGCGAGCGCCGGGGAAACGACGCGGCCGCATTCCGGCGGCGTCGCGGTGATCGAGTGAGCGAACGCGCTCTAGCAACCAAACAAGGGGGGCCTGCCTGTACGGCGGGCCGGAGCAAGGCGGATGAAACTGATCATAGCGGTCGTCAAACCCTTCAAGCTCGATGAAGTCCGCGAGGCGCTGGTCGCCGCGGGCGTCGAAGGCCTGACGGTGTCGGAAGTGAAGGGTTACGGCCGCCAGAAGGGCCAAACCGAGATTTATCGCGGCGCGGAGTACCAAGTGAACTTCGTGCCCAAGGTGAAGCTGGAAGCCGTGGTGGACGATGCGTCCGCGGCCAAGGCGGTCGAAGCGGTCAAGGCCGCCGCGGCCACGGGCAAGATCGGCGACGGCAAGATCTTCGTCCTCAATGTCGAAGAAGCCGTGCGCATTCGGACGGGCGAAACCGGCCCGGCCGCTCTGTAATCGTCGGGGAAAGGGGATACCAACGATGAAACTCACCTTTAAGCCGCTGGCTGGGCTGATGCTCGCCGCGACTCTCGCGGGGGCGCCGATCGGCGCCACCGCCTTCGCTCTCGGGTCTTCTACACACCTGACGCTGCCGACGATGATGTAAGAGTGTAGATCTCGGTGGTCG